>NZ_JBEXSX010000016.1:0-160896 GCF_040613835.1 Streptomyces sp. NPDC006207 | reverse complement strand
GATCGCGCCCACGAAGCCGCCGCTCGCGGAGGCCACGATCACCGCCAGCGAGGTGGCGATGAACAACGCGTTGCCGATGCCCCCTCAGGAGCTCCGGCGCTGCCGCAGCGGTCGCATCACGGCGTCGCCCGCACCGCGCAGCCTGGCAGAGAAGCGGGCCGAGGCCGCCGACCAGCGCTCCGCGGACCGCCAGACGACCCGGACCGTGGAACGCGGCAGCAGCACGGCACGGATCCGCGTCATGCCGTCCGCGTTCCTGCGCAGCCCCTCCCGCACCAGTTGGACGTCCTTCGCCGAGCCCGTGGCCGCCGGCGGTCGCGGCGAGAACAGGGCCTGCTCCACCGAGGTCGCCAGACGCTGCGCCGCCTCCGCCGAGGGCCCTTCCAGCCCGCCGTCGCGGACGAGGCGCGCCGCGACCCGGCGCGGGGTCTCGGACTCGTCGGGCCGCAGACCGTAGTCCCAGGCGGTGTCGATCAGCTCCAGCCAGGCCGCCAGGGTCCGGGCACCGTCCCGGGCGCCCATGGCGTCCAGCTCGCCGGCCGTCAGGCCCTGCGATGCCCCGCCCTGCCCCTGCCCGTCGGCTCCCGCCGTGCCCCGGGCACGCCCGGTGAGCTCCAGCCATGCCGCCAGTGCCGCCGGGTCCTGGCCGCCGCCGCGCAGTCGCTGGAAACGCTGCCTGCGCCGCAAGAGCAGCGGCAGCAGCAGGACCAGGACCACCAGCGGCACCACGGCCCAGGCGAGGACGCGCAGCGTCCACGTGACGATCCGCGGCCACAGCCGCTCGTCCTGCGTGCCGACGCCCGAGGCCTGCCCCAGGGGGTCGCAGTTGCCGAGCTGGGCGTCCTTGCCCAGGCAGGACGGGGAGACGGTCGGGCCGGTGCTGGCCCCGGCCCCCGCGGACTGCTCAGGGGTGTCGGGCGCCGTGGGCCCGGAGTCGGAGGTGGCCGCCTCCTGGGTGTAGCCCGGCAGGGTGCCGCGGGTCGGCGTGGGCTCGAACCGCGTCCAGCCGACGCCCTCGAAGTACACCTCGGGCCAGGCGTGCGCGTCCTTCAGCCCCACCGCGTACGCACCGTCCGACTCCGAGGTGCCGGGCGTGAAGCCGACCGCCACCCGCGCGGGGATGCCCAGGGTCCGCGCCATCGCCGCCATCGTGAAGGCGAAGTGGATGCAGAACCCTTCCTTGTTGCGCAGGAAGCGGGTGATGGCCTGCACACCGGTGCCGGAGCGCACCGAGGTGTCGTACGAGAAGGCGCCCGAGGTGAACCACCGCTGCAGCGCGAGGGCACGCTCGTAGTCGTTGGTGGCGTCCTTGGTGACCTCCAGGGCCGTCTGCGCCACCACCGGGGGCAGCGAGTCCGGCACCTTCGTGTACTCGGCCCGCAGCCGGGCGTCGGCAGGCGGCGCGCTCGCCAGCTGCTCCGCGGTCGGCTCCAGCGCCAGGCTGCTGACCTGGTAACGGGTGTCCGAGGTGGTCTGGCCCCGGTCGCCGATGATGGTGCGGCCGGTGGGCTCGAAGCGCCAGCGCCCGTCGACCTGCACCTGTGTGGCCGGGTACGGCAGCGGCAGCCACATCTGGACGTAGCTCTTGTCCGCCGCGACCGAGGTGGCGACCTCGGTGGCCTTCACGTCGGGACCGAGCCCCTGGGGGCTGGGCAGCACCTTGGGCACGCCCGTCAGGGAGCGCTGCGCGGGCTCCCACTTGTCACCGGTGAAGCGGTCCAGCGCCACGATCCGCAGGTACATGTCCGCGTTGGAGACGGCGTTCGTCCGGTACCGGAGCACGACCCGGTCGTCGGGCTGGTTGAGGTTGTCCTGGAGCGCGACCACGGGGTTGACCGCGGAGATCGTGCCGCCGCCGCGTCCGTTGCCCGTGCCCGAGCCCCCCGTCGGCAGCAGCCCGACGCCCATCGAGGGCAGCGCCGCCGGCGCCACCAGGGCGATGCCGAGCGCCATCGCCCCTATGCGGCGCCCGGTCCGCACCGGGGCCACCGCCCCGGTCGGTCCTCCGTACCCGGCGCGCGCCCCGGACCCGACGCCGCCGAAGACCCGGCCCCAGCGCGAGATCCGGTCCCGGCCCTCGGCCAGCAGGAGCAGCAGGTAGCCGACGGCCGCCAGCAGGAAGTACGGCCAGCGGGTGCCATCGCCCCCGGCCAGCCCCGCCGCGATCGAGTACAGGGCCAGCAGCGGCAGCCCGGCCGGGGCCGCGCTGCCGTAGGTCACCGCCAGCGCGTCCACGGTCAGCCCGATCAGCAGCACGCCGCCGAGCAGCAGCAGCCGGATGCCCGGGGTGACCGGCGCCGGGATGGCGAACTGGGTCACGTCCTGCATCGCGGCCGTCAGCAGGTTGCCGAACTGGGTGAACGCCGCGGGCCCCGGCAGGAACCCGAGCAGGGCCTGTTCGCCGGCGAACATCAAGGTGAGCACCAGCAGCGTGACCACCGCCTGTGCCAGCACGGTCAGCGGGCGGGCCAGCGGCACCCGCCGGGCCAGCGCGCCCACCCCGGTCTGCAGCGCCACCAGGAAGGCGGCCTGCAGGATCCACGAGTTCGGCGTCGCCAGCGGCAGCAGCGAGCAGGCGGTCATCAGCGTCGCCGCCGCCGCGCAGACCGCGAGCCGCCCTCGTCCGCTCATCATCGCGTCCCCGCCTCCTCACGCGACCGGTACCGGTCGGCGCGCTGCCACAGGTCGGGCAGCCCGTCGCCGGCGGCGGCCGGGAGCACCGTCCAGCCCGCCTCGTGCAGCATCCGCACGGCCCGGGCCGAGCCGTCCTCCGGCGCGTCCGCGTCCGTGCCCGTCCGCGGCGCCTCGGGCCGTCCCGTCCCGTCCTCGTCCAGCGCCCCCCAGGCGGCGCTGTCCAGGACGAAGGCGACGGCGGCCCCCGCCCGCTGCCGCATCCGCCCCGCCATCGCGGCCTGCTCCTCGTCGAGGTCCCCGAAGAACGCCACCAGCAGGCCCTCGCTGCCCGTGCGTAGCACGTCCAGCGCACGGGAGAGCCCGGCGCCGTCCGAGTGGTCGACCACCGCCAGGGTGTCCAGCAGGGTGCCGGCCGCGTCCGAGGAGTCGGTGCCGCCGAAGCCGTCGTTCCCGGGCACCGTGGTGCCGGTGTCGGTGAGCAGCCGTACGGAGTAGCCGCGCTCCAGCATGTGCATCGCCACCGAGGCCGCCCCGGACACCACCCACTCGAAGGCCGAGTCCGGCCCGGCGCCGAAGTACGCCACGGCCCGGGTGTCCAGCAGCACCGTGCACCGGGCGCGGTGCGGCTGCTCCTCGCGGCGCACCATGAGCTCGCCGTACTTGGCGGTCGAGCGCCAGTGCACCCGGCGCAGGTCGTCGCCGTGGCGGTAGCCGCGCGGGATCACGTCGTCCTCGCCCGCCAGGGTCAGCGCGCGGGTGCGGCTCTCCCCGTAGCCGGAGGAGTCGCCCTTGAGCTTGACCGGCGGCAGCGGTTCCACGCGGGGCACCACGGTCAGGGTGTCGTACGCGCTGAAGGAGCGGGTCAGCTCGCACATGCCGAAGGGGTCGGTCAGCCGCAGCTGCAGCGGCCCCAGCGGGTAGCGCCCGCGCAGGTCGGAACGGACCCGGTAGGACACCTCGCGGTGGCCGCCGGGCTCCACCCGGTCCAGGATGAAGCGGGGCCTGGGCCCCAGCACGTAGGGCACCCGGTCCTGGAGCATCAGCAGGCCGGTGGGCAGCCGCGACACGTTGTCCACCCGCAGGTGCACCCGCGCCTCGGACATTGCCGGCACGCGCGAGGGCGACAGCCGGCGGCTGCCGGCGACGCGGTAGCGCGTGCGGTGGAGCACGGCCACGCAGACCAGCGGCAGCACGGCCAGCAGCAGGCCGACCCGCAGCAGGTCCGGCTGCCCCAGGACGTAGGCGCAGACGGCCGCCGCGATCCCCGCGGCGAGGAACGAGCGGCCCCGCGTGGTGAGGCCGCCCAGGGCGGCCCGGAAGCCGCTTTCACGCTCGGTCACGCGGCACCTCCAGCGTCCCCGTCCGTCGTCCGGGTCACCGGCTGCCGTACGGGTCGGGGACCGGCGTGCGCTGCACGATCTCCGCGACGACCTGCTCCGGGGTGCGCCGGTTCAACTGGGCCTGTGCGGTCGGCAGCAGACGGTGCGCCAGCACGGCGCCGGCCAGCGTCTGGACGTCGTCGGGGAGCACGTAGTCCCGGCCGTCCAGGGCCGCCGCGGCGCGGGCGGCGCGCACCAGGTGCAGCGTGGCGCGTGGGGAGGCGCCGAGTCTCAGGTCCGGGTGGTCCCGGGTGGCCGAGACCAGGCTCACCGCGTAGTGCCGCACGGCCGGGGACACGTGCACCGTCCGTACCGCTTCGACGAGTTTGACGATCTCGTGCGCGTGGGCGACCGGCTGCAGGTCGTCCAGCGGGCTGACGCCCGCGTGCACGTCGAGCATCTCCAGCTCGGCCTCCATGCTGGGGTAGCCGATGGAGACCCGGGCCATGAAGCGGTCCCGCTGCGCCTCGGGCAGGGGATACGTCCCCTCCATCTCCACCGGGTTCTGGGTGGCGATGACCATGAAGGGGCTCGGCAGCGGGTAGGTGCTGCCGTCGATGGTGACCTGCCGCTCCTCCATCGACTCCAGCAGCGCCGACTGCGTCTTGGGCGACGCGCGGTTGATCTCGTCGCCGACGACGATCTGCGCGAAGATCGCGCCCGGCTTGAACTCGAAGTCGCGGCGCTGCTGGTCGAAGACGCTGACCCCGGTGATGTCCGACGGCAGGAGGTCCGGCGTGAACTGGATGCGCCGGACCGAGCAGTCGATCGACCGGGCCAGCGCCTTGGAAAGCATCGTCTTGCCGACGCCGGGGACATCCTCGATGAGCAGATGTCCCTCGGCGAGCAGCACCGTCAGCGCAGTCCGTACGACCTCGGGCTTGCCCTCGATCACGTTCTCCACCGACCGGCGTACGCGGTCCGCCGTGGCAGTCAGATCGCTGAGGCTCGCTCGCGCGTCATAGGTCGTCACCCGGTTCTCCTCGGCCCGTTCCTGGGGACACGGTCATCCCTGGACCGGCCCTCCCCGTTATACGAAGCATTCTCCCCTTCAACTATGCTCCGCGTCACTCCGCTTCCGTTACTCGTTTGTGATTTCGCGCAGCAGGCCGGTGTGCACGTCGAACACAAACCCCCGCACATCGCCCGTGTGGGTCAGGAAGGGGGACGTCCGGACCCGCTGCATCGACTGCCGCACGTCCTGGTCGACGTCACGGAAGGACTCCACCGCCCAGGTCGGACGCTGGCCCACCTCCTCCTCCAGCTCCGTGCGGAACTCCTCGGTCAGCGACTCCAGGCCGCAGCCGGTGTGGTGGATCAGCACGACCGAGCGGGTGCCCAGGGCGCGCTGGCTGATGGTCAGCGAGCGGATGGTGTCGTCGGTGACCACACCGCCGGCGTTGCGGATGGTGTGGCAGTCGCCGAGCTCCAGGCCCAGCGCCTTGTGCAGGTCGAGGCGGGCGTCCATGCAGGCGACCACGGCCACCTGCAGAACGGGGCGGGCGTCCATGCCGGGGTCGCGGAACTGCTCCGCGTAGCGCCGGTTCGCCTCGACCAGCCGGTCGGTGACGGACGCCGTGCCGGTGCCGGCGGGAACCGCGGACTCATGCGCGTTTATCGACATGACACGACCGTAGAGGGCACGGTCTCTTCCGACCTGCTGGAGGGTCCGGCAAATCTCGGTCAAACCGGTGCACTGTGAGGTAACCCACAGGCGTCGCGCGCGCTCGCCCGTGCGGGTGATTCGGGCGCGGACGCCCACGAGGGCGCCCGTGCCAGGGCAGGCTTCTCGTTGACCGTGGGGGCCGGTGGAGTAAAGTGGCGCGAAGTGGGTCGACCAACCTGGTGCGGGAGGTGCGGATGTTCCTCGGGACGTACGCGCCACGGCTGGACGACAAGAGCCGGCTGGTCCTCCCCGCGAAGTTCCGCGAACAGTTCGCGGACGGCCTGGTCATCACCAAGGGCCAGGAGCGCTGCCTGTACGTATGGCCGGTCGAGGGCTTCCGCGCCCTCACCGAGGAGCTGCGCAGCGCCCCCCTCACCTCCAGGGCGGCACGCGACTACATGCGCGTGCTCTTCGCCGGCGCCCATGACGAGGTCCCCGACAAGCAGGGCCGCGTCACCCTCCCGCAGCCCCTGCGCGACTACGCCGGACTGCGCCGCGACTGCGCGGTGATCGGCGCCAACACCCGGGTCGAGGTCTGGGACGCGGCGGCCTGGGAGGACTATCTGGCGGGTCAGGAAGACGCCTTTTCGGCGTTGTCCCAGGAGGTGCCTCCCGGCTTACTGTGACCTCGCCCGTAGCCTGATGGCTCACGTACGAGTACGTGACGCTCGGCCTCCTCCCGCTCCCCGGTCCGCTGGCACTCCTTCCCCGGTGCCAGAAGGCCGCCCACGAGCGGGCGGGGACCCAGTGGTACGTCCCCGCGAGCAGATGAGAAGGGCTTCATGAGCACCACCCCGTCCGAGCCACGCCACGTCCCGGTCATGCTGGACCGCTGCCTGGACATGCTGGCGCCCGCCGTCGAAGCGCCGGGCGCGGTGGTCGTGGACGCCACCCTCGGCCTCGGCGGGCACAGCGAGGCACTGCTGCGGCGGTTCCCCGAGGTCCGGCTGGTCGCCGTCGACCGCGACCCCGCCGCGCTCAAGCTCGCCGGTGAGCGGCTCGCCCCGTACGGCGACCGGGCCACCCTCGTGCACGCCGTCTACGACGAGATCCCCGAGGTGCTGGAGCGGCTCGGCGTCCCGAAGGTGCAGGGCGTCCTGTTCGACCTGGGCGTCTCCTCCATGCAGCTGGACGAGGCCGACCGCGGCTTCGCCTACGCCCAGGACGCGCCGCTGGACATGCGCATGAACCAGACCGCGGGCATCAGCGCCGCCGAGGTCCTCAACACCTACCCGCCGGGCGAGCTGGTGCGGGTGCTGCGCGACTACGGCGAGGAGAAGTTCGCCCGCAAGATCGTGGAGGCGGTCGTCCGCGAGCGGGCACGCGAGCCCTTCACCACCAGCGCCCGGCTGGTCGAGCTGATCCGCGAGGCGCTGCCGCAGGCCGCCAAGCGGACCGGAGGCAACCCGGCCAAGCGCACCTTCCAGGCGCTGCGCATCGAGGTCAATGGGGAGCTGACAGTGCTGGAGCGCGCCATCCCCGCGGCCGTCGCCACGCTCGCCGTGGGCGGCCGGATCGTCGTGCTGTCCTACCACTCCCTGGAGGACCGCCTCGTCAAGGGCGTCCTCGCCGCCGGCGCGGCCATCACGGCGCCGCCCGGCCTGCCCGTGGTGCCGGAGCAGTACCAGCCGCGGCTCAAGCTGCTCACCCGCGGCGCCGAGCTGCCCACGGAGGACGAGATCGCCGCCAACCGCCGGGCCGCCCCGGCGCGGCTGCGCGGCGCCCAGCGGATCCGCGAGGCCCGGGCGTGAGGCGGCGCACCTCGGCGGCGCGCTCGCCCTTCGTCCTGCTGATCGTGCTGCTGCTGGGCGGCGGCCTGATCACCCTGCTGCTGCTCAACTCGGCGGTGAACCGGGACTCCTTCAAGCTCAGCGAGCTGCAGAAGAAGACCACCCAGTACACCGACGAGGAGCAGGCGCTGCAGCAGGAGGTCGACCAGTACTCGGCGCCGGACGCGCTGGACGAGCAGGCCCGCGACCTGGGCATGGTCCCCGGTGGCAACCCGGCCTTCCTCGCCCCCGACGGCAGGGTCCTGGGCAGGCCCGGCGCCGCGCCCTACGTGCCGGCCCCCAGCCCGAGCACGGCGCCCGCCACCGTCGCTCCCAGCGGCTCCGCGGCCGCCTCCCTGGGCCCGACGCCGTCCGCCTCCGCCAAGCCCAGCACGAGCCCCAAGGAGACCCCGTGACCGCTGCTCCGGGGCCCCGTGCCCTCCACCCGCACCGATCCGCCCGTCCGGCCGGCCGGGAAGGTGCCGGGGCGTGGTGACCCGCGACGGGGAGCCGCCGCGCGAGCGGGGCGACCGCGGCGAACGGCGTGACCGGGCCGGCCGGGAGAACGGCGCCGGCCGCCCGGGGCCCGACGCCCGGGGCCGTGGCGGCCGCGGTGACGGCGGCGGAGCCGCCCCCCGGCGCCGGCAGGTGCCCCGGGGACGCGACGGCGACGCCGGAACGCCCGCACGCGGCGGCGAGACCGGCGAGCCCCGCCGCAGGACCGCACCCGGGCAGCAGGCGGGGGCACGCCAGCCCGCCGCGCGCGGGGCGCGGCCACGTGACGACGGCGGCCGGACCGCCCGCGAGGCGGGCCGCGACCCGCGGGCCCGCAAGCCCACCCCCCGCCGCGAGGGATCCGGCGCGTCCGGCACGTCCGGCAGCGCCGGCACCTCCGGCGTGCCGCACGGACGCAATCCCGGGGCCCGCAGGCCGGCCGCCGGCGGACGCGACGCCAGGGGCGCCCGGGACCGGGCCGGCCGCGGGGCCGTACCGCCGCGGCGCAGGCCCCCGCGCCCGGTCACGCCGGCCGGTGCGCCGCTGCTGCGGCTGGGCCGGCCACGGCCGCGCCTGCGACTGGTCAGCTTCGCTCTCACGCTGGTGATGCTCACCTTCGTGATCCGGCTCTTCCAGGTGCAGGCCGTGGACGCCGCGACCTACGCCGCGAAGGCCGAGGTCAACCGCAACGTCAAGGTGACCCTCGCCGCCGAGCGCGGGACGATCACCGACCGCAACGGGGTCGATCTGGCCACCACCGTGGACGCGTACGACATCACGGCCGACCCGATGCTCTTCACCCCCAAGTACGCCGAGGTGAAGGACGCTCCGGCGCGCGCCGCGGAACTGCTCGCGCCGATCGTCGACGGCGACCAGAAGGAGATCGCGAAGCAGCTCGCCAACTACCCGGGATCGCGCAACGAGATCATCGCCCGGCAGCAGTCGCCGCAGGTCTGGAACCAGATCAAGGACCTGCAGAGCGCGCTCGCCGACCGGGCCGAGAAGGGCGACGGCGTCAACTACCTCGCCGGGGTCTTCCGGCTCCGGCACGCCAAGCGCGTCTACCCCGCGAGTGACCTCGCGGCGGGCGTGATCGGCTGGGTGAACGCCTCCGGCGCGGGCGGCGGCGGTCTGGAGAGCCGCCTCGACAAGGCACTGGCGGGAAAGGACGGCACCGTCACCTACGCCCAGTCCGGCGGCCGCCGGGTGCCCACGGCCAGCGTGCAGGAGCGCGCCGCCGAGCCCGGCACCGACGTGGAGCTGACCCTGGACCGGGACATCCAGTGGGCCGCCCAGCGGGCGATCACCCAGCAGGTGAGGGCGTCCGACGCCGACCGCGGCTACGTGATCGTCCAGGACACCCGCACCGGGCAGGTGCTGGCCATGGCCAACGCCCCCGGCTTTGACCCCAACGACCTGACCCGGGCCGACCCCACCGCCCTCGGCAACGCCGCGCTGCAGGACGCGTACGAGCCCGGCAGCGTCAGCAAGCTGATGTCCATGGCCGCGGTCCTCGACGAGGGCGTGGCCACCCCGGACACCCACGTCACGGTGCCCGGCACCCTGCCGCGCGCCGACCGCGTCTTCCACGACGACGTGGACCACGGCACCTGGCACCTGACCCTGAACGGCGTGCTCGCCAAGTCCAGCAACATCGGCACGATCCTGGCCGCCGAGCAACTCGGCAAGAACCAGAAGCAGGCCAACCGCGTCCTCTACTCGTACCTGAGGAAATTCGGCATCGGGCGGCCCACCGGGGTCGGTTTCCCCGGCGAGACGCCCGGCATCCTGGCGAGGCCGGACCAGTGGAACGCGTCCCAGCAGTACACCATCCCCTTCGGGCAGGGCCTGTCGCTGAACGCGCTGCAGGCCACCTCGGTGTACTCGACGATCGCCAACGGCGGTGTACGGGTCGAGCCCAGCCTGGTGCGCGGCACGACCGGCCCGGACGGCCGCTTCGTCCCGTCCCCGCAGGCGCCGCGGACCCGGGTGGTCAGCGCGAAGACCGCCAAGACGCTCACCACCATGCTGGAGTCCGTGGTCGGCGACGAGCAGGGCACCGGCACCAGGGCCCGCATCGCGGGGTACCGCGTCGCGGGCAAGACCGGCACGGCCAACCGGGTGGACCCGGAAACGGGCACCTACAGCGGCTACACGGCCTCGTTCATGGGATTCGCCCCCGCCGACGACCCGCGGCTGACCGTGTCCTGCGTGATCCAGAACCCGACCCGCGGCAGTTATTTCGGTGGTCAGATCTGCGGCCCGGTGTTCAAGCGGGTCATGGAGTTCGCCCTGAAGTCCCTGCAGGCGGCGCCCAGCGGAACCAAGGCCCCGAACCTGCCGGTCGAGTGGGACCCCTCGAAGCCGTGACCGGCGAGCAGGGGAGGAAGGAACGGCGGCCGTGAACGGACACGACCCCACAGCGGAAGGTACGGGCGGTAGCCCCGCGCACGCGGACCGTACCGGAGGAAGCAGCAGGCCGGAAGCCCGGCGAGGGGCTTTTGGCCCGGAGCCCGGCCCGGCGGGTACTCTCACGGCCGTGTCACACGCTGATCAGTCCCCCCGCCCCGAACCGACGCAGCCGGGCGCGCCCCGCCCCACCCGGGTCCGGCCCGTACCGACCGCGGAACTGGCCGCGCGGCTGGGCGCGGAACCGCCCGCGCCCAGCGCCGCCCCGGTCACCGGGATCACGCACGACTCGCGGGCCGTCCGCCCCGGCGACCTGTACGCCGCGCTGCCCGGCGCCCGCTTCCACGGTGCCGACTTCGCCCCGCAGGCGGCCGAACTGGGGGCCGCGGCGATCCTCACCGACCCGGCGGGCGCCGAGCGTGCGGCGGCGACCGGCCTGCCGGTGCTGACGGTCCAGGACCCCCGGTCGCGGATGGGCGAGCTGGCCGCCGAGATCTACGGCCGGCCGGGTGAGGACCTGCTGCAGATCGGGATCACCGGCACCTCCGGCAAGACCACCACCGCCTACCTCATCGAGGGCGGCCTGCGGGCGGTGCACGGCGGCGGGACGGGACTGATCGGCACGGTCGAGTCCCGGATCGGCGACGAGCGGATCAAGAGCGAGCGCACCACCCCCGAGGCCACGGACCTGCAGGCACTCTTCGCGGTGATGCGCGAGCGCGGGATCGAGTCCCTGGTCATGGAGGTCTCCAGCCACGCCCTGGTGCTGGGACGGGTGGACGGGGCGGTCTTCGACGTCGCCGTCTTCAACAACCTCAGCCCCGAGCACATGGAGTTCCACTCGGGCATGGAGGACTACTTCCAGGCCAAGGCGCAGTTGTTCACCCCGCGCCGCAGCAAGGCCGGCGTGGTCAACATCGACGACGAGTACGGCCGCCGCCTGGTCCGCGAGTCGCAGGTGCCGGTCACCACCTTCTCCGCCGACGGCCACCCCGACGCCGACTGGCGCGCCGAGCACGTCGTGACCGGGCCGCTGCGCTCCACCTTCACCGTCGTCGGCCCGGGCGGCGTGCGCATCGAGGCCGCCTCGCCCCTTCCCGGCCCCTTCAACGTCGCCAACGCCCTCGCCGCGATCGCCGCCCTGGCGGTGGCCGGGATCGACCCGCAGACGGCCGCCCAGGGCGTCGCCGCCGTCCCGGGCGTGCCGGGCCGGCTGGAGCGCGTCGACGCGGGCCAGCCGTACCTCGCGGTCGTCGACTACGCCCACAAGACCGACGCCGTCGAATCGGTGCTGCGGGCCCTGCGCAAGGTCACCAAGGGCAACCTGCACATCGTCCTCGGCTGCGGCGGGGACCGCGACGAGACCAAACGCGGCCCGATGGGCGCCGCCGCGGCACGGCTGGCCGACACGGCCGTGCTGACCTCGGACAACCCCCGCTCCGAGGATCCGCTCGCGATCCTCACCGCGATGCTGGCCGGAGCAGCCGGGGTGCCCGCGCACGAGCGGGGCCATGTCGTCGTCGAACCCGACCGGGCGGCGGCCATCGCGACCGCCGTCGCCCTGGCCCGGCCGGACGACACCGTACTGGTGGCCGGCAAGGGCCATGAGCAGGGCCAGGACATCGCCGGAGTGGTACGCCCCTTCGACGACCGAGAAGTGCTGCGCGCGGCCATCGAACGGGCCGCCGGCACACCAGCGCAGGAGAAGGACCAGGACCAGCTGTGATCCCACTCACCCTCGCCGAGGTCGCACACGCGGTCGGCGGGAGCACGTACGACATACCGGACCCGACGGTGCCCGTCACCGGGTCCGTGGAGATCGACTCCCGCAAGGTGACGCCGGGCGGCCTCTTCGTCGCCTTCCAGGGCGAGCACGTGGACGGTCACGACTACGCGGAGCGGGCCGTGGCGGCCGGAGCGGTCGCCGTTCTGGCGGCCCGGCCGGTCGGCGTGCCCGCGATCGTCGTGGACGACGTCCAGCTCGCCCTGGGCGCACTGGCCAGGCACGTCATCGAACGGCTCGGCGCGACCCTCGTGGCGCTGACCGGATCGGCGGGCAAGACCAGCACCAAGGACCTCACCGCACAGGTGCTGCAGCGGCTCGCCCCGACCGTCTGGACGCCCGGCTCGCTCAACAACGAGATCGGGCTGCCGCTGACCGCGCTGCGCGCCGACGACACCACCCGGCACCTGGTGCTGGAGATGGGCGCCCGCGGCATCGGCCACATCCACTACCTCACCGAGCTGACCCCGCCGCGGATCGGCGTGGTCCTCAACGTCGGCACCGCCCACATCGGCGAGTTCGGCGGCCGAGAGCAGATCGCCCAAGCCAAGGGCGAGTTGGTCGAGGCGCTGCCGGAGGCCGCCGACGGCGGCGTCGCCGTGCTCAATGCGGACGATCCCCTCGTACGCGCCATGTCCTCCCGCACCAAGGCGCGCGTCGTGCTGTTCGGCGAGTCCGCCGACGCAGACGTCCGCGCCGAGAACGTCCGCCTCAACGACCGAGGTCAGGCCGTGTTCACGCTCACAACGCCTACCGGGTGCAGCGAAGTGACCTTGCGCCTGTACGGTGAGCACCACGTGTCGAACGCGCTTGCCGCGGCCGCCGTAGCCCGTGAACTCGGCATGCCCGTCGACGAGATCGCCACCGCGCTCTCCGAGGCGGGGACGCTGTCCCGCTGGCGCATGGAGGTCGTCGAACGGCCGGACGGCGTGACGGTCGTGAACGACGCCTACAACGCGAACCCCGAATCCATGCGAGCCGCCCTGCGCGCGCTCGCGGCCATGGGCCGTGCCGCCGAGGCACGCGGGGGACGCACGTGGGCGGTGCTGGGCGAGATGGCGGAGCTCGGCGGGGAGGCCCTCGCGGAGCACGACGCTGTCGGACGGCTGGCCGTCCGGCTCAACGTCAGCAAGCTCGTGGCAGTCGGCGGCCAGGCGGCCGCCTGGGTGCAAATGGGCGCCTACAACGAGGGTTCGTGGGGTGAGGAGTCGGTGCACGTGTCCGACGCTGAGGCGGCGATCGACCTGTTGCGCAGTGAACTGCGTCCGGGGGACGTCGTGCTGGTGAAGGCATCGAGGGCGGTCGGCCTGGAGCGGGTCGCACTCGCGCTGCTCGACGGCGTCGAGGGCGGGGGCGCTGAGTAATGAACCAGATCCTGGTCTCGGGTGTTCTCGGTCTGTTCCTGTCCCTCGTCGGTACCCCGATGCTGATCAAGCTGCTGGCCCGCAAGGGCTACGGCCAGTTCATCCGCGACGACGGGCCCAAGGAACACCACAGCAAGCGCGGTACGCCCACCATGGGCGGCATCGCCTTCATCCTGGCCACGCTCGTCGCGTACGCGCTCACCAAGGTCATCACCTCGGAGCGCCCGACGATCTCCGGCGTGCTGGTGCTCTTCCTCTTCACGGGACTGGGCGTCGTCGGCTTCCTCGACGACTACATCAAGATCGTCAAGCAGCGCAGCCTGGGCCTGAGGGCCAAGGCGAAGATGGCGGGCCAGCTGATCGTCGGCATCACCTTCGCGGTGCTGTCGCTGCAGTTCTCCGACGCCCGCGGCGTCACCCCGGCCTCCACCCGGCTGTCCTTCACACAGGACTTCGGCTGGTCCCTCGGCCCGGTGATCTTCGTGATCTGGGCGCTGTTCATGATCCTCGCGATGTCGAACGGCGTGAACCTCACCGACGGCCTCGACGGCCTGGCCACCGGCGCCTCGGTGATGGTCTTCGCGTCCTACACCGTCATCGGCGTGTGGCAGTACGGCCAGTCCTGCTCCAACGTCATCACCGCGGGGCCCGGCTGCTACGACGTACCGCACCCGCTCGACCTCGCGGTCGTCGCCGCGGCGCTGATGGGCGCCTGTTTCGGCTTCTTGTGGTGGAACACCTCGCCGGCCAAGATCTTCATGGGTGACACCGGCTCGCTCGCGCTCGGCGGCGCCCTGGCCGGTCTGGCCATCTGCTCCCGCACCGAGCTGCTGCTGGCGATCCTGGGCGGCCTCTTCGTCCTGATCACCCTCTCCGTGGTCATCCAGGTCGGCTCCTTCCGCCTGACCGGCAAGCGGGTCTTCCGCATGGCACCGCTGCAGCACCACTTCGAGCTCAAGGGCTGGAGCGAGGTCCTGGTCGTCGTCCGCTTCTGGATCATCCAGGGCATGTGCATGGCCGTCGGCCTCGGTCTCTTCTACGCGGGCTGGGTGGCCGCGCAGTGACCTCGGCCCCCGGGCAGGAGCCCGGCTCGCGTCCGGGCGGCCTTCCGCCGGCCGCCGTCGAGGCGGCCGGGCGGCTCGGACTGCCGGGCCGCCGGGTCACCGTCGCGGGGCTCGGCGTCTCGGGCGTGCCCGCCGCCAAGGTGCTGCACGCCCTCGGCGCCCGCGTGACGGTCGTCAACGACGGCGACGACGAGCCGGCCCGGGCCCAGGCCGCCGAGCTGGAGGCGCTGGGCGTCACCGTGCGGCTCGGGGACGGCCGGACCCTGCCCGAGGGCACCGAACTGATCGTCACCTCGCCCGGGTGGAAGCCCACCAGCCCGCTCTTCACGGCCGCCGGGGCCGCGGGCGTGCCCGTGTGGGGCGACGTGGAGCTGGCCTGGCGGCTGCGCGGCCCCGGGGCGGCGCCCTGGCTCGCCGTCACCGGCACCAACGGCAAGACCACCACCGTGCAGATGCTCGCCTCCATCCTGCGCGCTGCGGGCCTGCGCACCGCGGCGGTCGGCAACATCGGCACGCCGATCCTGGACGTCGTCCTGTCCGGGCAGGAGCACGACGTCCTCGCCGTGGAGCTGTCCAGCTACCAGCTGCACTGGGCCCCCTCGGTGCGCCCGCACTCGGCCGCCGTCCTGAACCTCGCCCCGGACCACCTCGACTGGCACGGCTCGATGGAGGCCTACGCCGCCGACAAGGGCCGCGTCTACGAGGGCAACAAGGTCGCCTGCGTCTACAACCTCGCGGACCCCGCCACCGAGGCGCTGGTGCGCGAGGCCGACGTCGAGGAGGGCTGCCGCGCGATCGGCTTCGGCCTCGGCAGCCCCCGGCCCTCAGAGTTCGGGGTCGTCGAGGGCATCCTGGTCGACCGGGCCTTCGCGCCCGAGCGGCACAAGAACGCCCAGGAGCTGGCCGAGGTCTCCGACGTGCACCCGCCGGCCCCGCACAACATCGCCAACGCCCTGGCCGCGGCCGCCCTCGCCCGTGCGTTCGGGGCCTCGCCGACCGCCGTCCGGGACGGCCTGCGCGCCTTCCGGCCGGACGCCCACCGCATCGCCCACGTGGACCGGATCGACGACGTGGACTACGTCGACGACTCCAAGGCCACCAACACCCACGCCGCCGAGGCGTCCCTCGCCGCCTACGAGCACATCGTCTGGATCGGCGGCGGCCTCGCCAAGGGCGCCACCTTCGACGAGCTCGTCAAGGGCGCGGCCAAGCGGCTGCGCGGCGCCGTGCTGATGGGGGCCGACCGCGCCCTCGTCCGTGAAGCGCTCGCGCGACACGCCCCCGAGGTCCCGGTCGTCGACCTCGACCGCACCGACACTGGGGCGATGGCGGCGGCCGTCCACGCCGCGCGGGACCTCGCCCACCCGGGGGACACGGTGCTGCTGGCACCGGCCTGCGCCTCGATGGACATGTTCGCGGACTACAAGGCTCGCGGAAACGCCTTCGCGCAGGCCGTACGGGATCTGCGGGCGCCCGGCGCCGGGCAGTAGCCGGGGCCGCTCCGGCACGCACCGCGACCTAGGAGGGGACATGACGGCAGCCGACCACGGTGACGCCTCCGGTTCTCGTTCCCGCAACGCCCTGAAGGCGCCCGCCCGCCCCCCGCGGGCGGTGCCGCCCCGGCGCGGGGCGGCCGCCGCCGGGGCGCGCACCCCCGGCGGGAAGGCGTCGCGGGGCAGCGCGCTGCGGGGCGCCAGGGTCGTCCTGGACCGCGCCATGCGGACCTGGGACCGCCCGCTGACCGCGTACTACGTCATCCTCGGCAGCAGCCTGCTGATCACCGTGCTCGGCCTGGTGATGGTCTTCTCCGCTTCGCAGATCAAGGCGCTGGAGTACGGGCTGCCGTCCACGTACTACTTCCGCAAGCAGCTGTTCGCCGCCGTGCTCGGCACCGGCCTGCTCGTCGCGGCCTCGCGGGTGCCGGTGCGGCTGCACCGGGCGCTGTCCTACCCGCTGCTCGTCGGCTCGGTCTTCCTCATGGCCCTGGTCCAGGTGCCGGGGATAGGGCAGTCCGTCAACGGCAACCAGAACTGGCTCTACCTCGGCGGCCCGTTCCAGCTGCAGCCCAGTGAGTTCGGCAAGCTCGCGCTCGTCCTGTGGGGCGCGGACCTGCTGGCCCGCAAGGAGGACCTCAAGCTCCTCGTTCAGTGGAAGCACCTGCTGATCCCGTTGGTGCCGGTCGCCTTCCTGCTGCTCGGCCTGATCATGCTCGGCGGTGACATGGGCACCGCGATCATCCTCACCGCGATCCTGTTCGGCCTGCTGTGGATCGCCGGCGCCCCCACCCGCCTGTTCGCGGGCGTCCTGGGGGTCGCGGGGATGATCGGCTTCCTGCTGATCAAGACCAGCGGCAACCGCATGGACCGGCTCGCCTGCATCGGGGCCACCGACGTCACTCCCGGTGGCGGCTGCTGGCAGGCCGTGCACGGGATCTACGCCCTCGCCTCGGGCGGATGGTTCGGTTCCGGACTCGGCGCGAGCGTGGAAAAATGGGGTCAACTGCCCGAGCCGCACACCGACTTCATCTTCGCCGTGACCGGGGAGGAACTGGGGCTGACGGGGACGCTGTCGGTGCTCGTCCTCTTCGCGGCTCTAGGCTATGCGGGTATCCGCGTGGCCGGTCGTACGGAGGAGCCCTTCGTCAGGTTTGCCGCGGGAGGCGTGACGACGTGGATCACGGCGCAGTTCGTGGTCAACATCGGTGCGGTGCTCGGCCTGCTGCCGATCGCCGGTGTCCCGCTCCCGCTGTTCTCCTACGGAGGCTCGGCCCTCCTGCCGACCATGTTCGCGATCGGGCTGCTCATCTCCTTCGCGAGGAGCGAGCCCGCCGCGCGAGCGGCACTCAACGCGCGGGGGCCCGGCTACTGGCCGGGGGCAATGACACGGACGATGAGGCGGTTCGTCAGACGGCGACCGTCCGGAGAGCGGTGAATTTCGGTGCATGTCGTACTCGCCGGTGGGGGGACCGCCGGCCACATCGAGCCCGCGCTCGCGCTCGCCGACGCCCTGCGCAGGCAGGACCCGACCGTGGGGATCACGGCACTCGGCACCGAGCGGGGTCTGGAGACCCGGCTGGTGCCGGAACGCGGCTACGATCTGGCGCTCATCCCGGCCGTCCCGCTGCCGCGCAAGCCCACCCCCGAGCTGATCACCGTCCCAGGGCGGCTGCGCGGCACCATCAAGGCCGCCGAGCAGATCCTGGAGCGGACCAAGGCCGACGCGCTCGTCGGCTTCGGCGGCTACGTCGCCCTGCCCGGATACCTGGCCGCCAAGCGGCTCGGCGTGCCGATCGTGGTGCACGAGGCCAACGCCCGCCCGGGCCTCGCCAACAAGATCGGCTCCCGCTACACCGGCTACGTGGCCGTGAGCACCCCGGACAGCAAGCTCCGGCACTCCCGCTACGTCGGCATCCCGCTGCGCCGGTCCATCGCGACCCTCGACCGCGCCGCGGTCCGCGCGGAGGCGCGTGCCGCCTTCGGCCTCGACCAGAACCTGCCGACCCTGCTGGTCTCCGGCGGTTCCCAGGGCGCCCGGCGGCTCAACGAGGTGATCGCCTCCGTCGCCCCGCGCCTGCAGCAGTCCGGCGTCCAGATCCTGCACGCGGTCGGCCCGAAGAACGAGCTCCCGCACGCCGACAACATGCCCGGCATGCCGCAGTACGTCCCGGTCCCCTACCTGGACCGGATGGACCTCGCCTACGCCGCCGCCGACATGATGCTCTGCCGGGCCGGCGCCATGACCGTCGCCGAGCTCTCCGCCGTGGGCCTGCCGGCCGCGTACGTCCCGCTGCCGATCGGCAACGGCGAGCAGCGGCTGAACGCGCAGCCGCTCGTCAAGGCGGGCGGCGGCGTCATCGTCGACGACGCGGACCTCAGCGCTGAGTGGGTGCTCGGCAACGTGCTGCCCGTCCTGACCGATCCGCACCGCCTGTACGAAATGTCGCGCGCCGCGGCAGAGTTCGGCCGCCCGCACGCCGACGAGCTGCTCGTCGGCATGGTCTACGAGGCGATCGCCGCCCGCCGCGGCTGAACCCCGGTGCCGGCCGGGCACCTCCGGCACCCCCGGCGGGCGACGCCGGGGGTCCCCCGTGCTCCGTTGGGGTCACGGGGGAGGAGGCCCGGCCCGCCGGGCGGCGCGCGGCCGCCCGGGCACCCAGCACGACGACTAGCCTGCCCGGAAGCGCAAGGCAGTTCCGACGACCCCGGAGGCGAACGTGGCCGTACCGACGACCGCCCCGGCGGCCGGCGAGCAGGACGGCGGGACCGAGCGCCCGCCGCGGCGGAGCCGGCGCCTCATCGTCCTGACGGCGCTCGCCGCGGCCACCGTGCTGGGCGGCACGGGCACCTGGCTGTTGTACGGCTCCGCCTGGCTGCGCGCGACGCAGGTCCGCGTGACGGGCACGGAGGTGCTCTACCCCGACCAGGTGCGCGACGCCGCGCAGGTGCCGCTCAACGGGCCGCTGGTTTCCGTGGACACGGACGTGATCGCCCGCCGGCTGAAGGCGCGGTTGCCGCGCATCTCCGCCGTGGAAGTGGAGCGTTCGTGGCCGCACGCGATCACACTGAAAGTGACGGAGCGAACTCCCGCCGCCCTTGTGAA
This sequence comes from Streptomyces sp. NPDC006207, assembly GCF_040613835.1. Lineage (NCBI taxonomy): Bacteria > Bacillati > Actinomycetota > Actinomycetes > Kitasatosporales > Streptomycetaceae > Streptomyces > Streptomyces sp. NPDC006207. The sequence goes on along the minus strand of NZ_JBEXSX010000016.1, from coordinate 141,734 downwards.
AGGTGACGGGTACTTCGTCGAAGTCGACGCGGACGGCTTCCGGTTCGACGAGCGGGACACTCCTCTCAAGGGTGTGCCCATCATCGAATTGAGGCCTGACCGCGACTCCGCGAGCTATCGTCTTTTTGGGACAAAACGACTATTGGCGGCGGCGGTTCAGGTCGCGGCGGACCTGCCGAAGGTCGCATACCGGGACGCACAGCTCATCGATGTGCGCTCATATGACGACATTACGGTCGAACTGACCGGTGGGCGTGCGGTGATGTGGGGGAGTGCGGATCGAGGGGCGGAGAAAGCGGTTGCCCTCGCGGCGCTGATGAAAGTCGAGCACGATGCCGAGTTCTTCGACGTGAGCGCCCCAACATCCCCTGCTGCGTCGGACAGTTGACGTCCCAGCCTTCTGTTCGACACCCTGGTTGGTCCGGCTCTGGCGTGATCACATAGGGTCAAAAGAAAAACGGGAGGTTCGGCGTGTTCGTTGAACGCGAACCGCTTGTCGATTTAGTGTCCTGTCCCAAAGACAGTGCGGGACAGACATACTGGTAACCCTAAACCTCAGGGTTAGGGTTCGGATCGGCCGGCCTTCCCGACGGTCCCCACAGGTATACGTAACTCGAGGCGAGAGGCCTTCGACGTGGCAGCACCGCAGAACTACCTCGCAGTCATCAAGGTCGTCGGCATCGGCGGCGGTGGCGTGAACGCCATCAACAGGATGATCGAGGTCGGTCTCAAGGGCGTCGAGTTCATCGCGATCAACACCGATGCACAGGCCCTGCTGATGAGCGACGCCGACGTCAAGCTGGACGTCGGCCGTGAACTCACGCGTGGACTCGGCGCCGGGGCCAACCCGGACGTCGGCCGGAAGGCCGCCGAGGACCACCGCGAGGAGATCGAAGAGGTGCTCAAGGGCGCCGACATGGTCTTCGTCACCGCGGGCGAGGGCGGCGGCACCGGTACCGGCGGCGCGCCCGTCGTGGCCAACATCGCCCGCACGCTGGGCGCCCTCACCATCGGTGTGGTCACCCGGCCGTTCACCTTCGAGGGACGCCGCCGGGCCAACCAGGCCGAGGACGGCATCGCGGGGCTGCGCGACGAGGTCGACACCCTCATCGTGATCCCGAACGACCGGCTGCTGTCCATCTCGGACCGCCAGGTGAGCGTGCTGGACGCCTTCCGCTCCGCGGACCAGGTGCTGCTCTCCGGTGTCCAGGGCATCACCGACCTGATCACCACCCCCGGTCTGATCAACCTCGACTTCGCCGACGTGAAGTCCGTGATGTCCGAGGCGGGTTCGGCCCTCATGGGCATCGGCTCGGCCCGCGGGGACGACCGCGCGGTCGCCGCGGCGGAGATGGCCATCTCCTCGCCGCTGCTGGAGGCGTCCATCGACGGCGCCCGGGGCGTACTGCTCTCCATCTCCGGTGGCTCGGACCTCGGCCTGTTCGAGATCAACGAGTCGGCCCAGCTGGTCAGCGAGGCCGCCCACCCCGAGGCCAACATCATCTTCGGTGCGGTCATCGACGACGCCCTGGGCGACGAGGTCCGGGTCACCGTCATCGCGGCCGGCTTCGACGGCGGGCAGCCGCCGACCCGCAACCGCGACAAGGTGCTCGGCTCGTACTCCTCCCGCGAGGAGAACTCCTCCTCGTCGCCGGCCCGTCCGGCCACCCCGGCCACCGAGCCGGCCCGCCCGGCCTTCAGCGGCCTGGGCAGTGTCACCCAGCGTGAGGAGGGGCCGAAGCCCGAGCCGGTCGCCGAGGTGCCGGCCCAGCCGATCGCCCCGCAGGTTCCCCCGGCGCGTCCGTACCAGGACACCGCCGCCGAGGAACTCGACGTACCCGACTTCCTGAAGTAAGCACAGTCACACGTGATAACGCTCAACCACGCACGTCCGGGCGGCGCCCACTTCGCCTTCACCGACAGGTGGGGAGGGGTGAGCGCCGCTCCGTACGACAGCCTCAACCTCGGCGGCGCGGTCGGTGACGACCCGGCCGCCGTCCTTTCCAACCGTGACCTCGCCGCACGCGGGCTGGGCCTCGACCCCGCCCGGGTGGTGTGGATGAACCAGGTGCACGGCAACGACGTCGCCGTGGTCGCCGCCCCCTGGGCCGACGGCCGGGTCCCGGAGGTGGACGCCGTCGTCACCACGCGGCCCGGACTCGCCCTCGCGGTCCTGACCGCCGACTGCGTCCCGGTCCTGATGGCCGACGCGCACGCCGGGGTGGTGGCCGCGGCCCACGCCGGCCGCCCGGGTCTGCTGGCCGGGGTCGTCCCGGCGGCGGTCGAGGCCATGGTCGGCCTCGGCGCCCGCGCGGAACGGATCACCGCGATGACCGGCCCCTCGGTCTGCGGCGCCTGCTACGAGGTGCCCGAGGCGATGCGCGAAGAGGTCGCCGCCGCCGTCCCCGAGGCCCGTGCCACCACCAGTTGGGGCACCCCCTCCCTGGACATCGCCACCGGAGTGCACGCCCAACTTGCCCGACTGGGTGTCCCGATGGGTGAGAAATCCCATATTTGTACGATGGAGTCCGGAGACCACTTCTCCTACCGCCGTGAGCGGACCACCGGACGACTCGCGGGATATGTCTGGCTGGACGGCCCGAGTGACTGACCGTACGCAAGAGCGAAGGGCCGAGCTGGCCGGGAACCTGGCCGCGGTCGAGGAGCGCATCGCGGCGGCCTGCGCGGCGGCCGGCCGGGCGCGGGACGAGGTGACCTTGATCGTGGTCACCAAGACCTACCCGGCGAGCGACGTGCGGATCCTGTCGGAGCTCGGCGTCCGCCAGGTCGCGGAGAACCGCGACCAGGACGCCGCCCCCAAGGCGGAGGCCTGTGCGGACCTACCGCTGACCTGGCACTTCGTGGGTCAGCTGCAGACGAACAAGGTGCGCTCGGTGGTCCGCTACGCGGACCTCGTGCACTCGGTTGACCGCCTCCGGCTGGTCGAAGCGCTCTCCGCGGCCGTCATGAAGTCCGAGCGGGCCGACCGTGAGCTCGGCTGCCTGGTCCAGGTCGCGCTCGACGCCGAGGCCGGGGCGCAGGGCGCCCGCGGCGGAATCGCACCCGATGCCGTCGAAGGGATCGCCGAAACCGTCGCGGCCGCCCCCGGGCTGCGCCTTGACGGACTGATGACGGTCGCACCGCTGGCGGGGCCGTACGCGGGTCAACCCCGCGCCGCCTTCGATCGGCTGGCGGAAATCGCATCCTGCCTGCGCGCGTCGCATCCGGCTGCAAACATGGTCTCGGCAGGGATGAGCGCGGACCTCGAAGAGGCCGTCGCCGCCGGTGCGACACACGTACGCATCGGTAGCGCGGTACTCGGAGTCCGGACCGGGCTCGGGTAACGTCACCAAACAAGTCGGACCACACAAAAAATATGGTCTTTCCCCGCTGAGAGGACGCAGAGCATGGCCGGCGCGATGCGCAAGATGGCGGTCTACCTCGGCCTCGTGGAGGACGACGGGTACGACGGCCCGGGCTTCGACCCCGACGACGAGTTCGAACCGGAACCCGAGCCGGAGCGCTCCCGCCGACCGCACCAGTCCCACCAGCCACCACATCAGACACAACCGGAGGAACCGGCACGCATCGTGCACGCCCCGGCCCCCCGGGAACCACGGATCGCCGCAGTGGCATCCATCACACAAGAACGCCATAGCCTGGAGAAGAACGCGCCGGTGATCATGCCCAAGGTCGTGTCGGAACGAGAGCCGTACCGGATCACGACACTCCACCCCCGGACGTACAACGAAGCCCGTACGATCGGGGAACACTTCCGCGAGGGCACGCCGGTGATCATGAATCTGACGGAGATGGACGACACGGACGCGAAGCGACTTGTCGACTTTGCCGCCGGGCTGGTCTTCGGGCTGCACGGCAGCATCGAGCGGGTGACGCAGAAGGTGTTTCTGCTGTCGCCTGCTAACGTCGATGTCACGGCGGAGGACAAGGCCCGCATCGCCGAGGGCGGGTTCTTCAATCAGAGCTGAGATACGCAACCGTACGAAACCGGCCGTGAGGGCCATGGACGAGCAAGGGAGAGGGAAGCGCGATGGACATCGCACTCCAGGTGCTGTGGATCGCGCTGATGTGTTTCCTGCTCGTCCTGATCTTCCGGTTGGTGATGGACTATGTTTTCCAGTTCGCTCGATCGTGGCAGCCCGGGAAGCCCATGGTGGTCGTCCTGGAGGCCACCTACACTGTCACCGATCCGCCACTCAAGCTTCTGCGGCGGTTCATCCCGCCGCTGCGTCTCGGGGGCGTGGCGCTCGACCTGTCCTTCTTCGTATTGATGATCATCGTGTACATCCTGCTCACCGTCGTAGGGGGCTTGCGAGGATGACCGATGCGGGCTCCCGATATGTCGACGATCACGTTGAGGTGAAGAGATGCCACTGACCCCCGAGGATGTGCGGAACAAGCAGTTCACGACCGTCCGCCTCCGAGAAGGCTATGACGAGGACGAGGTGGACGCCTTCCTCGACGAGGTCGAGGCGGAACTGACCCGACTGCTCCGCGAGAACGAGGACCTGCGCGCCAAGCTGGCCGCGGCGACCCGTGCCGCCGCCCAGAACCAGCAGCAGGGCATGCGCAAGCCCGAGCCGCAGGACGGCCGCGGTCCCGGGGCCCCCGTGCCCGCCGCCATATCGGGACCGCAGCCGGTGCCGCCCCAGCAGATGGGCGGCCCCGGTCCCCAGGGACCCGGCAGTGGCCTCGCCCTGCCCGCCGGGCCCAGTGCACAGCAGGGCCCCGGTCCGATGGGCCAGGGTCCGATGCAGGGCGGTCCCATGGGTCCCGGCCCGATGGGTCAGGGCCCCATGGGTCAGGGCCACATGGGCCAAGGCCCCATGGGTCAGGGTCCGATGGGCCAGGGCCCGATGCAGGGCGGTCCCATGGGTCCCGGCCCGATGGGCCAGCAGCACGGCCAGCACCCCATGGGTGGTCCCGGTCACCCGATGCAGCAGCAGGGCCCCGGTGGCGACAGCGCCGCCCGTGTGCTCTCGCTCGCCCAGCAGACGGCCGACCAGGCGATCGCCGAGGCGCGCGCCGAAGCGAACAAGATCGTCGGCGAGGCCCGCAGCCGTGCCGAGGGCCTCGAGCGCGACGCCCGCGCCAAGGCCGACGCCCTTGAGCGGGACGCGCAGGAGAAGCACCGCGTGGCCATGGGCTCCCTCGAGTCCGCCCGCGCCACGCTGGAGCGGAAGGTCGAGGACCTGCGCGGCTTCGAGCGCGAGTACCGCACGCGCCTGAAGTCGTACCTGGAGAGCCAGCTGCGTCAGCTGGAGAACCAGGCCGACGACTCGCTCGCCCCGCCGCGCACCCCCGCGGCCGCGTCCCTGTCCTCCGGTTCCGGCGGGATGGGCGGCACGATGGGCGGCGGCACCATGGGCGGCATGGCCACGGCCGGCGCCGGCACCATGGGCGGCAACCAGGGCTACGGCGGGCAGGGCATGGGCGGCGTCGGCGGGCAGAACCCGACGTACGGCGGCCAGCAGCAGATGTCTCCCGCTATGACGCAGCCGATGGCACCGGTGCGGCCGCAGGGGCCGGCGCCGCTGCAGCAGGCGCCGACGCCGATGCGTGGGTTCCTGATCGACGAGGACGACAACTAGTCGCCTGCGGCTTGCGTGACAGGGCCGGGCCCCAGGGAATCGCTTCCCTCGGGGCCCGGCCCTTTGGCGTGCCTCTTGCGGCCCGGTGGTTGTGTGCGGGTTGTTTGCGCCTGCGGCGGGCGTCCACCCGCCCTCCCGCCCGATTGCCCGGCGCGGTCAGTGACCGCCTCGCGCGGTCGTTGTGGGGTCGGTGGCGCGCCGGCGCACTCCCCCAGCCTTCGGCCGGGGGGACCCCCACAGCGCTCGCGGTTTGGCCCTACGTCATTCGGCACCGGGTCCGCCGCTCATCGCTTCCCGGTGTGTTGGGGCGCATGACGGCCGGTGGGGGTGAGTAAGGCATCTGCGGCGACCCCGGACCGCCCACTCACCCCCAACCAGCCGTTGGCCGCCGCTCGATACGGAGGGGGCGGGGTCGTTGGGGGCACCCCCGGCCGAAGGCCCAGCCCCGGAGGCCACGCCCCGGCCCACCATGCACGCGCGCAGCCCGCACCAATCGCGCCGGATGGGGGTCCCCCCGGCCGAAGGCTGGGGGAGGGAGGGCGGGCTGGGGAACCGCCCGCCGCAGGCGCAACCGCAACCACAAACGACCCGCGGACGACGACGCCCTCCGCCCACAGGGAACGTGGGCGGAGGGCGGTGCGTGGGGTGCGGCCCCGCGGGGGTTACCGCTTGCGGAGGTGGAAGGTGAGGCCGAGGGCCTCGTCGGTGAACGCGGGGCCGTAGCCCTCCTCCGGGGCGCCGGAGGCGAAGTCCGTCGCGAGGACCTCGTCCGCGACGAGCCGCGCGTGCTCCGCGAGGGCCTCCGCCAGTTCCACGTCCGCCGCGGCCCAGCGCAGCGCGATGCGGTCCGCGACGTCCAGGTTGCTGTTCTTGCGGGCCTCCTGGACGAGCCGGATGACGTCACGGGCCAGGCCCGCGCGGCGCAGCTCCGGGGTGATCTCGAGGTCGAGCGCCACGGTCGCGCCGGAGTCGGACGCCACGGACCAGCCCTCCCGCGGGGTCTCCGTGATGATCACTTCCTCCGCCGACAGGGCGACCGGCTCGCCGTCCACGAGGACCGACGCGTTGCCCTCGCGCAGCGCCAGCGACAGCGCCGCCGCGTCGCACTCGGCGACGGCCTTGGCGACGGCCTGGACGCCCTTGCCGAAGCGCTTGCCGAGGGCGCGGAAGTTGGCCTTGGCCGTGGTGTCGACCAGGGAGCCGCCGACCTCGCTCAGGGACGCCAGGGAGGCGACGTTGAGCTCCTCGGCGATCTGCGCCCGCAGTTCCTCGCCCAGTGCCTCGAAGCCCGAGGCGGCCACCAGGGCCCGCGAGAGGGGCTGGCGGGTCTTGACCCCGGACTCGGCACGCGTGGCGCGGCCCAGCTCCACCAGGCGGCGTACGAGGGCCATCTGGTCGGACAGGACGGGGTCGACCAGCGCCTCGTCCACCGTGGGCCAGCCGGCCAGGTGCACCGACCCGGGGGCGCCCGGGGTGACCGGGACGACCAGGTCCTGCCAGACGCGCTCGGTGATGAACGGCACCAGCGGCGCCATCAGCCGGGTCACCGTCTCGACGACGTCGTGCAGGGTGCGCAGCGCCGCCTTGTCGCCCTGCCAGAAGCGGCGCCGCGAGCGGCGCACGTACCAGTTGGACAGGTCGTCGACGAAGGACGAGAGCAGCTTGCCCGCGCGCTGGGTGTCGTACGACTCCAGGGCGTCGGTGACGTCCCGCACGAGCGCGCCCAGCTCGCCCAGCAGCCAGCGGTCCAGCAGCGGGCGGTCGGCCGGGGCCGGGTCGGCCTCGCCCGGGGCCCAGCCGGAGGTGCGGGCGTACAGGGCCTGGAAGGCGACCGTGTTCCAGTACGTCAGGAGGGTCTTGCGGACGACCTCCTGGATCGTGCCGTGGCCGACCCGGCGGGCCGCCCAGGGCGAGCCGCCGGCCGCCATGAACCAGCGCACGGCGTCGGCGCCGTGCTGGTCCATGAGCGGGATGGGCTGCAGGATGTTGCCCAGGTGCTTGGACATCTTCCGGCCGTCCTCGGCGAGGATGTGGCCCAGGCAGACCACGTTCTCGTAGGCGTTCCGGTCGAAGACCAGGGTGCCGACCGCCATCAGCGTGTAGAACCAGCCGCGGGTCTGGTCGATCGCCTCGGAGATGAACTGCGCCGGGTAGGTGCCCTCGAAGAGCTCCTTGTTCCGGTACGGGTAGCCCCACTGCGCGAACGGCATGGAGCCCGAGTCGTACCAGGCGTCGATGACCTCGGGCACGCGCACGGCCTCGGCGGAGCACTGCGGGCACGCGAAGGTGACGTCGTCGATGAAGGGCCGGTGCGGGTCGAGGCCGGTCTGGTCGGTGCCGGTCAGCTCCGACAGCTCGGACAGCGAGCCGACGCAGGTGAGGTGGCCCTCCTCGCAGCGCCAGATGGGCAGCGGCGTGCCCCAGTAGCGGTTGCGGGACAGCGCCCAGTCGATGTTGTTGTTGAGCCAGTCGCCGAAGCGGCCGTGCTTGACCGCCTCCGGGTACCAGTTGGTGCGCTCGTTCTCGCGGAGCAGGGCGTCCTTGACCGCGGTCGTGCGGATGTACCAGGACGGCTGCGCGTAGTAGAGGAGCGCGGTGTGGCAGCGCCAGCAGTGCGGGTAGCTGTGCTCGTACGGCAGGTGCCGGAAGAGCAGCCCGCGCGCCTGCAGGTCGTCGACGAGGGCCTCGTCGGCCTTCTTGAAGAACTGGCCGCCGACGAGCTCCAGGTCCTCCTCGAAGGTGCCGTCGGGGCGCACCGGGTTGACCACGGGCAGGCCGTAGGCGCGGCAGGTCTTGAGGTCGTCCTCGCCGAAGGCGGGCGCCTGGTGGACCAGGCCGGTGCCGTCCTCGGTCGTCACGTACTCGGCGTTGACGACGAAGTGCGCGCCCTCCATCTCCACCAGGTCGAAGGGCCGGTCGTACGTCCAGCGCTCCATCTCGCGGCCGGTGAAGCGCTGCCCGGTGGCCTCCCAGCCTCCCCCTGGGCCTGACGGCCCGGGAGGTGCCCCCACGCCGAGCGCCTTGCCGAGCAGCGGCTCGGCGACGACCAGCTTCTCCCGGCCGTCGGTGGCGACGACGTAGGTGACGTCGGGGTGGGCGGCGACCGCGGTGTTGGAGACCAGCGTCCAGGGGGTGGTCGTCCACACCAGGAGCGCGGCCTCGCCCGCGAGCGGGCCGGAGGTGAGCGGGAAGCGCACGTAGACCGAGGGGTCGACCACGGTCTCGTAGCCCTGCGCCAGTTCGTGGTCGGACAGGCCGGTGCCGCAGCGCGGGCACCAGGGTGCGACGCGGTGGTCCTGGACCAGCAGGCCCTTGTCGAAGATCTGCTTCAGCGACCACCAGACGGACTCGATGTACTCCGGGTCCATCGTCCGGTAGGCGTCGTCGAGGTCCACCCAGTACCCCATGCGGGTGGTCAGCTCGGCGAAGGCGTCGGTGTGCCGGGTCACGGACTCGCGGCACTTGGCGTTGAACTCGGCGATGCCGTACGCCTCGATGTCCTTCTTGCCGGAGAAGCCCAGTTCCTTCTCGACGGCGAGCTCGACCGGCAGGCCGTGGCAGTCCCAGCCGGCCTTGCGGGTCACGTGGTGGCCCTGCATCGTCTTGAAGCGCGGGAAGACGTCCTTGAAGACGCGGGCCTCGATGTGGTGCGCGCCGGGCATGCCGTTGGCGGTGGGCGGGCCCTCGTAGAAGACCCATTCGGGCTTGCCCTCGGTCTGCTCGAGGGAGCGGGCGAAGACCTTGTTCTCCTGCCAGAACGCGAGCACCTCGTGCTCGAGCGCGGGCAGGTCGACCTGGGCGGGGACCTGGCGGTACTGCGTCATCGGATTCTGCCTCCGGCGGACACGTCGCGTGCGTATTCCGTCGGAGGGACGAGAGCACGTGCTGTGACTGCTCCCGCGGTACCACCCTCCTTGGCTGCGGACGGGCCCTCGCGGGCTCGCTCCGCAACCCCCTCATTGGGGTCGCGCTACCGGGTCTACTCGCCCTCGCGGGCTTTCTTCCGGCGGCTCCGGGGTGATCTTCACGTCGCGCACACCCCCGGGCTTCCACCGTCCCCGGGTCGCTATGGGCTGCGTACGGCGCTACTCGTCCCCTTCCACGCCTTTCGCTCCGCCCAGTGTAAGGGGCTGCGGGGTGCCGTGTCGGCCGGGTTTCCGCGGGGAGCCGGTGTGACCCGAATGGCCCGGTCCGCACCCTGTTACCCGTTGGTACCGGAATACCTCGTGGAGAGCTGGGCACAACCGATGCAGACCTGCCTCCCGACCCGGCGCGGCAGGCGGATCAGGCGGCGTGCCCCGTTGCCGCGGGTCCGGAGTCGATTTATCGTTCCGGCACGATTCGCGAGCAAGATCACAATATGTGAAGGGGCCTCGGCCATGGTGGGGAAGAAGACCACCGTCACGAAGAAGACGACGGCGAAGAAGACGGCACCGGCGGCCGCCTCCGCGGCCCGCAAGAGCGCCGCGCCCACCGCGCGGAAGGCGGCGGCCAAGCGCCCCACCAGGGCCGCGTCCCCCGCTCGCAGCGACACCGCCACGGCCGGCGAAGGAGCGGCCGAGGGGAAGCGGACCCCCGCGAAGCGGGTGGTCCCCCGTACGTCCGCGCCGCCGGAGAAGGCGGCGCCGGCCACCAGGACGACCGCGAAGAAGGCCGCGGCCGGGAAGAAGGCGCCCGCGAAGAAGGCTGTCGTACGCAAGGCGGCACCCGCCGCGAAGAAGGCCGCGGCGCCCGCCGCGGGGAAGACCGCGGCCGAGGCCGCAGGAAAGAAGGCGGCCGTGGCGGAGGAGACGACGACCAAGGCGGCGTCCACACGGAAGACCGCGGCACGCACCGCGAGGAAGACCGCGCCTCCCGCCAAGAAGGCGGTCACGGCGGCGGAGAAGCCCGCGAAGGCGCCGGCCGCGGCGAAGAAGGCCGCACCGGCGAAGAAGGCCGCGCCCGCGGGGAAGGCCGCGAAGACGTCCAAGACCGCCAAGACCGCCAAGACCGCCAAGACCGCGGGTACGGCCGCGACGGCCGCACCCGCGAGGACCGCGAAGACCGGCACGACCCCCGCCCGAGCGGCGGCGAGGACCACGAAGGCCACGAAGACGGGAGCCAAGACGGTGGCAGCGAAGAAGACGGCGGCCGGTACGGCCGCGGCAGGGGCGTCCGCCTCCGCGGTCCCCACGGCCCGCATCGCCGAGGCGGCGGGCGTCGTCGCCGCGGGCGACCTGGCCGTACGGCCCGACGAGGAGCCGTGGTCCGAGGAGGAGGTGGACGCGGCGCGCGCCGAACTGCTGGCCGAGATGGACCGGCTGCGGTCCGAGATCTCCACCTCGGAGGACGCCATCACCGGGCTGCTGCGCGACTCGGGCGACGGCGCCGGCGACGACCAGGCCGACACCGGAACCAAGAACATCACGCGCGAGCACGAGATGGCGCTGACCGCCAACGCCCGCGAGATGCTCGCGCAGACCGAGCACGCGCTGGAGCGGCTGGACTCCGGCACGTACGGGCTCTGCGAGTCCTGCGGCAAGCCGATCGGCAAGGCGCGGATGCAGGCCTTCCCCCGTGCGACGCTCTGCGTGGACTGCAAGCAGCGCCAGGAACGCCACTGACCGCGGACACGGGGAATCGCGGGGCCCGAACCCCCGCAGCCCCGCTGTTCGGACGTATGTGCCGTAACCTCGTCTGCGTCAGGATCCGGACTGGCGCAGATCAGGGCTGAAGGACTCACATGGCGAAGGCACAGGAGACCGCGGCGGACACGGCCGAGGAGCCGACCGGCGGTACGGACGAGGTCACCGGCAAGGGGCCGCGGCGGATCGCCGTGCTGCTCGGCGTCGCGGCGCTCGCGTACGTCCTCGACCTCCTCTCCAAGATCTGGGTGGTGACCAGCCTGGAGGGGCACGAGCCCATCGACGTGTTCGGCAGCTACCTGCGCCTGGAAGCGGTGCGCAACGCCGGCGCGGCCTTCGGCTTCGGCCAGGGCATGACCATCGTCTTCACGGTGATCGCGGTCACGGTGATCGTGGTGATCGCCAGGATCGCCCGCAAGCTGCACAGCGTGCCGTGGGCGATCGCGCTGGGGCTGCTGCTCGGGGGCGCCTTCGGCAACCTCACGGACCGGGTGTTCCGCGCGCCGGGCTTCCTGCAGGGGCACGTGGTCGACTTCATCGCGCCGACCCACTTCGCGGTCTTCAACCTGGCCGACTCGGCGATCGTCTGCGGCGGCATCCTGATCGTCCTGCTGTCCTTCCGCGGTCTCGACCCGGACGGAACCGTCCACAAGGACTGAGCCGGGATCGGGGCGGCGGAGGACGCCCCGCGGATCCGGCATACTCGATCAGGTGAGTATGCCTGCCGAAGTTCGATCCCTTCCCGTCCCCGATGGCCTCGAGGGCGAGCGCGTCGACGCCGCCATCGCCCGCATGTTCGGTTTCTCGCGGACCAAGGCGGCCGAGCTGGCCGCCGCCGGGAAGGTGACGATCGACGGCAGCGAGGCCGCCAAGTCCGACCGGGTGTCGGGCGGTGCCTGGCTCGAGGTCGAGATGCCCGCGCCGCCGCGCCCGGTGGAGGTCGTCGCCGAGCCGGTGCCCGGCATGCGGATCGTCCACGACGACGAGCACGTGGTCGTGATCGACAAGCCCGTGGGCGTGGCCGCACACCCCAGCCCCGGCTGGACCGGCACCACGGTCATCGGCGGCCTGGCCGCCGCCGGCTACCGGATCTCCACCTCCGGCGCCGCCGAGCGCCAGGGCATCGTCCACCGGCTCGACGTCGGCACCTCGGGGCTGATGGCCGTCGCCAAGTCGGAGATCGCGTACAGCGACCTCAAGCAGCAGTTCCGGGAGCGCACGGTCGACAAGCGTTACCACGCGCTGGTCCAGGGCCATCCGGACCCGCTCAGCGGCACCATCGACGCGCCGATCGGCCGCCACCCCAACCACGACTACAAGTGGGCGGTGACCGCCGACGGCAAGCCCAGCGTCACGCACTACGACCTCGTCGAGGCGTTCCGCGCGGCCTCCCTGCTCGACATCAAGCTGGAGACCGGCCGCACCCACCAGATCCGGGTCCACATGGCCGCCCACCGCCACCCCTGCGTCGGCGACCTGACCTACGGGGCCGACCCCACCCTCGCCAAACGGCTGAAGATCACCCGCCAGTGGCTGCACGCCGTCCGCCTGGGCTTCTCCCACCCCGAGGACGGCCGCTGGGTGGAGTTCGAGAGCTCCTACCCCGACGACCTGCAGTACGCCCTCGACGCCGTGCGAGCCGACAGTGCCTGAGACCTACGAGGTCCGGGTCGCCACCGACCCGGACGACCTGAAGGCGTACTACGCGGTGCGGCACGAGGTCTTCGTCGTCGAGCAGAAGGTCCCCGCCGAGCTGGAGTACGACGCCCACGACACCGACGCCGTGCACGTCCTGGCCACCGGCCCCGGGGGCGGCCTCGGCGCGGGCCGGCTCCTCCTCGGCGAGGACGGCACCGGCATCCTCGGCCGGCTCGCCGTGACCGGCGCGTCCCGCGGGCTGGGCATCGGCGTGGCCCTGGTGCGCGCCATCGAGGACGAGGCCCGGCGGCACGGCCTGTCCGCCGTCGAGCTGCACGCCCAGTCGCACGCCGTCGGCTTCTACGAGCGCCTGGGCTACACGTCCTTCGGCGAGGAGTACGAGGAGGCGGGCATCCCGCACCTGTCGATGAGGCGCGTGCTCTGACCGGGGCGGAGGCAGCCGACATGCCACGCTAGGGGTGTGGATCAACTCGCGCTGTTCTTCGCCCTGATGCTCGCGGCCATCGTCATGGTGCCGCTGGGCGACCGGATGGGGCTGCCGTCGCCCGTGCTGATGACACTGCTCGGGGTCGTGCTGGCCCTCCTGCCGTTCGTGCCGAACGTCGAGATCAACCCCGAGCTCATCCTGCCGCTCGTGCTGCCGCCGCTGCTCTACGCCTCCGTACAGCGCACGTCCTGGCGGCAGTTCGCCGTCAACAAGAAGGCCATCTTCCTGCTGGCCGTCGCACTGGTGCTGATCACCACCGCGGCGGTGGGCGCCATCGCCAACGCCGTCGTCCCCGGCATCTCGCTGGCCGCCGCCCTCGCGCTCGGCGCGCTGGTCGCCCCACCCGACCCGGTGGCCGCGACCGCCGTCGCCGGGCGCCTCGGCCTGCCGCGCCGCATGGTGTCGACCCTGGAGGGCGAGGGGCTGTTCAACGACGTCACCGCGATCGTCGTCTACAACGTCGCCGTCGCCGCGGCCGTGACCGGCTCCTTCTCCTGGCCCGAGGCGCTCGGCGAACTGCTGCTGTCGGCGGTGGTCGCGGTCGGCGTCGGCGTCGTGCTCGGCTGGACCGCCTCCAAGCTGATGGGCGTCGTAGGGGACCCGACCCTGCAGATCGGGCTCTCGCTGCTCGTCCCGTTCGCCTCGTACGCGATCGCCGACGAGGCGCACGGCTCCGGCGTCCTCGCGGTGCTCACCACCGCGCTGTTCCTCGCCGAACACGCCCGCGACGCCGACGACGTGACCGGGCGACTGGTCGGCGCCACCTTCTGGGAGGTCGTCGACACGCTCGTCACCGGCGTCGCCTTCGGCCTGATCGGCCTGGAGCTGCACAACGTCTTCGGCGTCGGCGCCGGCCGGTGGGGCACGATGCTGAGCCCCGCGGCGATCGTCGTCGGCGCCGTCGTCCTCGTACGGCTGGCCTACCTGATGCCGGCGGCAGCGGTGACCAGACGGCTGCACAAGCGGCGCGACCTCGACGAGGACATCCCGATGTCCTGGCGGGAGACCGTCGTCATGTGGTGGGCCGGCATGCGCGGTGTGGCGTCCGTCGCCCTGGCGCTGGCCATCCCGCACACCACGGAGGCCGGTGAGGCCTTCCCGGCGCGTGACGAGATCCTCTTCATCGCCTTCTCCGTCGTCCTCACCACCCTCGTGCTGCAGGGCCTCACCCTTCCGCAGGTCGTCAAACGGCTCGGGGTCAGCAGCGACACCCAGGTGGAGCACGACATGGAGATGCTGCTCGCGCTGCGCGCCATGGCCGCCGCCAAGCAGCGGCTGAAGGAGGTCGAGGCGACCGAGGACTTCTCCGAGGAGGTCTCCGAACTCCTGCACCGCCGCGCCTTCGACGTCGGGGCCCGGATCTGCCCCGACATCGTCGACGACGAGAAGCGCGAGCGGCACACCGCCCGCGTGCGCCGCATCAGGACCGTCGAGCGCGTCCAGCGCGACATGCTCTCCGCCGCCCGGCACGAGGTCCTCGCGGCCCGCAGCGAGCCCGGCTACGACCCCGAGATCGTCGACCGGGTGCTGCGCCAGCTCGACGTGCGCAGCCTGCGCGTGTCCCGGTAACCGGCCCGGCGCGTTGCCTAGCGGGATCCGGGGCCGGGACCGATGTCCTCGGCCCCGGGTGTGGCCTGCTCCCGGTCCGGGGCCTCGGCCAGGCCGGGGGCGGTGGCGGTGTTGATGCGCGGCAGTGCGTACGGGTGCTCGCGGCGCAGCCAGTCGATCATCTGCTCCCGCACCACGCAGCGCACCGTCCAGATGTCGTCCGCGTCCTTCGCCGTGGCCAGCGCCCGCACCTCGATCGTGGACGGGGTGGTGTCCGTCACCACCAGGCCCCAGGCCCGGCCGTCCCACTGCTCGCACTCCTTGAGGACGTCGTGGAGGCGTCCGCGCATCAGGTCGACGGGCGTGGCGTGGTCCAGGTGGAAGTAGACGGTGCCGGTCATCCGGGCGTTGCCGCGGGACCAGTTCTCGAAGGGCTTGCTGGTGAAGTACGAGACCGGCATGGTGATCCGCCGCTCGTCCCAGGTGCGGACCACCAGGTAGGTGAGGGTGATCTCCTCCACCGTCCCCCACTCGCCCTCCACGACCACCGCGTCGCCGATCCGGACCATGTCGCCGAAGGCGATCTGCAGCCCCGCGAAGAGGTTGCCCAGCGTCGACTGGGCGGCTATGCCGGCGACGATGCCGATCAGCCCCGCGGAGGCCAGCATCGAGGCGCCGAAGCCGCGCATCGCGGGGAAGGTCAGCAGCATGGCCGCGATCGCCACCACGCCGACGACCGCGGTGACCACCCGCTGGATCAGGCTCACCTGCGTCCGCACCCGCCGCACCCGCGCCGCGTCCTGGGCGGCGGAGGCGTAGCGCGAGTAGGAGGCCTCCACGACGGCCGCCGCGACCCTGACGACCAGCCAGGCACAGGCCCCGATCAGCACCAGCGTCAGCACCTGCCCGATCCCGCGGGTGTGGCCGCGGGCCAGGTGCGTCTGTTCGTACGAGCCGCGCAGCAGCGAACTGCAGATCACCAGCTGGAGCGCCAGCCGGGCGCGGCGCAGCAGGTTCCACAGCGGGGTCTCCGGGTGCCGGGCGTCCGCCCGGCGCAGCGCGTGGTCCACGGCCCAGCCCACGGCGAGCGTGACGACGAGGGAGCCGCCCACCACGCCGAGCGGTCGTATGACGGAATCCATGTCTTCGACGGTAACGGGCATGATGGAGCCCGTACCCGACCGTGCGCCGATCATGGGAAGTGAAATTGTGAGCTCGGGCATGACCATCGTGCTGTTCCACTCGGCCTACGGACTCCGTCCCGCCGTGCACGCCGCCGCCGACCGGCTGCGCGCGGCCGGCCACGAGGTGCACGTGCCCGACCTCTACGAGGGCCGCACCGCGGACACCGTCGAGGAGGGCATGGCCATCAAGGACGAGATCGGCCGCGACGAACTGCTGATGCGCGCCGTCACCGTCTCCGGCCCGCTCTCCGGCCGCGGCCTGGTCTACGCCGGGTTCTCGCTGGGCGGTTCCATCGCGCAGAACCTCGCCCTCGCCGACGACAGGGCCCGCGGCCTCCTGCTGCTGCACGGCACCTCCGACATCGCCGACGACGCGGCCACCGACCTCCCCGTCCAGCTGCACGTCGCCGAGCCCGACCCCTTCGAGCCCGACGACTGGCTGAACGCCTGGTACCTGCGCATGCGCAAGGCGGGCGCCGACGTGGAGATCCACCGCTACCGGGGCGCCGGACACCTCTTCACCGACCCGGACCTCGACGACTACGACGCGGAGGCGGCCGAGCAGACCTGGGCGGTCGCCCTGGACTTCCTCGCCGACCTCGCGGCGGAGGCCGGGACGGCGGGGGAGGCGTAACGCCGTTGCGGACGGGGGCCGTTGTCAGTGCCCGCTGAGATCATCGAGGACATGGGTGTTCTCTACGGGTACTACTCCGCCGCCGACGACAAGGACGCCGCACGCGCCGTGGTCCGGGAGTTCCGTGAGCTGTGCGAGTACCGGGGGCCTCGCGAGCTCCGCGAGGCCGACGGCGACGGTCGCGACGAGCACGTGACCCAGGGCATAGACCCGGTCGTGGAGTTGCTCCCCGCGGAGGTGCTCATCACCGGCCGCGCCCCCGAGGACGTGCGCTCCGACCCGCGCCGCGGCGCCCTGGTGGGCGTGGCCGGCGAGGGCAGGGTGGTCGCCGTCTCGCTCACCGACAGTTTCCGCGACGCCCTCGCCGCCTTCGACGCGGACCTGCTGGACGACGTCGCCATGGGGTGGTCCCGCACCTCCGGGGGTCTCCACGGCGTCCACGGCCCGGACGTCCTCGGGCTGTTCCTCAAGGAACTCGCCGGGCTGGCCGGCCGCGCGGCGGCGGGCGGACGGCGGCTCTACTGCTGGATCCGCCCCTGAGCGAAGGCGGCCCCGCGCGGCCCGGCGGCCGCGGCGAGCAGCAGGAGCGCGGCCGAGGGCAGGAACACGTACATCGCCGGCACCGCGCCGATGACGGACCAGGTGACCAGCGCCAGCGCGATGACGACGCAGGCCTGGGCGAACACCCTGGGGAACCGCCCCAGGAGCGGTGGCAGCGCCAGCGGCACCACGGTCAGCACGAAGAAGCCTCCGTAGTAGCTGTCCAGCCCGAAGAGCAGCCCGGGCACGGCCGCGGCCAACGCCCCCACCGCGAGCACCCACTGCCGCCGCCCGATCCCCGCCCGCGCTTCCGGTCGCCCCACCTCAGCCCTCATGGCCGCCCCTTCCCCCTGGCGAACAGCACTTTGAACGCGTTCAACCTAGCGGATCGAGGCCCGGCTCAGTACCAGCGGCTGAACGCGGCGGCACCGAGGCCGGACCGGGCGGCGTGACGCAGCACACGCACGGGGGCGTCGAGCAGCTCGGCCCCGTCGAACTCCGGGGCGTCGCCCATGCCGCGCATCCAGCCGGCCACGCGGGAAAGGACCTCGTCCCGCCGGGCGCCGGAGACGTCCAGGGCCCGCACGACCCGGGGGAGTGCCGCCACCACCTCGTCATGGCTCAGCAGGAACTCGCCGAACCTGCCGGGCAGCAGGGCCGAAGCCTCCGCGCCGAGACCGTGCAGCAGCGCCGCGACCGGGCTCGCCTTACGGGCGACGGCGGCGAACGGGCCGTCGCCCCCGGTCGTCGGCATGAGCTCCATGAGCTCGTCCTGAAGGGTCAGCGCGGGCTCGTCGTCGGGGGCGGTGTTGCAGTGCACGAGTTCGGCGAACCGCAGCGCGGCCGGGGTGGGGGACGCGCCACCTGAGCCGTCCGCGGTGCCATCGAAGAAGCGCTCCGCGTCACCTCCGCCCGACCACCAGGCGAGCGCCTGCGCGTGCACCGGTGGCAGGTCCTCGTCTCCGGTGCCCCGCCGGGCCGCGTGCCGGGACAACGCCCGTGCCTCGTCGTCGGGGACGGCCCCGACCACCCAGACGCCCATCACGCTCACGGCCCCCACCCACCTCCCGGTTCGATCCCGACCGTATCCAAGGGGGCCGGAGGGAGCGTGGCGGGGGCGTCACGTCGTGGATGACGGTCGGCACGGCGCCTGGGCCTGCCGCCGCCACCGCCGATCGCCACGACGGCCTACGCGTGCTCGTTCCGCGCGACGGCAACGTTCGTTGCCGTTCCGGGGACGGCCGGGGTGGAATGGGCGGATGGAAGACCTGTCCTCGATCGCCGCCGCCCTGGCGGAGGTCGGCCCCCGCCTCAAACGCCTGCGCACGCAGCGGGGCGTCACGCTGGCCGCGCTGTCCGAGTCCACGGGCATCTCCACGAGCACCCTGTCCCGCCTGGAGACCGGCGGGCGCCGCCCCAGCCTCGAACTCCTCCTCCCGATCGCCCGGGCGCACCGCGTACCGCTGGACGAACTGGTCGGCGACCCGGAGGCCGGCGACCCCCGGGTACGCCTCAAGCCCCGCCGCGTGAACGGCCGTACCGTCCTGCCGCTGACCCGGCAGCCGGGTTCCCCGCAGGCCTGGAAGGTCGTCGTCCCGGCGGGCCAGTGCGAGCCCGACCTCCGTGTCCACGAGGGCTACGAGTGGCTGTACGTGCTCTCCGGACGCCTCCGACTCCTGCTGGGCGACCGCGAGGTCGTCCTCGGCGTCGGTGAGGCCGCCGAGTTCGACACCCGGATGCCGCACTGGTTCGGCAGCGCCGGTGACCAACCCGTCGAGATCCTCAGCCTCTTCGGCCGCCAGGGCGAGCGCATGCACGTCCGGGCCAGGCCCAGCCGGGGGAAGGGGCGCGGCGGTGACGGCTGAGGACGAGCTGGCTGATCGCGCTTTCCCCGTCGCAGTAACGCAGTAACCTCCGTCCGGAACGGGGGAGACGGGTGGGGACGGTGGGGGAAGTCCAGGGGCCGCTCGCGTCGGCAGAGGCCCTCATGCGCGGCGCAGCCCGGACAGGGATGCTCCGCGAATCGGACGTGGCCCTCAAAGGGGTGCTCGTCTGGGTCACGGTGGGGTTCGCCGGAACCTGGATCGCGGTCGCCGTCCGGCGCCGGCGACGCCTGTGCGCGGCCATCGCACAGCCGCCCGCACTCGTCGGTCGGCCACAAGGCCCTTTCGCCTGACCGGCTACCGGTACCAGTCGCCGCCATCGGCGAGGGCCCGCCGCAGATAATCGTCCAGCTCCCGCGCAGCCCACAGCCGACTGTCGTCCTCGTGGTCCCACACGAAGATGTCCGGACGCTTGGGCGTCTGCACGAAGGCGAACTGGTCACCCCCGCCGTTGTCACCGAAGAACAGCAGGGCGTCGAAGGGCATGTACAGGCCAGGGAACGCATCGGGAGACCAGAACAGCAGATTCTGTTCCACGATCCGATGCAGGGACCAGACGACGTCCTTGCCGTAGGTGCCGACCATCCCGTCGGCCTCCAGCAGCAGGGCGGCCAACTGCGCGGGCAGGGCCCGCCCCAGACGCTGCTCGGCCTCGGCGAGGGCTGCCCGGTCAACCGGTGGTCGAAATGCGCCGTCGGGCAGGAGCTCGGCAGCGGTCTCTTTCCACATCAGCGCAGCATATGCGGCGGGCTGGTCAACCGGTCAGCTTCCGGATACGCCGGCGCCGGTCTTGAGCCGAAAGCTCAACTGGGCCCCCACCTCTCGGAAACCGAGCGCGCCCGCAACCCTTCGGGACGGCTCGGGCCGAGCTCTCCACTGAGGTAGGAGACCCGCATCGAGAGCATGAGCCACTGCTGCGGAGGCCACGGTCTTCGCCAACCCATGACCGCGGCGCTGCGGTGCCGTGAGTACCGACACATGAGCAGTACTCCCGGGCCACAGCCGATATCCCGCTGCGGCCACGACCTCGCCGCCGTCGAGGACGACGAACGCAGGCGAAGAGATCTCATCCAGGCCGCTTTCGCCGGCGTCTTCGTGCCCCGCTGCCCCGAGCAAGGCCAGCAGGTCAGGGTGTTCCGCGGGCAGGCGCACCACAGCCCGGTCCGTGGGCGCAGGACGGAACTCCACGTCGGACAGGTAAGCGAGGGTGGCCGGACCGAGTACCTCGATGACGGGCAGTACCGTCCGGAGCGCGTCCGTCCGGACGAGGGCGTCCGGAGGAATCCCAGCGGTGGCTTTGCACAGCAGGCCGGCGACCTCGGCTGTCGGAACCGTGACGATCCCTGCTCCGCCCAGCACCACGACCCCACACCACGAAGGGGGACACAACCCCGACCCCGGTGAGACGACCACCTGGGCCGCGGAGCGTCCGAATTCGACAGGTGCGCGGGCCAGTTCCCGCCACAGGGCTTGAGCACGAGCCGTCAGGTCGTCAGGCATGCGTGGATCCTGCCATTCGAGTGCCCAGTGCGAGGCGGCGTGAGCACAGGAGCCGGCCCGATCGGCGGCCGGTGTACGGGCCCGGATCTCTTGCGACCTCCGGCGCGACGTTCGCGGGGTCGGTCCGACGCGGCCGCTACGATCACCCCATGACGTCCCATCAGGTGGATGCCGCGTAGGGCGCCGCGCGAGGTGAGGGCCGCGGGGTCCGATGAACGAGGCAGTGATGCGGTGAGCTCGTTGCTCATCGGCACGTGTCCTGGGCAGCCCGTGTGCGCCGCCGTTCACACGTACCTCTTCGTCGACGGTCTCGACATGGTCGCGCGCAGCGACAGCAGGATGGCCGGCCTCGATCCGAGGCGGCTGCTCCGGCCGGGCGGGCCGCTTTATCCGACGGACATGCCGCGTGAGGTGGAGGTGGCAGCCCAGGGGCAGGCCGGGTCGGGGCCGGGCAGGCTGGGCATCCGGCTCCGGCTCCGGCTCCGGGGCGGGACGGTCATCTGGTCCGGCCTGATGTACCCCGGCATCGATGGCAGACCCGTCGAAGAGGTGCGCTTCCGCCTCGAGCAGTACCTGGGCGAGGTGGAGCGTGCCTATGCGGTCGTCACCGCCGACCGGCGGCCCACGGCGGGTGGCTAGGCCCCTGCCCTCGTCCTCATCCGCATGCATCGGTGGACCGACACGCCCACGCCGACGGCGAGGCATCCCGGCAGGCCGGTCGAGAGTGCCACGCCGGTCTCGCCGTCAGGATCTCCGATGCCGTCAGGAGTCGGCTCGATTCCGTACCTCACCGACAACGCGGGCGCCGCCCACGTCCGCCTCTCCGCGGCCGACCTCGCCGACCTCGACGCCATACCGGCCCCCGTCGGCGCGCGCTACTGACCCGACCGCCCCGGCACGCGGGGGCGCGGGACGATACCGCGCCCCCGCGGCGTGCCTTGCCCGCTACGGATCACGTGTGCAAAGCCCGGAATCGCCGAAGGCCACGAAGGTCAGCGTCGACATGGCCAGCACCATCGACGCACACACCCGCCTCGTAGTTGAAGCGCTGCGGCGCGCGTAGCTGTGCACGAAGTCCTCATGCGGGTGCCGCCCCGCAAGCGAGCGCCGTCACGGGGCCGTCGCCCGGCTGGAGGTCAGGTGATGCCAGGGGTGGCTGCAGTTGTGGACACGGCACAGTGCCCTGCGACTGCCGTCCGCGACGGCCAGCAGGGCGATCAGGAGGCGGAAGGCCTTCAGTCGCTCGTGCTGCGGGGTCAGCCCGGCGACCCTCCCCACCTGGTCCTCGATTCGTCCTCGAACGAGCATGACCGCAGGAGTGTGGGTCGGCCGGAGACCGGAACGCCGGATGCTCTCCAGGGCTTCCTCGGCGGTGGGGTGGGCTTGGAAGCAGAACCCCGCCAGCAGGCACAGCGTCCCGGTTTGCTCGTCCTCGGGGAGGGATGCGAACCATGCGATCCCCTCGTCGAGCGGGCGCAGGTCCTGGGCGAGTTCGTTCAGGTACTCCCCGGTGCCCGCTCTGTATCGCACGGCTTTCCCTCTCTCCTCGGCAGTCCACCCATCGTCATCTGCCCGAGGCCACCGCCGCATCCCCTCTGATGGAGGGAACTGTCCCCTTTGCCGCCGTCTATTCTGGTGGCGCGACCGCAGGTTCGCGCGTGCCGCTGCACGTCGTGCCGAGGACGCGATCGGCGGGCACGATGGCCCTGTGCCGTCCCTGGGCCGTGGAAGGTCGACCAGCGTTGGCGAACGTTGACAACCAGCGGCGGCGTCAACTCTGCTCAGTAGACCGATATGTGCACGTGGTCGAAGTGGTTCTGCGTGATGGACCCGCGGTCCTCCATCAACTTCCACCCCTGTTGCGGGAGTCGGCTCGACCAGATGTGCTGCTCGTAGATGACGTACCAGATGCCGTATTCGTCCGCGTGCTCCCGCACCCAGGCCACGATGGCCTCGCCCAGGGCGTCGGACTTGCCGGTGGCCTTCTTGCCGGCGGGCATGAGCATGAAGTCGCAGGCGCGGCCGAGAGGGTGTTCGCCGCCGCCGGCGATGCCGCCTTCCTCGCGGTAGCAGCCGGGGGCGCCCTCGAGGCCGCGGGGGCCGAACTCCTTGACGACGGCCTCGCGGACGGCCTCCATGCGGGCGGTGATGTGCTGCGGCCCGCGGGGTTGCTCCTTCGGCCAGTTGGCCGCGCGGACCTGTGCGGAGAGTGTGGGCCACGCCACGGCGGCCAGTACGAGGCCGCCGATCAGCAGCAGCCCGAATATGGTGCGCCGCCGGCCGCGGCGCGCGGTGTCCCGCCCCCTGGTGGTGTTCATCGCAAGCCAGAACGCGCGACCGTGGCCGGAAGTGCCCGGTTGAACGCGGTGCGACGGTGACGCGAATAACGCCCCGCCGGGGGTCGTCCCCGGGCACGCGAGCGTACGCTCCTGCGTTGGACGCGGCAGACACGGACCAGCCCAGGAGGCACAGCACCGATGGCCACAGGCATGACGACGGACGAAGAGCGCGGCGAGCGGATCCTCGAGGTCTTCGGCACCGCGTTCGGGGAGCTGCTGGCCGCCGATCCGGCCGCGTTCCGGGTCAAGTTCCGCAAGATGGCGGCGTCGGCGTTCGCCTTCTACCGGGGCACCGCGTGCCTCTACTACGCGGACCTGGCCGACACCAAGGACGGCAGCCCGTTCCTGGACGAGCGCACCTCCCGGGTGTGGATCCACGGCGACCTGCACGCCGAGAACTTCGGCACCTACCTGGACGCCAACGGCCGCCTGATCTTCAACGTCAACGACTTCGACGAGGCCTACGTCGGCCCCTTCACCTGGGACCTCCAGCGGTTCGCCGCCTCCATAGCGCTGATCGGCTACAGCAAGGCCCTGGCCGACGACGTGATCTCCGGTCTGGTGCGCAGCTACGCCACCGCCTACCGCGAGCGCGTGCGCGCCCTCGCCCAGGGCGAGGCCGTCCCCGCGCTGACGCTGGACTCGGCGCAGGGCCCGCTGCTGGACGCGCTGCGCCACGCCCGCTCGCAGACCCGGTTCGGGCTGCTGGACTCGATGACCGAGATCCGCGCCTGGGACCGCCGCTTCGGCGCGGGGGGCGGCGCCGTGGAACTGGACGGCGGCACCCGCGAGAAGGTGCTGCGGGCGTTCGAGGCGTACCTGGACACGCTGCCGGAGACCAGCCGGATCAACCCGGAGAGCCACCGCGTCAAGGACGTCGTGGGCCGCCGCGGCGTGGGCATCGGCAGTGCGGGCCTGCCCTCGTACAACATCCTCCTCGAGGGCCACACCGACGCCCTGGAGAACGACGTCGTGATCTACATGAAGCAGGGGCAGACCCCGGCGGTCTCCCGGCACATCACCGACCCGGCGGTGCGTGACTACTTCCGCCACGAGGGCCACCGCACCGTGATCTCGCAGCGCGCGCTGCAGGCGCACGCCGACCCGTACCTGGGCTGGACCGAGCTGGACGGCGTCGGCCAGCTGGTCGCGGAGGTGTCGCCGTACGCGGTGGACCTGGACTGGTCGGACATCGACGACCCGGAGCAGATCGAGGCCGTCGTCGCCGACCTCGGCCGGGCCACCGCCGGCATGCACGCGGCCGCCGACGACGAGAGCGGGCACTCGCTGGTGCCGTTCTCCACGGAGGACGCCATCGACGCGGCCATCGCCCGGGACGAGGACGGCTTCACGGAGTCCCTGGTGGAGTTCGCCCACTCCTACGGCGCCCGGGCCCGCGCCGACCACCAGATCTTCGTGGACCTGTTCCGCAACGGGCGCATCCCGGGACTCTGATCCCGGGCGCCTTGTTCGGGGGTTTAGGCATTGCTTACACACCGGCATGGCACACTCTGCGCCATGGAAGGGACCGGACCCCGGCTGAGGGCACTGCGCGCGGGATGCTTCGCCGCGCTGTGCGTGACGCTGTCCGCGACCGCCCACATCATGCTCTCGCGGGAGCCCCTGCCGATGACGACCACGGCGGGGGCCTTCGCGGGCGTCTTCGCGGTCGCGTACGCGCTCGGCCGCCGGGAGCGCGGCTACTGGCCGATCGCCGGGCTGCTCGTCCCGCTGGAACTGGCCCTCGACACGCTGTTCACCGCGGGCCAGCACACCTGTTACGGCCCCGGGGGCGGTCCCGTCACCGGCTCGTGGCGCTCGATCAACGAGGCGCTGGCCTGCCACGGCGGCGACGTCGGCGGCTCGCTCGCCACGGGGCAGGGGATGTCCGGCGCCGGCACCTCGCCGTGGCTGCTGCTCCTGGCGCACGTCTGCGTCGGCCTGGTCGCCGCCGGGTGGCTGCGGTGCGGTGAGGACGCCCTGCACCGCCTGCTGCGTGCCGCCTTCCGGCCGCTGCTCGTCGCGGTGGCCGTCTTCCGGACGGCCGGACCGCGCGGTACCGCGCGCGCCGGCGCGGCCGGGCCCGTGGCCGCCGCCCCGGCCTTGCCCCTGCTCCTGCACTCCGTCGTACGGCGAGGGCCGCCCGCCCGTCTCGGCTTCCGCTGAGCACGGCGCCCCACCCCTCACCCACGTACGCACGAGTCGGAGATCACACCACCATGAGCAAGCGAAACAGCCAGGCCGCCAAGAACGCCGCCCGTGAGCGGCTGCGCGTCGAGCGCGAGCGGCAGGCGAAGCGGGACAAGCTGCGGCGGCAGCTCGTCGTCGGCGGCAGCGTCCTGGGCGTGCTGGCGCTCGGCGCCGGCATAGCCGTGGCCGTCGTCAAGATGAACGCGCCCACCTACTGGGAGAAGGCCGCGGACAAGCCGCTGGTGAAGCCGGCCAACTCCTCGGGCAAGAACGGCACGTCGATCGTCATCGGCGACGAGAACGCCAAGCACACGCTGAAGGTGTACGAGGACCTGCGCTGCCCGGTGTGCGCGCAGTTCGAGCAGACCTCGGGCGAGACCGTCCAGAAGGACGCCAAGGACGGCAAGTACAAGATCTCGTACACCATGGGTGCCTTCCTCGACGACCGCCTCGCCCAGGGCCAGGGTTCGAAGAACGCGCTGAGCGCGCTGGGCGCCGCCCTGAATGTCAGCAAGGACGCGTTCGTCCAGTACCACACGCTGCTGTACTCCAAGGACGTCCACCCCGAGGAGACCAAGGACGACTTCGGCAGCGACGACAAGCTGATCGAACTGGCGCAGAAGGTCGACGCGCTCAAGGGCAACAAGACCTTCGAGAACGCGGTCCGCAACGGCACCTACGACAAGTGGGCGCTGACCATGGACCAGCAGTTCACCGACGACGGCATCACGGGCACGCCGACCGTGAAGCTCGACGACAAGACCATCGACAGCGTGCAGGCGATGACCGCCGACCAGTACACGGCCGCGGTCGACCAGATCATCGGCAAGGGGTAGCACCGGCCCGTGGCCGGTTCCGCCCTCCGGTCCCCGGCGTCACGCCGGGGACCGGAGGGCGAAGTCCTCCCGAACTCTTGTGCATTCGGTCCCGGAAAGGGGTTACCGGCGCGTAATCTGACGCCCCGTGACCGATACCTCTGCACCCTCACAGACCTCATCGAGAACACCGAGCCGCCGTTCGGTCGTCAAGGCCGGCGCCGTCGTGACCGGCGCCGCGCTGATACCGCTGGCGGTCTCCGCCGCCCCCGCCTCCGCCGCGCCGGGCCCCGCCTTCCTGCACGGCGTGGCCTCCGGTGACCCGCTGCCCGACGGCGTGCTGCTGTGGACGCGCGTGACTCCCCTGCCCGAGGCCGTCCCGGGCTCCGGGCTCGGCCCCGCGACCGAGGTGAGCTGGACCGTCGCCACGGACAAGGCGTTCACCTCCGTCGTGGCTACCGGCACGGCGACCACCACCGCCACCTCCGACCACACCGTCAAGGCCGACGTGCGCGGACTGCAGCCCGCCACGGACTACTGGTTCCGCTTCACGGCCGGCGGTGTGACCTCGCCGGCCGGCCGCACCCGTACCGCGCCCGCCGAGAACGCCGCCGCCGACCGGCTGCGCTTCGGGGTGGTCTCCTGCGCCAACTGGGAGGCCGGGTACTTCTCCTCCTACCGGCACCTGGCCGCCCGCGGTGACCTGGACGCCTGGCTGCACCTGGGCGACTACATCTACGAGTACGGCACCGGGGGCTACGCCGCCCGCGGCACCGTCGTCCGCCCGCACGCGCCCGCCCACGAGATCGTCACGCTGGCCGACTACCGCACCCGGCACGGGCGCTACAAGACCGACACCGACCTGCAGGCGCTGCACGCCGTGGCCCCGGTCGTGGCGATCTGGGACGACCACGAGTTCGCCAACGACGCCTGGTCCGGCGGCGCCGAGAACCACACCGAGGGCGCCGAGGGCGCCTGGACGGCCCGGGTGGCCGCCGCCAAGCAGGCCTACTTCGAGTGGATGCCGGTGCGTCCCTCGGTGGCCGGCACCACCTACCGGCGGCTGCGCTTCGGCAAGCTCGCCGACCTGTCCCTGCTCGACCTGCGCTCCTTCCGCTCCCAGCAGGCCTCGATCGGCAGCGGCTCGGTGGACGACCCGGACCGGACGATCACCGGCCGGGCCCAGCTGGACTGGCTGAAGGCCGGTCTGAAGGCCTCGGACACCACCTGGCGGCTGATCGGCAACTCGGTGATGATCTCGCCGGTCGCCTTCGGCGCGCTGCCGGACCACCTGCTGGCGCCGCTGGCGAAGCTGCTCGGCCTGCCCGCAGAAGGCCTGGCGGTCAACGTCGACCAGTGGGACGGCTACACCGACGACCGCCGCGAGATCCTGGCCCACCTGCGGGACAACGGCATCCGCAACACGGTGTTCCTGACCGGCGACATCCACATGGCGTGGGCGAACGACGTCCCGGTGAAGGCGGCGACCTACCCGCTGTCGGCCTCGGCCGCGACCGAGTTCGTGGTCACCTCGGTCACCTCCGACAACCTGGACGACATCCTCAAGGTCGCCCCGGACACCGTCTCCACGGTCGCCGAGGCCGCCGTGAAGGCCGCCAACCGGCATGTGAAGTGGCTGGACATGGACTCCCACGGCTACGGCGTGCTGGACATCACCGGCGAGCGGGCGCAGATGGACTACTACGCGCTCTCCGACCGCACCGACCCGAACGCCTCGTCGACCTGGGAGCGTTCGTACCGCACCCTGTCGGGCACGCAGAAGGTCGAGCGGGTCTACTCGCCGGTACGCTGAGCCTCCCGAACGTCGATTTCCGGCCAACCCCCCGTGCCGTGCGGGGACCGGCCGGCGCGGGGCGGGCGGTGGGGAGCCCCCGGGTCCGAATCCGGACACACCGCCCGCCCCGCGTTCCGCGGTGTTACGCCGGCCGGCACGGACCCTCAAGGGTCCTTCGTTGTCTAGGGATTACCCTCTGTCCGCCAATGGGCCGGAAGGGGGCTGCACCGGTTCTGGCATGGACACATAACCTCCGGGCGGCGAGGAGGAAATTCCTCCCGTACGTCCCACGAGGAGTGCCCCCACATGTCACGCACCCCCCGTTCCCGCCGTCTCGTCGGTCTCGCCGCCGTGGCCGGAACCCTGGCCCTGCTCCCCCTCACCGGCGCGACGGCCACCGTGAGCAGCGCCTCCGCGCACGCGAGGACCCCCGCGGAGCAGTGCGCGGACAGCGGCGACGCCGCGGCCCGCAAGATGAAGGGCTCCACCGCCCACGAGCCCAACGCCATCAGCGACGCCACCGCCAAGGCGATGGACGCGGACCTGAGGAAGCGCGTCGCGAAGATCAAGGCCGAGAGCAAGGGATCCCGGGTCGCCGCCGCCGCGACGACGACCATCCCGGTCTACTGGCACGTCATCCACAGCGGCAGCACCGGCAAGCTCAGCGCCGCCGCCGTCGCCGGCCAGATAGCGGTGCTCAACGCGGCCTACGCCGGCCAGGGCACCGGCAACGTCGACTCCGGCTACCGGTTCTCGCTGGTCGCGACGGACTACACCGACAAGGCCGCCTGGTACAACCTGACCGAGGGCTCCTCGGCCGAGACCTCGATGAAGACCAGCCTCCGCAAGGGCGGCGCGAGCGCGCTCAACATCTACTCGGCCAACCTCCAGGACGACCTGCTCGGCTGGGCCACCTTCCCGAGCTGGTACGCCGGCGACCCCGAGGACGACGGCGTGGTCATCCTCGACGCGTCCGTCCCCGGCGGCTCCGCCACCAACTACAACCAGGGCGACACCGCCACCCACGAGGTCGGCCACTGGATGGGCCTCTACCACACCTTCCAGGGCGGCTGCGGCGCCAACGGCGACTACGTCTCCGACACGCCCGCCGAGAAGACCGCCGCCAGCGCCTGCCCGACCGGCCGTGACACCTGCACGGCCGGCGGGGTGGACCCCATCCACAACTTCATGGACTACACCTACGACTCCTGCATGTACCAGTTCACCGCAGGCCAGGTGAGCCGCATGAAGAGCTCGTGGGCCGCCTACCGGGCGGGCTGACGCCACCGTCCGCGTCCGGCCGGTCACGGGGCCGGCCGGCCGCGGCGGCGAGGGCGGGGAGCGCGGGAATGGCATCGGCTGTCGGACCCCCGGCGTAGGATTCCAACGCCGCCAGATGACGACCGATGCCGGAGGTGTCGCTTCCCGTGACCACGCCGTTCACCCACCTTCACGTCCACACCCAGTACTCCCTGCTGGACGGAGCGGCGCGGCTCAAGGACATGTTCAAGGCCTGCGGTGAGATGGGCATGACGCACATCGCCATGACCGACCACGGCAACCTGCACGGGGCGTACGACTTCTTCCACCAGGCCAAGGGCGCCGGGATCACGCCGATCATCGGGATCGAGGCGTACGTCGCCCCCGAGTCGCGGCGGAACAAGCGCAAGGTCACCTGGGGCCAGCCGCACCAGAAGCGGGACGACGTCTCGGCCTCCGGTTCGTACCTGCACAAGACGATCTGGGCGGCGAACGCGACGGGTCTGCACAACCTCTTCCGGCTCTCCTCCGACGCCTACGCCGAGGGCTGGCTCACCAAGTACCCGCGCATGGACAAGGAGACCATCGCCCAGTGGTCGGAGGGCCTGATGGCCTCCACCGGCTGCCCCTCGGGCGAGGTGCAGACCAGGCTCCGCCTCGGCCAGTTCGACGAGGCGGTGAAGGCCGCCGCCGAATACCAGGACATCTTCGGCAAGGAGCGGTACTTCCTGGAGCTGATGGACCACGGCATCGAGATCGAGCGCCGGGTCCGCGACGGGCTGCTGGAGATCGGCAAGAAGCTCGGCATCCCGCCGGTCGTCACCAACGACTCGCACTACACCTACGCGAGCGAGGCCGACGCCCACGACGCGCTGCTGTGCATCCAGACCGGCAAGAACGTCTCCGACCCGGACCGCTTCCGCTTCGACGGCACGGGCTACTACCTGAAGACGACGGACGAGATGTTCGCCATCGACTCCTCCGACGCCTGGCAGGAGGGCTGCCGCAACACCACGCTGCTGGTCGCGCAGCAGGTCGAGACCGAGGGCATGTTCGAGGCGCGGAACCTGATGCCCCGCTTCGACGTCCCCGAGGGGTACACCGAGGTCACCTGGTTCCGCGAGGAGACCATGCGCGGCATGCAGCGCCGCTACCCCGGAGGCATCCCGGACGACCGGATCAAGCAGGTCGAGTACGAGATGGACACCATCATCCAGATGGGGTTCCCCGGCTACTTCCTCGTCGTCGCCGACTTCATCATGTGGGCCAAGAACAACGGCATCGCCGTGGGCCCCGGCCGCGGTTCCGCGGCCGGCTCGATCGTCGCGTACGCGATGGGCATCACCGACCTCGACCCGATCGACCACGGCCTGATCTTCGAGCGCTTCCTCAACCCCGAGCGCGTCTCCATGCCCGACGTCGACATCGACTTCGACGAGCGCCGGCGCGCCGAGGTGATCCGGTACGTCACCGAGAAGTACGGCGCCGACAAGGTCGCCATGATCGGCACCTACGGCACGATCAAGGCCAAGAACGCGATCAAGGACTCGGCCCGCGTCCTGGGCTACCCGTACGCCGTCGGCGACCGCCTCACCAAGGCGATGCCCGCCGACGTCCTCGGCAAGGGCATCCCGCTCTCCGGCATCACCGACTCCTCGCACCCGCGCTACAGCGAGGCCGGCGAGATCCGCTCGATGTACGAGAACGAGCCTGACGCCAAGAAGGTCATCGACCTCGCCCGCGGCGTCGAGGGCCTGGTCCGGCAGATGGGCGTGCACGCCGCCGGTGTGATCATGTCCAGCGAGCCGATCGTGGACCACGCCCCGGTCTGGGTGCGGCACTCCGACGGCGTCACCATCACGCAGTGGGACTACCCGAGCTGCGAATCGCTCGGCCTGCTGAAGATGGACTTCCTCGGCCTGCGCAACCTCACGATCATGGACGACGCGGTCAAGCTCGTGAAGGCCAACAAGGGCGTCGACATCGAATTGCTGGCCCTGCCCTTCGACGACCCCAAGACCTTCGACCTGCTCGCCCGCGGCGACACCCTCGGCGTCTTCCAGTTCGACGGCGGCCCCATGCGCTCCCTGCTGCGCATGATGAAGCCCGACAACTTCGAGGACATCTCCGCCGTCTCGGCCCTCTACCGGCCGGGCCCGATGGGCATGAACTCGCACATCAACTACGCCCTGCGGAAGAACAAGCAGCAGGAGATCACCCCGATCCACCCGGAGCTCGAGGCCCCCCTCAAGGAGGTCCTCGACGTCACCTACGGCCTGATCGTGTACCAGGAGCAGGTGCAGAAGGCCGCCCAGATCATCGCCGGGTACTCCCTCGGCGAGGCCGACATCCTCCGCCGCGTCATGGGCAAGAAGAAGCCCGAGGAACTGGCCAAGAACTTCACCATCTTCCAGGAGGGCGCCCGGAAGAACGGCTACAGCGACCAGTCGATCCAGGCGCTGTGGGACGTGCTGGTGCCGTTCGCCGGCTACGCCTTCAACAAGGCGCACTCGGCCGCGTACGGCCTGGTGTCGTACTGGACGGCCTACCTCAAGGCCAACTACCCGGCCGAGTACATGGCCGCGCTGCTCACCTCCGTGCGCGACGACAAGGACAAGTCGGCGATCTACCTCAACGAGTGCCGCCGCATGGGCATCAAGGTGCTCCCGCCGAACGTGAACGAGTCGGACGCGAACTTCACCGCGCAGGGCGACGACGTCATCCTGTTCGGCCTCACCGCCGTCCGCAACGTCGGCCAGAACGTGGTGGACTCGATCATCCGCTGCCGCAAGTCCAAGGGGAAGTACACCTCCTTCCCCGACTTCCTCGACAAGGTCGAGGCCGTGGTCTGCAACAAGCGCACCGTGGAGTCCCTGATCAAGGCCGGCGCGTACGACGAGATGGGCCACACCCGCAAGGGCCTCACCGAGCACTACGAGCCGATGATCGACAACGTGGTCGCGGTCAAGCGCAAGGAGGCCGAGGGCCAGTTCGACCTCTTCGGCGGCATGGGTGACGACGCCGGGGGCGACGAACCGGGCTTCGGGCTCGACGTCACCTTCTCCGACGTGGAGTGGGACAAGACGTACCTCCTCGCGCAGGAGCGCGAGATGCTCGGCCTGTACGTCTCCGACCACCCGCTCTTCGGCATCGAGCACGTCCTCAACGACAAGGCGGACGCCTCCGTCTCGGCCCTGGCCGGCGACTACGCCGACGGCGCGATCGTCACCATCGGCGGCATCATCTCCGGTCTGCAGCGCAAGATGACCAAGCAGGGCAACGCCTGGGCCATCGCCACCGTCGAGGACCTCGGCGGCTCCATCGACTGCATGTTCTTCCCGGCCACGTACCAGTTGATCTCGACCCAGCTCGTCGAGGACGCCGTCGTCTTCGTCAAGGGCCGGCTCGACAAGCGCGAGGACGTGCCGCGCCTGGTGGCCATGGAACTGATGGTCCCCGACCTCACCGACGCCGGGACCAACGCGCCGGTGACGATCTCCATCCCGACGGTGAAGGTGACCCCGCCGCTGATCGCCCGCCTCGGCGAGGTGCTCGCCAGCCACAAGGGGAGCACCGAGGTCCGGGTGCGGCTGCAGGGCGCCCGCAAGACGACGGTGCTGCGGCTCGACCGCCACCGCGTCACTCCCGACCCGGCACTCTTCGGCGACCTCAAGGCCCTCCTGGGCCCCTCCTGTCTCGCCACCGCCCAGCAGCAGGCGGGCTGATCACCTCCCGCGCGAGCGGGCGGACGTGCCGAGGGTGGCACCCCTTCCGGACGGGGTGCCACCCTCGGTCGTGAGTGTCCGGCGCTCGCGCGCTAGTTGTGGCCGAACTTCTTCTGCCGCTTCTGCGACACGTGCGGTTCGGCGCCCGGGACCGTCATCGCCATCTGCTCGCGTCCGCCTGCGCTCTTCGCGTGCTCTTCGGTGGTCGCGGCGCTGCGGTCGTGGTGCTGGCCGGTACGTTCGCCCCGGTTCTTGTTCTTGCCCACGATTCCTCCTTGGGGGAAATCTCGGATGATGGGCCGCACTCAGGCTTGCACGGGAGTACGAAGGTCGCATTTCGGGCAGTTGCAGAGTGTGGCGCGCCGGTGATCGCGTAACCGGTCACAACGCCCCGGTGTTCGGGCAGACTCGGGGCAACAGCGTTACCGGGGGGACGGACGGCAGGACTTTCGGAGAAGAGGGTGAGACCGATGGACCGCTGCGTCGTCCTCGTGGATGCCGGCTACCTGCTCGGGGCTGCCGCGAGCCTCCTCGCCGGAGAGCCCTCACGGTCCAGGATCACGGTCGACCACGCCGAGGTCGTCGCGGGCCTGCGGGAGCGCGCCGAGAAGGAGACGGGCCAGCCGCTGCTGCGGATCTACTGGTTCGACGGCGCCCCCGACCGCGTCCCCCAGCCGGAGCACCGCAGACTGCGCGTGATGCCCCGGGTGACGGTCCGCCTGGGCGCGCTGACCCGGACCGACGGCCGCTGGGCGCAGAAGGGCGTCGACGCGGCCATGCACGCCGAGCTGTCGGAGCTGGCCCGCAACCGCGCCTGTTCCGACGTCGTCCTGGTCACCGGCGACGGCGACCTCCTGCCCGGCATGATGTCGGCGAAGGAGCACGGCGTCGCCGTCCACCTGTGGGCCGTGCAGGCCGCCGACGGCGACTTCAACCAGTCCGAGGACCTGGTCGCCGAGGCCGACGAGCGGCGCGTCCTGGACCGGGAGTGGATCACTCGGGCCATCCACGTGCGCGAACCCGCGGGGGTCTGCGCGCCCCTCACCCCGCGGCCCGAGATCGCCGCGATCCTGTCCGCGCCGCTGCCCGAGACCACCCGCAGCGCCGAGCCGCAGCCCGCGGCGGACCAGCCCGCGGAGCCGGCCGCCGTCGCGCCCCAGGTCGTCACCGTCGAGCGCAACGGCACCCGCCCGAACCCGCAATCGCCCGCCGCCGCGACCGGCAAGGGCATGGTGCCCACCCCCAAGGACGTCGCCGGCATCGTCCACCGCGGGCACTCCTCCCCGCACCCCGCCTCCCCGTCCGCCACCGGGGCCACCCTGCGCTGGTCCTCCGACCGCGGGCTGGTCGGCGGCGCCGAGGCCGCCGACGCGGGCCTGCCCACGCTGGCCCAGCTCACCAGCCCCGAACAGCGCTGGGCGGACCGCGAGGAGGACATCACCGCCGTCAGCGGCGACCCGTACGAGGTCGGCCAGGTCTTCGCCCGCCGCTGGATCGGCCGGCTCACCGACACGTCCCACCTCCAGGTGCTCTCCGCCGAGTACCCGCGCGTCCCGCACCGCATCGACGGCGAGCTGCTGCGCTACGCCGCCCGGTTCGGGCTGCTGGCCCACAAGGACGACCAGATCGACGAACACGACCGCTACGCCATCCGGGCGGGCTTCTGGCGCGAGATCGACGCCCGCGCGGTCGTCGCGAGGGCCTCTCCGGGGGAGTGAGCGCGCCCGGACCCGACCCTGCGGCACGTCCCGGCCGGGATGCAGCGTAGGCTCGATGCTCGTGAGTACGGGCACGGGACAGGGCGCCACCACGCGGACGGCGATGGTGGTGACCGTGCGCGGGCTGGTGAAGAGCTATCCGGCCGGGCGGGGGCGGCGCGGCGCCGCGAGCCCCCCGGTGCGCGCCAACGACGGCATCGACCTGGACATCCGGGGCGGTGAGATCTTCGGGCTGCTCGGCCCCAACGGTGCCGGAAAGACGACCTTGGTACGCCAGTTGACGGGGCTGCTGCGCCCCGACGCGGGCACCGTCCAGCTCCTCGGGCACGACCTCGTCCGGCACCCGGAGCGCGCGGCGCGGCTGGTCGGCTACCTCGGCCAGGAGTCGAGCGCGCTGGACGAGCTGACCGTCGCCCTGGCCGCCGAGACCACCGGACGGCTGCGCGGTCTGGACGCCAGGGCCGCGCGCGCCGAGCGGGACGCCGTCCTGGAGGAGCTGGACCTGACGGCCCTGGCCTCACGGCCGGTGAAGAGGCTGTCGGGCGGGGAGCGGCGGCTCGCCTGCTTCGCCGCCGCCCTGGTGGGCGAGCGGCCGGTGCTCGTGCTGGACGAGCCGACCACCGCCATGGACCCGGTCGCCCGGCGCGCGGTGTGGGCGGCGGTCGACCGGCGGCGCGCCGAACGCGGCACCACCGTGCTGCTGGTCACCCACAACGTGATCGAGGCGGAGACCGTACTGGACCGGGTCGCGGTCATCGACGACGGCCGGGTCATCGCCTGCGACACCCCGGCCGGGCTGAAGGCACTCGTCGCCGACGAGGTACGGCTGGACCTGGTGTGGCGGGAGACGCCCCCGCTGTCGGTGCCCGTCGTGGCGGCCCTGCGCGACGCCGCCCACGTCACCGGGCGCCGGTGGACGCTGCGGCTGCCGCAGCAGCGGGCCCGTTCCGTGGTCGCCGAGCTGACCGGCGGCCCGGCCTTCGGCGCGCTCGACGATTTCACCCTGACGGCGCCGAGCCTGGAGGATGTCTACCTGGCGCTCGGCGGCCGCCGGAAGGGACTGGTCAAGGCGTGAACGGCGGCAACGGCGAAGACGTGACCCTGGACGTGGACCGGAACGTGGACCTGGACGTGCGCGGCACCGCGCAGCGGGGCGGCGTGGAGTGACGATCATCTCCGCGGGAGCGGACACCCGGACGGCGGCACCGGCGGCGCCCGCCGCCCCCCTCGGCGAGGCGGCCGCGACGCTCGCCCCGCGCGCCCGGCTGCTGCCGGCGATGGCGGCGGTGTACCGGGCGCAGCTGTCCCGGGCGAAGGTCGCCCGGATCCCGCTGCTGTTCGTGGCGACCTTCCAGTCGGTCGGCATCATGATCATGATGCGTGGCGTCGTCGACGGCGGCCCGGCCGCGCGTGCGGTGGTCGCCGGGTCGAGCGTGCTGGTCGTCGCCTTCGTGGCGCTGAACCTGCTGGCCCAGTACTTCGGGCAGCTGCGCGCCTCCGGCGGGCTCGACCACTACGCCACCCTGCCGGTGCCACCGGCCGCCGTGGTGCTGGGCGTGGCAGGCGCGTACGCGTCCTTCACCGTGCCCGGGACGCTCGTGACGGCGGGCATCGGCTGTGCGCTGTTCCAGCTGCCGTTCGCCCACCTGTGGATCCTCGCCGCGGTCATCCCGCTGGCGGGGGCCGCGCTGTCCGGGCTGGGCGCGGCGCTCGGGCTGTTCGCGCCGCGCCAGGAACTGGCCACCCTCGCCGGTCAGCTCGGCATGTCCGCGGCGCTGCTGCTGGGAGTGCTGCCGGCCGGCAACCTCCCCCGGCCCATCGGCTACGTACGGGACCTGCTGCCCTCCACCTACGGCGTGGAGGCCTTCATCCGCAGCTTCGACGCCCACCCCGACTGGCTGGCGATCACCACCGACCTGTCGGTGTGCGCGGCCGTGGGCCTGGTGTCGCTGGCCGTGGCCACCTGGGCCTACCGCCGGGCGGCCTGCCGGTGACCCGTGGGTGTGGTGCCGGTGAGGTGCCGGTGCCGCGTGCCACGGAAGGACCTGGCACGATGGCAGGGTGACCGCACCCCTGACCCCCCATGATCAATGGCCGCCCGCGCCGCTGCCGCCGTTCCCGCAGCAGGAGAGCCGCATGGATCCCGTCCGGGAGCTCAAGAGCGGCGCGCTGACCGCGGTGCTCGTGGCCGTGGCGGGCGTGGTCCTCGGCCTGCTGTGGCTGTGGCTCGCGCCGCGGATCCCGCTGGTCTCCGACGGCAAGGCGGTCTACCTCAAGGACACCGAGGGGGAGCAGGCGATCGGCGCCGACGGCGTCTTCGTGCTGCTCGGGCTCGGCATCGGAGTGCTGACCGGGGCCGTCGTCTTCTGGCGCAACCGGCGCGGAGGCGTCGGCGTCGTCCTCGGCATGGCGGTGGGCGCGGTACTGGGCTCCCTGCTGGCCTGGCGGCTGGGCACCTGGCTCGGCCCCACCAGCGACCTGATCGCGCACGCCAGGGCGGTCGGCGCGAAGAAGGTGTTCGACGGCCCCCTCGCACTGCAGGCCAAGGGCGCGCTCCTGGCCTGGCCCGTAGGGGCCGTCCTCACCCATCTGCTGCTCACCACGGGTTTCGGCCCCCGCGACGAGCAGCCCCCCACCGTGCAGTGGACGCCGCCGCCCCCGGGCGCGTGACCCGCGGCCCGCAGGTCACGCCGGGCGCCTGCCGTGGTTGGCGTTGCGCTTCTTGATCCGCCACTTGCGCTTGCGGGTGCGCTTGGACATCGGGCCTCCCCTGGACCGGGTGTGCTTCCCGGCAGAGTGCGCCCGTACGGGCCCGCCGTCCAGGGGTCAGGCGCGACCGATCGGCGCGACGACCGCGTCCGTGAGCCGCACCAGGTCCTGCGGCGCCAGCTCGACCTCCAGGCCGCGCTTGCCCGCCGAGACGAAGACCGTGGGGTGCTCCAGCGCGGAGGCGTCCACGACGGTGCGCAGCCGCTTGCGCTGCCCCAGCGGGGAGATGCCGCCCCTGACGTATCCGGTGGTCCGCTCGGCGGCGGCCGGATCGGCCATACCGGCGCGCTTCCCGCCGGCCGCGGAGGCCAGCGCCTTGAGGTCCAGTGAGCCCGCGACGGGGACGACGGCGACGGTCAGCGCCCCGTCCACGTCGGCGACGAGGGTCTTGAACACCCGGTCGGGGGAGGTGCCCAGCGCCTGCGCGGCCTCCTCCCCGTAGCCGAGCTCCGAGGCGGGGTCATGGGCGTACGCGTGCACGGTGAAGGCGGCACCCGCCTTCTCCAGGGCGACGGTGGCGGGCGTGCCGCCGGAGGATGACTGCTTCTTCTTGGCCATGGCGCTGTGAGGATACGTCAGTTCGGGCTCGGGACCTGCCGGGTCAGGTCCACGGCGGGCAGGGTGCCGAGCTTGTTGATGACGGCCGCCTCGCGGCGCAGCAGCCGCAGTTCCCGCTCCAGCCGGGCCGCGGTGTCCGGGGCCTCCAGCAGGGCCTGCTTCTCCGGGGTCTCGGCGACGGTCGCGGCCGCCACCAGGTACGACAGCACGGTCGGGTCGTCCGGCAGCTCCTGGCTCCCCGCCAGGCTCCGCTCCCGCGCCCCGGCCAGCCGCTTCTGGTAGGTGCGGAAGGCCCGCGCCACGTCGGCCGCCAGCGCCCCCGACCCGGTGCCGGGCTCCTCCGGGACCGCCTCGACCTCTCCGACCAGGTACGGCCCTGAGGCGTCCACCGACAGCAACCGGAAGCGCGTCGTACCGGTCGCCACGACGTCGAAGCCGCCGTCCTCGCGCTCCCCGATCGTCGCCGCGTCCGCGGTGCAGCCCAGCGCGTACAGCGCCCCGGACAGGTCCGGCGCGTACCCGGCGGCGGCCTCCTCCGCCCCGGCGGGGGCGACCTCGTGGCCGTCCCGGATCGCCACGACGCCGAAGGTGCGCGGCGCGTCCTCCGGCAGGGCCAGCAGGTCGCGGAAGAGCGCGCGGTAGCGCTCCTCGAAGACGTTCAGCGGCAGCACGAGCCCCGGGAAGAGGACGGAGCCGAGCGGGAAGAGCGGAAGGCGAGCGGTCACGGTCAGCAATCCTAGGGCCTGCGGCGTTCACCCCCATCGTCGCCCTCGTCCCGCACCACCCGTTTTCGCCCCGGACGACCCGTATGCGGCCATCGCCCCCCACCGGGCGCACCGGCTCGCCGGGCCCGCAGGCCCGCGGCGGCGTCAGCCGCGGCGCAGCAGGCGGGAGGCGCCGGCGGCGACCGTGGTGGCGAGGATCCAGCCGAGCATGCTGAGGACCGCGGCGGCCCATTGGGCGTTGCCGGTCAGGCGCCAGGCGTTGTCCTGCCCGAGGTTGATGACCGGCAGGAGCAGGTCGAGGGCGAACAGGGAGGGGTTCCAGTGGGGGAAGGCGCCGCCGTCGACGGGATCGGGCCTGCCGTGCGCGGTGAAGAAGACCGCGCCGAAGGCCCAGAGCAGCGCCATCCATATGGCGGCGCGGCCCGGGCGGTAGCCGTAGCCGACGGTCACGTCCTGCAGGTAGCCCCAGAGCTTGCCCGCCAGGGGGAGGGTCTCGCGGCGCCGGCGTTGCTTGGCCAGCAGCACCTCGCGGGCGTCGGCGTCCTCGCCGCTCGCGCGCAGGGCGGCCGACAGGTGCTCGTACGGCTCGGGGCTGTACTCAGGGGTGGCCGCGGCCAGCCAGGCGATCCGGGCGCGCAGCGGGAAGGCGCCCTCGGGGCTGAGGGAGCCGTAGGCGAAGCCGGTCAGGTCGAGACCGCCGGCGTCGGGCCAGCAGGTACGGCTGTCCGTGAGGTTGCCCACCCGCGCGCCCGCCAGCGAGATCGTCCCGGTCGGGGGCTGGTCGAGGGTGAGCCGCAGCTCGGGCGTCTGGATCCGGCGCAGTGACAGTTGCTGGCCGCCGGTGAGCCGGAACCGCGCCTGGTGGATGATCACCGCGTTGCCGAACCGGCCGTCGTCCAGCCGCACTCCGCCGTCCGAGCTGAAGCGCCGGGTGCGCACGCCCAGCGGCGGGGTGCCGCCGCCGGATCCGCCGGTGCCGACGTAGCCCGCGCTCAGGTAGAGGGTGTGCTCGACGGTGACCCGGGCCGCGTTGAGCGCGTAGCGCCCGTACGGGTTGTGCAGCCGGCTGCCGCGCAGGCTGAGCCGGCCGCCGATGCGGGCGCTGCGCAGGCTGATCTCGCCGGTCGCCTCGATCAGCTCGGCCTCGACGTCCTGGGCGACGCTGAGCCCGTCGGCCGCCAGCGCCCGGCCGTGCCGGTCCTTGCGCAGGGTGATCTGGTTGAGCAGCAGGTCCGTGCCGATGTGGGCGTCGGTGAGCCGTATCCCGCCCTCGATCGTGCACTGCGGCAGGTGCAGGTCCCCCGAGGTGTGCAGACGGGCCGCCTCCAGCCGCGGTATGGCGCAGCGCACCATGCGCAGGGTCGTGAAGCTGCACTCCGCGAGCAGCACCTGTTGCTCGAAGCGGCAGTCGTGCAGCTCCACATACGGCACCACCGTGCCGCCCGAGAGGTTGAGCTGACCGCTGATCTGGGCCCCGGACAGCTTCACGCACGACACGCGCCCCGAGGCGGCCTGCGGCCCGTCGAGCAGCAGCTTGGCGATCACCTCGGCCCGCACCGTGCGGTCCGGTCCCCAGAAGCGGTCGGCGGCCGGGTCGTCCCGCTCCGGGATGCCGGTGCGCAGGTCGTACAGCTCTCCCCGGCGGAAGGCCTCCCACAGGCCCTGCTCCACAGCGCTCCAGTCGTGCGGCGGCGCGACGTCCGACGGCTCGGTCACCGGTTTCCCTCCCGTGGCTGGCGACGACGACGGAAACGCTAGCCGGGGAGATCATGGGACGGGGCCCGTACGCGTATCACGGACTGATACTCGACGAAGGCCGTGAGGGCGGTTCTCTACACTTGGGAGGGTGATCTCCCGAATCGATCTGCGCGGCGACGCCTTCCCGGCGGACGGCGTCGACCGCGACCTGCTGCCCCGTGCCGAGCTCGACGTCGAGGCCGCACTGGAGAAGGTGCGCCCGATCTGCGAGGACGTGAAGCATCGTGGCACCGCGGCACTGATCGACTACGCGGAGAAGTTCGACGGCGTCACCATCGACCGGGTGCGCGTTCCGGCCGAGGCGCTGACCCGGGCCCTGGCGGAGCTGGACCCGAAGGTGCGGGCCGCGCTGGAGGAGTCGGTCCGCCGCGCCCGGCTCGTCCACGGCGAGCAGCGCCGCACCGACCACACCACGCAGGTCGTGCCGGGCGGCACGGTCACCGAGCGCTGGGTGCCGGTGGAGCGCGTGGGCCTGTACGTGCCCGGCGGCCGCTCGGTCTACCCGTCCTCCGTGGTGATGAACGTGGTGCCCGCGCAGGAGGCCGAGGTCGGCTCGATGGCCGTCGCCTCGCCCCCGCAGAAGGAGTTCGGCGGGCTCCCGCACCCGACGATCCTCGCCGCGTGCGCGCTGCTCGGCGTGGACGAGGTGTACGCCGCGGGCGGCGCCCAGGCCGTCGCGATGTTCGCATACGGCACCGAGGAGTGCCGTCCGGTGAACATGGTCACCGGCCCCGGCAACATCTGGGTCGCCGCCGCCAAGCGCCTGCTCAAGGGCCGCATCGGCATCGACGCGGAGGCCGGCCCGACCGAGATCGCCATCCTCGCCGACGCCACCGCCGACCCGGTGCACGTCGCCGCCGACCTGATCAGCCAGGCCGAGCACGACCCGCTGGCCGCCGCCGTCCTGGTCACCGACTCCGTGGACCTCGCCGAGGCGGTGGAGAAGGAGCTGGAGACCCAGGTCGCGGCGACCAAGCACGTCGAGGACCGGATCGCCCCCGCGCTGTCCGGCCGCCAGTCCGGCATCGTCCTGGTCGACGGGATCGAGCAGGGCCTGCAGGTGGTGGACGCCTACGCGGCCGAGCACCTGGAGATCCAGACCGCGGACGCCGCCGCCGTCGCCGCCCGGGTGCGCAACGCGGGCGCGGTCTTCGTCGGCGCGTACGCGCCCGTATCGCTCGGCGACTACGCGGCCGGCTCCAACCACGTCCTGCCCACCGGCGGCTGCGCCTGCCACTCCTCGGGCCTGTCCGTGCAGTCCTTCCTGCGCGGCATCCACGTCGTGGACTACACCCGCGAGGCGCTCGCCGGGATCGCCGCGCACGTGGTGACCCTGGCCGACGCCGAGGACCTGCCCGCGCACGGCGCCGCGGTCCGCGCCCGATTCGATTGGACGGTACCGGGTCCGTGACCGGCATCGACGACCTGCCCATCCGGGACGAGCTGCGCGGCAAGTCCCCCTACGGCGCCCCGCAACTCGACGTCCCCGTACGCCTGAACACCAACGAGAACCCGTACCCGCTGCCCGAGGCGCTGGTCGAGCGGATCGCCGAGCGGGTCCGCGAGGCCGCCCGCGACCTCAACCGCTACCCCGACCGGGACGCGGTCGAGCTCCGCACCGAACTGGCCGGGTACCTGACCCGCACCGCGGGCCACGAGGTGGGACTCGCCAACGTGTGGGCCGCCAACGGCTCCAACGAGGTCATCCAGCAACTGCTGCAGACCTTCGGCGGCCCCGGGCGCACCGCGATCGGCTTCGAGCCCTCGTACTCCATGCACGGGCTGATCTCCCGCGGCACCGGCACCGGCTGGATCTCCGGCCCGCGCCGCGAGGACTTCACCATCGACGTGGCCGCCGCCGCGCGGGTCATCGCCGAGCAGCGGCCGAACGTGGTCTTCATCACCTCCCCCAACAACCCGACCGGCACCGCCGTCGCCGCCGACACCGTGGTGGCGCTGTACGAGGCGGCCCAGGCGGCC
Source organism: Streptomyces sp. NPDC006207 (assembly GCF_040613835.1). Taxonomy (NCBI): domain Bacteria; kingdom Bacillati; phylum Actinomycetota; class Actinomycetes; order Kitasatosporales; family Streptomycetaceae; genus Streptomyces; species Streptomyces sp. NPDC006207. Next base: position 99,431 of record NZ_JBEXSX010000016.1, on the reverse strand, counting down.
CGGCCCGCGCTGGTGGTGGTCGACGAGGCGTACGGCGAGTTCAGCCACGGTCCGTCCCTGCTGCCGCTGATCGAGGGCCGCCCCAACATGGTGATCAGCCGCACCATGTCCAAGGCCTTCGGCGCCGCCGGCCTGCGGCTGGGCTACCTCGCCGCCGACCCGGCGGTGGTGGACGCCGTCCAGCTGGTCCGGCTGCCGTACCACCTGTCCGCCGTCACCCAGGCCACCGCGCTGGCCGCCCTGGAGCACACCGATACGCTGCTGGGGTACGTCGAGCAGCTGAAGGCCGAGCGGGACCGCCTGGTCGGCGAGCTGCGGGCGATCGGCTGCGAGGTCACCGACTCCGACGCCAACTTCGTCCAGTTCGGCCGCTTCGAGGACAGCCACCGCGCCTGGCAGGCGATCCTCGACCGCGGCGTGCTCGTCCGCGACAACGGCGTACCGGGCTGGCTGCGGGTCACCGCGGGCACCCCGGCCGAGAACGACGCGTTCCTCGAAGCGGTACGCGAGCTGAAGAAGGAGCAGTAACCACATGACCCGCGTCGGCCGCGTGGAGCGCACGACCAAGGAGACCTCCGTCGTCGTCGAGCTCGACCTCGACGGCACCGGCAGGACCGAGATCTCCACCGGAGTCGGCTTCTACGACCACATGCTCGACCAGCTCGGCCGCCACGGCCTCTTCGACCTCACGGTCAAGACCGAGGGCGACCTGCACATCGACACCCACCACACCATCGAGGACACCGCCCTCGCGCTGGGCGCCGCCTTCAAGCAGGCGCTCGGCGACAAGGTGGGCATCTACCGCTTCGGCAACTGCACCGTGCCGCTGGACGAGTCCCTCGCCCAGGTCACCGTCGACCTGTCGGGCCGCCCGTACCTGGTGCACACCGAACCCGAGAACATGGCGCCGATGATCGGCTCCTACGACACGACGATGACCCGGCACATCCTGGAGTCCTTCGTCGCCCAGGCGCAGATCGCGCTGCACGTCCACGTCCCGTACGGGCGCAACGCCCACCACATCGTGGAGTGCCAGTTCAAGGCGTTGGCCCGGGCCCTGCGCTACGCCTCCGAGCGCGACCCGCGCGCCGCGGGCATCCTCCCGTCGACGAAGGGCGCCCTCTGATGAGCAAGCCGGCCGTTCTCTTCATCCTGCTCGGCCTCTTCCTGGCCGGCGGGGTGTACTCCTTCTGGAAGCAGAAGATGCCCAAGAGCATCGTCGTGCTGCTCGGTGTCGGCTCGGCCATGTCGCTGGCGGCCGGCCTGCTGCGGCTGTAGGGGGTTCCGGCAGATGAGCAAGGCCGCCAAGAAGGTCGTGGTCCTCGACTACGGCTTCGGCAACGTCCGTTCCGCCGAGCGCGCGCTCGCCCGGGTGGGCGCGGACGTGGAGATCACCGCCGACTTCGACAGGGCCATGAACGCCGACGGGCTGCTCGTCCCCGGCGTCGGCGCCTTCGCCGCCTGCATGGCCGGGCTGAAGGCGGTGCGCGGTGAGTGGATCATCGGCCGCCGGCTGTCGGGCGGCAGGCCCGTGATGGGCATCTGCGTCGGCATGCAGATCCTCTTCGAGAGGGGCGTCGAGCACGGCGTCACCACGGAGGGCTGCGAGGAGTGGCCCGGCACCGTGGAGCCGCTGCGCGCACCGGTCGTGCCGCACATGGGCTGGAACACCGTCAAGGCGCCCGAGGACTCCCGGCTGTTCGCCGGCCTGGACGCCGAGGCCCGCTTCTACTTCGTGCACTCCTACGCGGTGCGCAGCTGGGAGCTGGAGACCGCCAACCCCGGCATCCGGGTCCCGAAGGTCACCTGGGCCACGCACGGCGAGCCCTTCGTCGCGGCGGTGGAGAACGGTCCGCTGTGGGCCACCCAGTTCCATCCGGAGAAGTCCGGCGACGCCGGCGCCCAGCTGCTGACCAACTGGCTCGACACCTTCAAGGACTAGGACGTACGCCGCCATGAGCACGACGCACCGCCTCGAACTCCTTCCCGCCGTCGACGTCCGCGACGGCCAGGCCGTCCGCCTCGTCCACGGCGAGTCCGGCTCCGAGACGTCCTACGGCGACCCGATGGCCGCCGCCCTGGCCTGGCAGCAGGCCGGTGCCGAATGGCTGCACCTGGTCGACCTGGACGCCGCCTTCGGCACCGGGGACAACCGGGAGCAGATCGCCGAGGTGGCCCGCTCCATGGACATCAAGGTCGAGCTGTCCGGCGGCATCCGCGACGACGGGACGCTGGCCGCGGCGCTCGCCACCGGCTGCACCCGGGTCAACCTCGGCACCGCCGCCCTGGAGACCCCGGAGTGGGTCGCCAAGGTCATCGCCGAGCACGGCGACCGGATCGCGGTCGGCCTGGACGTCCGCGGCACCACCCTGCGCGGCCGCGGCTGGACCCGCGACGGCGGCGACCTCTACGAGACGCTGGCCCGCCTGGACTCCGAGGGCTGCGCTCGCTACGTCGTCACCGACATCAACAAGGACGGCACCCTCCAGGGCCCCAACGTCGAACTGCTCAGGAACGTGTGCGCCGCGACCGACCGGCCGGTGGTCGCCTCCGGCGGTGTCTCCTCCCTCGACGACCTGCGCGTCCTGGCGACTCTGGTCCCGGAGGGCGTCGAAGGCGCCATCGTGGGTAAGGCCCTGTACGCCAAGGCGTTCACCTTGGAAGAGGCTCTGGAGGCTGTGTCGCGATGACCCAAACCCCTGCCGTACGGCGTGTGCAGAGCGACAGCCCCTGGGAGGAGCAGTTCGGTTTCGCACGTGGCGTCGCGGCGGGGGACCGGGTCCTCGTCGGCGGCACGATGCCGTTCGTCGGCACCATGCTGTACGGCGAGGGCGACCCGTACGAGCAGGCCAAGACGGCGTTCACCAACGCGCTCGGCGTGCTGGAGGAGTTCGGCCTCGGCGCCGAATCGGTCGTCCGCACCCGCATGTATCTCACCCACACCCGCGACGTGGACGCGGTGGGCCGGGCCCACAAGGAGTTCTTCGACGCCGTGCGACCCACCGCGACGGTGGTCGTCGTCTCCGGTTTCGTGGACTCCCGGGTCCTGGTCGAAGTCGAACTGGAAGCATTCCGAGGAGCTTGAGCACCATGACCCTGGCGGTCCGAGTCATCCCCTGCCTGGACGTGGACAACGGCCGGGTCGTCAAGGGCGTCAACTTCCGGAACCTGCGGGACGCCGGCGACCCCGTCGAGATGGCCAAGCTGTACGACGCCGAGGGCGCCGACGAGCTGACCTTCCTCGACATCACGGCCTCCTCCGGCAACCGCGAGACGACCTACGACGTGGTGCGGCGCACCGCCGAGCAGGTCTTCATCCCGCTCACCGTCGGCGGCGGCGTGCGGTCCGCCGAGGACGTCGACAAGCTGCTGCGTGCCGGGGCCGACAAGGTCGGCGTCAACACCGCCGCGATCGCCCGGCCCGAGCTGCTGCGCGAGATCGCCGAGCGGTTCGGCCGCCAGGTGCTGGTGCTGTCCGTGGACGCCCGCCGCACCGACGCCGGGACGCCGTCCGGCTACGAGGTGACCACGCACGGCGGCCGCCAGGGCACCGGCATCGACGCCGTGGAGTGGGCGCACCGCGCGGCCGAGCTGGGCGCCGGCGAGATCCTGCTCAACTCGATGGACGCCGACGGCACCAAGGACGGCTACGACACGGAGATGATCGCCGCCGTCCGCAAGCACGTCACCGTCCCCGTCATCGCCTCCGGCGGCGCGGGCCGCCTCACCGACTTCCCCCCGGCCGTCGCGGCCGGCGCCGACGCCGTCCTGGCCGCCTCCGTCTTCCACTTCGGCGACCTGCGCATCGGCGAGGTCAAGCGGACCCTGCGGGACGCCGGGCACCCGGTGCGCTAGGCCGTGTCGTCAAATGAGCGCCGGCCGCCCGGAGGGCGGGCCCAGCGGCGTCTGGTGCGGTGCATCGCAAGGCGGAGAGTCGTCCTCGTAGTGGGTTACTCGGACGATTCGACAACGCAGCGTGGGGGCACCCCCGGCCGAAGGCTGGGGGAGTGCCGTGCCAGGCGTCGCCGAGCAGGCGGGCATTTGACGACACGGCCTAGGCCGGCCCGTTCCGGCCCGCGGCCCGGACGGCGACGCGGTCGCAGGCCAGGAGCGGCCGCGCGGCGGCGAGGGTGAGGGCGGTGAGGGTGACGCCGCTCGCGGCGCTGACGGCGGCCGCGGGGAGGGAGCCGTCGGCGAGGATCAGGCCGCTGACGGCTGAGCCGCCCGCGATGCCGGTGGTGACCAGGGTGACCAGCCAGGCAAAGGCCTCGGTGACGGTGCCCGCCGGGGCGAGTTCGCCGGTGAGCCCGAAGACCACGGTGAGCAGCGGCGCGAAGAACACCCCGCTCAGCAGGGCGGCGACCACCATCGGCAGCGGGCCGGGGACCAGGGCGAAGGGCCAGAAGGTGACGGCCATCCCGGCGGCGGTGACGGCCGCCTTGGTGGCCGGGTCCGCCCGCCAGGGCAGGACGGCGATCAGCAGGGCGCCGATCAGGGCGCCGGTGGAGTTCAGCGCCAGCAGGGTGCCCGCGCCGCCGGGCAGCGGGTGGCGCTCGGCGTAGGCGACGGCGAAGACGTTGAACGTGCCCAGGGCCCAGCCGCATCCGGCCAGCGCGCACAGCACTACCACCAGGGCCCGGTTGCGCAGCGGACCCAGCCAGTCGACGGAACGGGTGGCGGAGGCCCAGGCGCGGGAGGGCGCGGAGGTCGCGACGGAGAGCGCGCCCACCACCCCGAGGACGGCCGCGGCCAGCAGCGCCAGCCGGGCCGGGCCGAGCACCGCCAGCCCGCCGACCAGGAGCGGGCCGGCGATGAAGACCAGCTCCTGCGCACCGGCGTCCACCGCGTACGCCGACTCCAGTTCGTCCGGCTCGACGAGGTCCGGCCAGAGCGCGCGCAGGCACGGCTCCAGCGGCGGCGAGGCGGCCCCGGCGACGGCCGGGCCGAGCACGGCCACCGCCGTGCTGCCCGGTGCGGCGGCCAGCGCGGCGAAGCCGCAGGCCGAGACCAGCGCCGAGACGATCAGCACGCGCGGCTGGCCCAGCCGGTCCGCCCACCGTCCGAGCAGCGGCCCGCCGATCGCTCCGGACACCGCGTAGACGCCCCCGGCGGCGCCGACCAGCCGGTAGTCGGCGCCGGCCGCGCGCAGCGCCAGCGCGATGGCCAGGGCCGCCATGGCGGTCGGCAGCCGTCCGACGAGCGAACCGGACAGCAACCGGCCCACATGGGGCCGGCGGAGCAGCTTCAGGTACGGCACACGTCACCCACGGAGGTCGAGCGCTGCGGCGATCACGTCGTGCACCAGGGTCTCACCGGACGCCCGGTTCTCCTTCAGCCGTTCGAGGTCCTCCGGGCCGAACCAGCCGTACTCCGTGTGCTTGCCCGGCTCCAGGCGCGGACGCGCGAGGTCCCCGTCGACGTCGACCACGAAGTCCGCCTCATGGCGCAGGCCTTGACCGTCGTCGCCCTCCCAGGTGGACACCCCGATCAGCCGCCGCACGGCGCGCAGCCGCCAGCCGGTCTCTTCCTCCACCTCGCGGGCGAGGGCCGCCAGGAGGGTCTCGCCGGGCTCCACATGGCCGCCGACGATGTCCCAGCAGTCCGGGAAGAGCCTGCGGCCGGGGGAGCGGCGCTGGGCGAAGGCCCTGCCGTCCGTGTCGAGGACCACCGCCCCGACGGCCCAGGTCTCGCCCGGGCGCGGCACCGGTATCCCGGGCCCCGCCGACCCTACGTCCGTTCCCGTCCCACCCTGGTTCGCGCCCATGGCCGCAGAGCGTAGCCCGATGTGCAGGATCAGTTGCGCAATTTCTGTTGCGCAAATTTCCTTTCCTATCTAGCCTCCCGGGTATGCCCGATGAAGAGGCGGAGGAGAACTCCGCAGACCCCCGCAGGATCACCGACCTCGACGCGCTCAAGGTCTTCACGCACCCGCTGCGCATCGAGCTCTACCGCGCCCTGTTCACCGCCCGCACCGCGACCGCCTCCCAGCTGGCCGACCAGGTCGACGAGGCGGTGTCGCTGGTCAGTTACCACCTGCGCAAGCTCGCCGCGCACGGCTTCATCACCGAGGCCCCCGGGCAGAGCTCGGACGGCCGCGAACGGTGGTGGAAGGTCAGCTCCGAGCGCGGATTCACCTTCCGCACCTCGGACTTCGCCGACCGCCCCGAGGGCGCCGCCGTCATGGGCGAGGTGACCCGGCAGCTCCTCGCCACCCGCTACGCGCGCTACGCCGCCTACCTCGACCAGCAGTTCGCCTGGGACAAGGAGTGGACCGACGCGTCCTTCAGCTCCGAGTACATGCCCCGGCTCACCGCGCAGGAGATGCGCCGGTTCGGCGATGAGCTGGGCGAGCTGGTCATGCGCTGGGTCGACCGCGGGCGCGCCGCCGAGGAGGCGGGCGACACCGAGGGCCGTGAGCACGTCGCGGTGCACCTGTACGGATTCCCCCACCGGCCGTGAACCCCGAAGGAGGCGACCGCATGACGGCGCCCGCCACCGCCGCACCGTCCCTGTCCCCTTCCCGTGCCCCCGCCCACCGGGACGCCAACGTCCTGCGCTGGCTCGCCGCCTTCACCGCCTCTCTCGTCGGCGACGCCGTGTGGTTCCTCGCCCTGTCCTGGGCCGCCACCCGCGCCGGCGACCCCGGGCGGGCCGGCCTGGTCCTCGCGGCCGGCGCCGTGCCGCGCGCGGTGCTGATGCTCGGCGGGGGAGTGCTGGCCGACCGGTTCGGGCCGCGACGCATCGTCATCGGCAGTGATCTGACCCGGTGCGCGGTGATGTTCGCGGCGGCCGCGCTGCTCGCCCTCACCACCCCCGGGCTGTGGGCGCTGGCCGTCGTCGCGGTGCTCTTCGGCGCCGTGGACGCGGTGTTCCTGCCCGCCGTCGGCGCCCTGCCGCCGCGCATCACCGGCCCGGACCAACTGGGCCGCCTGCACGGGATGAAGGGCATCGCGATGCGGGTCGGCAACGTGGCCGGCGCGTCGCTCGGCGGCACGGTCGTCGCGACCGGGGGCGCCCCCACCGCGTTCGCCGTCGCGGGCGTGCTGTTCGCGGTCTCGCTCGTGCTGCTGCTCGCCGTCCGCGTGGCCCCGCTGCCGCCCGACGACGGTGCCGCGCAGGCGGACGGCACCCCGTGGCGGGAGCTGGTGGACGGCCTGCGCCACATCCGGGGACGGCGCGCGCTCACCGCGCTCATGGTCGTCATCGCGGTCGGCGAGCTCGGTTTCACCGGGCCGTTCAACATCGGCCTCGTGCTGGTCGCCGCCGACCGGGGCTGGGGCGCCGCCGGGCTCGGCTGGATCGTCAGCGGCTTCGGCGCCGGCGCGGGCGCCGCTTCACTGCTGCTGACGGTGCGCGGCCGGCTGCCGCGCGCCGGGCTGGCCCAGGCCTGCTGCCTGGGGCTGGGGGCGGTCGCGGTTGCCGCCTTCGCCTTCGTCCCCGCGCTGCCGGGGGCGGTCGCCGTGGCCGTCGTGATCGGCCTCGTGGCAGGACTGAGCGGGGCACTGTGCGGAGCCCTGCTGCAGACCCTCACCGAACCCGCCTACCTCGGCCGGGTCAGTTCGGTGGCCGCGCTGTTCTCGCTCGGCGTCGCCCCGATGAGCTACCCGCTCACCGGGGCCGCCATCGGCGCCTGGGGTCCGCAGCCGGTGTTCGTCGTCAGCGCGGCGGTCGCGGCCGCGGGAGCCGTCGCGGGACTCGCCGCGCCGGCGCTGCGGCGGGCGGAACTCGCCCGCCGCCCCGGGTAGCCGGACTCAGGCGGTGATCCCGAGCCTGGCGTCGTACAGCCGGGTCACCGCGTCCTTGTCGCCCTCGGTCTCCACCCGGGCGGAGTCCTGCCGGCCGAAGGCGAACAGCAGCAGCTCGCCGGGCTCCCCGGTGACCGTGACGACCGGGGCGCCGCGGTGCGCCACCGCGGTCTGCCCGTCCGGACGGCGCAGCACCACGCCGACCGGGGCCTTGCGGCCCAGCAGCCGGGCGGAGCGCTCCAGCCGGGACCAGAGCAGTTCGGCGAAGACGGGGTCCAGTTCGCGCGGCGACCAGTCCGGCTGGGCCCGGCGCACGTCCTCGGCGTGGACGAAGAACTCAACGGTGTTGGCCGCCTCGTCGATCTGCTTGAGGGCGAACGGCGACAGCCGCGGCGGCCCGGTGCGGATCAGCCGGATCAGTTCCTGGAAGGGCCGTTCCGCGAACTCCTTGCGCACACGCTCCGACCGGTCCGCGAGGAAGGGGATGACCAGGCCGGCCGAGGCGTCACCGCGGCGCTCCCGCACCACGATGTGGGCGGCGAGGTCGCGGGTGGTCCAGCCCTCGCAGAGGGTTGGCGCCTCGGGTCCGGCACTCTCCAGCAGGTCGGCGAGGAGCAGACGTTCACGCTGGGCATGAGTCGACATGACGTCAGCCTACGTCCGGCCCCCGCCGGTGGGCAGCAGCTACGGCAGCGGTTTCGTCAGCTTCTTGCCGTCCAGCTTGTTGCTGAGGGTCAGGGAGCAGGAGATGGTGTCCTTGCCCTGCACCTGGTAGCCCGAGAGCTTCGGGTACAGCGCGTAGTAGTAGTACCCGGGGTTGTCCTTGACGTCCTTCAGGCGCTTGGCGGCGTCCGCCTCGCACAGCTTCAGGACCTTGGCCTTGAGCGCGGCCTCGGTGTCGAAGGTGCCCGTGATGGTCTCGTTGGCGATGACCTCGGCGTCGTGCGGGCCGTTGCAGGAGACCGTCGTGACCTCGGTGACGCCGCTGTCCAGGCCCGGATCGTCGAAGCACTGGCCGGGGCTGAGCACGACGTACTTGCGGAAGGTCTCCGAGGGGTCCGGCTCCGTGGACGCGGTCGCCGTGTCCTGCGTGGCGGGGGCCGAGGCCGTGGGGCTGCTGCTCGTGGACCCGGTGGCGCCCTTGTCGTCGTCCTCGCCGCCGCTCAGCGCGATCGCCAGGCCGCCGACGACGACGGCTATCAGGACGACCGCGCCGATGACGATCGCGGCCACCTTCGCGCCGCCACCGCTGCGCGGCGGCTGCGGCGGGGGCGGGTAGCCGTAACCGCCGCCCTGCTGCGCAGGCCCGGGGAACTGCGGCTGGTTCTGGTACGGCTGCGGCTGGTACTGCTGCTGCGGCTGGGGTTCGTACTGCGGCGGGCCGAAACCCCCCGGGGGCGGCCCGAAACCGCCGCCCTGTCCGGGGCGCGGGTCGTCGGGCGGCGACGGCGGAGGAAAACTCATGGACGAAGCATGCCCCATACGGGTGAGCGGGGTGAGGGCAGGAGCCGAAGTCACGCCGCCCGCAGCGGGCAGAATGGGGGTATGGAATCCCCGCTCGACCCAGCCGTCGCCGCCCGTCTCAAGCGCACCGCCGACGGCCTCGTCCCCGCCGTCGCGCAGCAGTACGACACCGGCGAAGTCCTCATGCTCGGATGGATGGACGACGAGGCGCTGCACCGCACCCTCACCACCGGCCGCTGCACCTACTGGAGCCGCAGCCGCCAGGAGTACTGGGTCAAGGGCGACACCTCCGGGCACGTCCAGCACGTGAAGTCCGTGGCCCTGGACTGCGACGGCGACACGATCCTCGTCAAGGTCGACCAGGTCGGCGCGGCCTGCCACACCGGCGACCGCACCTGCTTCGACGCGGGCGAACTGCCGCTGGCCTGAAGCGGCCGCGCCCGGGCACTAGGCTGCGGACCATGACCACGGGCACCGTCACCCCCGACCTCGACACCTTCCGCAAGCTGGCGCAGGACCGCCGTGTCATCCCGGTCAGCAGGAAGCTGCTGGCCGACGGGGACACCCCGGTCGGCCTGTACCGGAAGCTCGCCGCCGAGCGCCCCGGCACCTTCCTGCTGGAGTCCGCGGAGAACGGCCGCTCGTGGTCCCGCTACTCGTTCGTCGGCGTCCGCAGCGCCGCCACCTTGACCGAGCGCGACGGCCGGGCCCACTGGCTCGGCACGCCGCCGGTCGGCGTGCCGGCCGGGGGCGACCCGCTGGAGGCGCTGCGGGCCACGATCGAGGCCCTGCACACCCCGCGCGACCTGCACGACGACGCGGGCCTGCCGCCGTTCACCGGGGGCATGGTCGGCTACCTCGGCTACGACGTCGTGCGCCGCCTGGAGCGCATCGGCGACCACGCCCGCGACGACCTGGGCCTGCCCGAGCTCACGATGCTGCTCACCTCCGACCTGGCGGTGCTCGACCACTGGGACGGCTCGGTGCTGCTGATCGCCAACGCGATCAACCACAACGACCTCGACACCGGCGTCGACGAGGCGTACGCCGAGGCCGTGCGGCGGCTCGACGCCATGACCGAAGACCTGGCCCGTCCCGTGGACTCCGCGCCCGCCGAGCTGCCGCCGTCCCGGCTGCCGGAGGAGGTCACCTCGCGCTTCGGCGGCGCCGCGTACCAGGCCGCGGTGGAGACGGCCAAGGAGTACATCCGGGCCGGCGACGCCTTCCAGGTCGTGCCCTCGCAGCGGTTCGAGACCCCCTGCCCGGCGAGCGCGCTCGACGTCTACCGCGTGCTGCGGGCGACCAACCCCTCCCCCTACATGTACCTGCTGCGCTTCGACGGCTTCGACGTCGTCGGCTCCAGCCCCGAGGCGCTGGTCAAGGTCGAGGACGGCCGGGCCATGGTGCACCCCATCGCGGGCACCCGCCCGCGCGGCGCGACGCCCCAGGAGGACCAGGCGCTCGCCGACGAACTGCTCGCCGACCCCAAGGAGCGCGCTGAGCACCTGATGCTGGTCGACCTGGGCCGCAACGACCTCGGGCGGGTCTGCGAGCCCGGCAGCGTCGAGGTCGTCGACTTCATGTCGATCGAGCGGTACAGCCACGTCATGCACATCGTCTCCACCGTCACCGGCAGCCTCGGCGCCGGCCGCACGGCCTTCGACGTCCTCACCGCCTGCTTCCCCGCGGGCACCCTGTCGGGGGCGCCCAAGCCGCGGGCGATGCAGATCATCGACGAGCTGGAGCCCACCCGGCGCGGGCTGTACGGCGGCGCCGTGGGCTACCTCGACTTCGCCGGGGACTCCGACACCGCCATCGCCATCCGCACCGCGGTGCTGCGCGGCGGGACCGCCTACGTCCAGGCCGGCGCCGGCATCGTCGCCGACTCCGACCCGGTCAGCGAGGACACCGAGTGCCGGAACAAGGCCGCCGCGGTGCTCCGCGCCGTCGACACGGCGGGCCGGATGCGCGGCGGGGCGTGACCGCCACCGGCAGGACCCGCGTGCCGGGGCGCGGCAGCGACGGGGGATAGTGGTCCGGTGAGCAGTTCCGTACCCCAGCCCCGCACCGTCGCAGAACCGTCCGGCGAGCCCGCACCCCGCCGGGCGGCCGGCCGCGGCAGCCTCGTCCTCGCCCTGGCGAGCGGCGTGGCCGGCGCCGCGGTCGTGCTCCTGGCCTCGGGCAAGACCTGGCAGAAGGGCAGCGCCCCGTTCGCCGGCGGCGGGATGCCGGTCAGTGTCTCCGGCCACCAGGTCACCGGGGTGCCGGGCGCGCTCGCGCTGGTGGGACTCGCCGCCCTCGTGGCGGTCTTCGCCGTACGGGGAGCGGCCCGGCTGCTCGTCGGCGGGCTGCTCGCGCTGTGCGGGGCCGGGGCCCTCGCGGCGGCGCTGCTCGCGCTCGGCGACACCGCGGCCCTGGACGCCGCCGCGGCGACCGCCAGCGGCCTCAGCCGTACGACCGTCACCGGGGCCGCCACCAGCGCCTGGCCGGGCGTCTCCGCGGCCGGTGGGGCGCTGCTGCTGTCCGCAGGCGCCGTCGCCCTCCTCCGCGCCCGGACCTGGCCCGGGATGTCGAACCGGTACGACCGCGACACCCCGAAGGCGTCGCAGCCCGCCCGTACCGCCGCACCCGCCGCCGGCGAGGAGCGCCCCGAGGACCTGTGGAAGGCGCTGGACCGCGGCGAGGACCCCACCGAGGCGCCCTGACGCGCCGGGCCACCCCCCGCGCGCGGAGCGTCAGCGGAACGGGGGACAATGGCGCCTGACGCGCGCCATCGCGCGGGCGGAGCAACTGACGACCCTTTTGTAGAACGACTTGGGAGCACTCATGGCGGGCAACAGCCACGGACACACCCCTGCCGCCTGGACCGGCGTGACCATCGCCTTCATCGGCTTCTGCGTCGCGGCTGCCTTCGTCGTCCTGGCGGAGCCGATCGGTATGTTCGCCGGCCTGGCGGTCGCCGCCCTGGGCGGTCTGGTCGGTCTCGGCATGCGCGCCGCGGGCCTCGGCAAGCCGGTGCCGGAGAAGCAGCACGGCTGACCCGGGCACGGACCCCGCAGCCGCCGCCGGCGCATCCGCCGGCGGCGGCTGCGTCCTTTCCGGCCACCCCGGGTGTCCCTGCCGGCCGCGGCGCGGGACAATCACCGCGTGACCGAGACCGCCGCCAGGCCGAAGCCGATTGCCCTCGCCGCCCCGCTGGGCGTGCTCGGCGGTGTCGCCGCCGCCTTCGCGTACGTCGGCACCTTCGACCCGAACGAGGCCGGGCACTACCCGGTCTGCCCCCTGCTGCACTACACGGGCCTGTACTGCCCCGGCTGCGGCGGGCTGCGCAGCGCGTACGCGGTCGTGCACGGCGACTTCGGCACGGCGTTCGGCCTCAACGCGCTGGCCGTGGCGGGCTACCTGCTCTTCGCCGTGGTGTGGACGGTCTGGCTCATCCGGACGCTGCGCGGCCGGCCCTTCCCGCTCGCGCTGCGGGCCGTCCACTGGTGGGCGATCACGGGTGCCGTGCTGCTCTTCACCGTCGTCCGGAACCTTCCGTTCGGGACCGCGCTGGCGCCCTGACCAGCGACGAAGGGACGACCGGACCGTCCGTCCGGTGGGCCCCCGCCCCGCCGGATGCGGGTCCTCCGCCCACCGGCGGTTACCATCGCAGTGCTGGTGGAACATCTCACTGGCTTGATCGTTTCGCTTTCGGAAGGGGTCCTCTCGCGTGAGTGTGCTCGACGAGATCATCGACGGAGTCCGCGAGGACCTCGCCGAGCGGCAGGCCCGGGTCTCCCTCGACGAGCTCAAGGAGCGGGCGGCGAAGGCGCGCGACGCCAAGGACGGCGTGGCGGCCCTGCGCGGCGACAGCGTCAAGGTCATCTGCGAGGTCAAGCGGTCCAGCCCCTCCAAGGGCGCTCTGGCCGCCATCGCCGACCCCGCGGGCCTGGCCGCGGACTACGAGGCGGGCGGCGCCGCCGTCATCTCGGTCCTCACCGAACAGCGCCGCTTCGGCGGCTCGCTGGCCGACCTCGAGGCCGTCCGGGCCAAGGTCGACATCCCCGTGCTCCGCAAGGACTTCATCGTCACCGCCTACCAGCTCTGGGAGGCCCGCGCCTACGGTGCCGACCTGGCGCTGCTGATCGTCGCGGCGCTGGAGCAGGACGCGCTGGTCTCCCTGATCGAGCGGGCCGGGTCCATCGGGCTCACCCCGCTGGTCGAGGTGCACGACGAGGAGGAGGTCGAGCGCGCCGTCGACGCGGGCGCCCGCATCATCGGCGTCAACGCGCGCAACCTCAAGACCCTCGAGGTCGACCGCGGCACCTTCGCCCGCGTCGCCCCGGAGATCCCGGACCACATCGTCAAGGTGGCCGAGTCCGGCGTCCGCGGCCCGCACGACCTCATCGCCTACGCCAACGACGGCGCCGACGCCGTCCTCGTCGGCGAATCGCTGGTGACCGGCCGCGACCCCAAGGCCGCCGTGGCCGACCTCGTGGCCGCCGGCGCGCACCCCGCGCTGCGCCACGGACGGGGCTGACCGGCACCATGACGACCTACGCGCGACTGGCCCGGGGCTGCCGTCCCCGTGGCTGCCGCGCGCCCGCGCGGCGCGTCCTCGGCCGCCGCGTGCGCTACCACATCGGCTGCGAGCCGGGTCAGATCAACGGGCGCCGATGGCGCTGACGGCAGCGCCGTCCTCCTGATGACCGGGGCACGGGCGTGCCCACCGGCGACCGCGCCGGTGAGCGTCCCGCCGTGCTCCCCGGCCGCGGGCGTGCGCATGCCGCCGGCGGCGCCGAACGCGCCGTAACGTGACCATTGGTACGCGAAACCCTGGGGGCTGCCGACGCACGCCCCCGAAGGAGCCGAGAACGTCATGTCCGAAGACTTCTTCATCCCCGACCCCGAGGGCCGGGTGCCCAGTGCCGAGGGCTACTTCGGCCGGTTCGGCGGCAAGTTCATCCCGGAGGCGCTGGTCGCCGCCGTGGACGAGGTCGCCGTGGAGTACGACAAGGCAAAGTCCGATCCGGCCTTCGCCGCGGAACTGAACGACCTGCTGGTGCACTACACCGGCCGGCCGAGCCCGCTCACCGAGGTGCCGCGGTTCGCGGAGCACGCCGGCGGGGCACGGGTCTTCCTCAAGCGGGAGGACCTCAACCACACCGGCTCGCACAAGATCAACAACGTGCTGGGCCAGGCGCTGCTCACCAAGCGCATGGGCAAGACCCGGGTCATCGCCGAGACCGGCGCCGGCCAGCACGGCGTGGCGACGGCCACCGCCTGCGCCCTGTTCGGCCTGGAGTGCACCATCTACATGGGCGAGGTCGACACCGAGCGCCAGGCGCTCAACGTCGCCCGCATGCGCATCCTCGGCGCCGAGGTCATCCCCGTGAAGTCCGGCAGCCGCACGCTGAAGGACGCGATCAACGAGGCGTTCCGCGACTGGGTCGCCAACGTGGACCGCACCCACTACCTCTTCGGCACGGTCGCGGGCCCGCACCCCTTCCCGGCGATGGTGCGCGACTTCCACCGCGTCATCGGCGTCGAGGCCCGCCGCCAGATCCTGGAGCGCGCGGGCCGGCTGCCGGACGTGGTCGCCGCCTGCGTGGGCGGCGGGTCCAACGCGATCGGCCTGTTCCACGCCTTCATCCCGGACGGGTCCGTGCGTCTGGTGGGCCTGGAGGCGGCAGGGCACGGCGTGGACTCCGGCGAGCACGCGGCGACGCTCACCGTCGGCGAGCCCGGCATCCTGCACGGCTCCCGCTCCTACGTCCTGCAGGACGACGAGGGCCAGATCACCGAGCCGTACTCGATCTCGGCCGGCCTGGACTACCCCGGCATCGGCCCCGAGCACGCCTACCTCAAGGAGACCGGCCGCGCCGAGTACCGCCCGGTCACCGACGACGAGGCGATGCAGGCGCTGCGCCTGCTGTCCCGCACCGAGGGCATCATCCCGGCCATCGAGAGCGCCCACGCCCTCGCCGGCGCGCTGGGGGTCGGCCGGGAGCTGGGCGAGGAGGGCCTGGTCCTGGTCAACCTCTCCGGCCGCGGTGACAAGGACATGGACACGGCCGCCCGCTACTTCGGGCTGTACGACGAGTCTGAAGGAGCACAGCGGTGAGCGGGCAGATCGAGCTGCTGGACCGGACCCTGGCCGGTGCCAGGGCCGAGGGGCGCGCCGCCCTGGTGGCCTACCTCCCGGCCGGTTTCCCGACCGTGGAGGGCGGCATCGAGGCGGCGAAGGCGGCCCTGGAGGGCGGTGCCGACGTCGTCGAGATCGGCCTGCCGCACAGCGACCCCGTGCTGGACGGCCCGGTCATCCAGACCGCGGACGACATCGCGCTGCGCGGCGGTGTGCGGATCAAGGACGTGCTGCGCACGGTGCGGGAGGCGCACGCCGCGACCGGGAAGCCGATCCTGGTCATGACGTACTGGAACCCGGTGGACCGCTACGGCACCGAGCGCTTCGCGGCCGAGCTGGCAGAGGCGGGCGGCGCGGGCTGCATCCTGCCGGACCTGCCGGTGGAGGAGTCCGAGGTGTGGCGGAAGGCCGCCGAGCAGCACGGACTGGCCACCGTCTTCGTGGTCGCCCCGAGCAGCCGGGACGAGCGGCTGGCGAAGATCACGGCGGCGGGCTCCGGCTTCGTCTACGCGGCCTCGCTGATGGGCGTCACCGGCACCCGTGAGAGCGTCGGCGCCGAGGCGGCCGACCTGGTGCGGCGCACCCGGGCCCAGACCGAGCTGCCGGTCTGCGTGGGCCTGGGCGTCTCCAACGCCGCCCAGGCGGCCGAGGTGGCGGGTTTCGCGGACGGGGTGATCGTCGGCTCGGCGTTCGTCAAGCGGCTGCTCGACGCGCCGGACCTGGAGCAGGGCCTGGCCGGGGTGCGCGAGCTGGCGGCGGACCTCGCCCAGGGCGTCCGCCGGTAGCGGCGCCTCACTCTTCCGGGCGAAACATGGGCCGGGGGTACGCGCGAGCGTGCCCCCGGTTCGTTGTGCCTGGGTGTGAGCGAGAAGAACCGTGAAGGAAAGCGCAGTGCCCGGGACCGGCTGCAGGAGCAGCGCGCGGAGGACGAGCGCCGGCACAAGCGCAAGAGGACGCTGATCGTCGCGGGCTCCGTGGTGGGGGTCCTGGCCGTCGGCGCCGTCATCGGGATCGTGGTGGCGGGCAGCGGCGGTGGTTCCGGCGCCCCGGCCGTCACCCCGGTGGGCGCGACCGGCAAGGACAAGCTGGCCCTCCCCAACGGCGCGAGCGACGCCCCGTCCACCCTGACCGTGTACGAGGACTTCCGGTGCCCGGCCTGCGCGGCCTACGAGAACGAGCTCCGCGACACCATCCACGCCCTCCAGGACCAGGGCCAGCTCAAGGTCGAGTACCACCTCGTCCGGCTCATCGACGGGAACCTGGGCGGTACCGGATCGCTCAACGCCGCCAACGCCGCGGCCTGCGCGCAGGACGAGGGCAAGTTCCGCGCGTACCACGACGTCCTCTACCGGAACCAGCCGCAGGAGAACGACGACCACTTCGCCGACAAGACCTACCTGCTGGAGCTTGCGGGCAAGGTGCCGGGACTGAAGACCGACGCCTTCACCACCTGCGTGAAGGACGGCACGTACGACGACTGGGTGAACGCCAACAACGAGGCCTTCGGCGCCGCCGGCTTCAACTCCACGCCCACCATCCTGCTCAACGGCGGGGGGAACCTGCTCGCCAAGGGGCAGCCCAACCTGACCGCGGACCGGCTGAAGCAGCTGGTCACCGAGGCCAACAAGGGCAAGAAGCCCGGCACCGCGACGCAGGGCGCCACCCCGCCGAGCGCTTCCGGGTCGCCGGGTGCGCCGGGATCGGCGAGCGGCTCCGCGACCGCGGGAGGCTCTCCCGCGGCCTCGCAGGGCGGCTGAGCTCCCGCCCGTTATCCAGCCGTTGCCGGGCGGGTGCCCGCCGCACCCGCCCGGCACGGTAGCGTCGGCAGTGCCATGGAACTCATCGCCTTCATTCCCAGCCCGTCGCGCGGGGTCATCCACCTCGGCCCCATCCCTCTGCGCGGCTATGCCTTCTGCATCATCATCGGTGTCTTCGTGGCCGTGTGGCTCGGCGGCAGGCGATGGGTCGCCCGCGGCGGACTGAAGACCACGGTCGCCGACATCGCCGTCTGGGCGGTGCCCTTCGGCCTGGTCGGCGGCCGCCTCTACCACGTGATCACCAGTTACGAGCTCTACTTCGGTGAGGGCAAGGACTGGGTCAACGCGTTCAAGATCTGGGAGGGCGGCCTCGGCATCTGGGGCGCCATCGCCCTGGGTGCCCTCGGCGCCTGGATCGGCTGCCGGCGCCGCGGCATCTCGCTGCCCGCGTACGCCGACGCCGTGGCGCCGGGCATCGCCTTCGCACAGGCCATCGGCCGCTGGGGCAACTGGTTCAACCAGGAGCTGTACGGGCGCGCCACCGATGTGCCCTGGGCGCTGAAGATCGACAGCGCCCACCGGCCGGCGGACAGCCTGGACGTCGCGACGTACCACCCGACCTTCCTCTACGAGTCGCTGTGGTGCGTGGGCGTGGCCCTGCTGGTCATCTGGGCCGACCGGCGCTTCCGGCTCGGCCACGGCCGCGCCTTCGCGCTCTACGTCGCGGCGTACACCGTCGGGCGCTTCTGGATCGAGTACCTGCGCGTCGACGACGCCCACCACGTCCTCGGCCTGCGTCTCAACGACTGGACGTCGATCCTGGTCTTCGTCGCCGCCGTGGTCTACATCGTGGTCTCGGCGAGGCTGCGGCCGGGCCGTGAGGAGGCCGTCGAGCCGGCGGCCGTCGCCGCGGCCGAGGCCTCCGCGGAGGGGACGGACCCCGACGCGAAGGCCAAGGACGCCAAGGACGCCGAGGGCGAGCAGGCGACGGACACGGAAGCGGACGTGGACGCCGAGAAGACCGAAGCCGACGGGGCGGAGCCCGGCCCGGACCGGGACGAGGAGGACGGCGCCGTCCCCGTCGACGCCGAGGCCAAGCCCGCCAAGAACCTCTGACGCGTACGTCGCGCAGCCCGCGGCCGCCGTTCACCACCCTGGTGACGGCGGCCGCGGCGTTTCGTCTCCGGGCGCGTTTTCGCAGGTAAGGCAGGCTTTCCTTGCTGGAAACGCAGGGAATTCGAGCGTACGGTCGAGGCGTTCGAGGGAGGGACGCGGGGATCGCCGCCCCGGGGGAAGGAGCAGATCGACCATGCCGTCAGCCATGGAGGACGAGCGGGTCGCGCCGTACCACGTGGCGCACCACACCCACCGGGACGTCAGCGGCGGCTGGCTTCGTCCGGCCGTGTTCGGGGCGATGGACGGCCTGGTGTCGAACCTCGCGCTCATGACCGGCGTCGCGGGCGGCAACGTCGCCCCCTCGACCATCGTGATCACCGGATTGGCCGGACTCGCGGCGGGCGCCTTCTCGATGGCCGCGGGCGAGTACACCTCCGTCGCCTCCCAGCGGGAGCTGGTCCAGGCAGAGCTGGACGTCGAGCGGCTGGAACTGCGCCGCAACCCCACGGACGAGCTGCGCGAACTGGCCGCGCTGTACGTCGCCCGGGGCGTCGAGCCGGAGCTGGCCGAAGAGGTGGCCCGGCAGATGTCCAGGGACCCGGAGCAGGCCCTGGAGATCCACGCCCGCGAGGAGCTGGGCGTCGACCCGACCGACCTGCCGTCGCCGCTGGTGGCGGCCGGTTCCTCGTTCGTGTCCTTCGGCGTCGGCGCCCTGCTGCCGGTGCTCCCGTACCTGATCGGCGCAACGGTGGTCTGGCCCGCGGTGATCGTCGCGCTGATCGGTCTCTTCCTCTGTGGGGCGGCTGTGGCCCGTGTGACGGCGCGCAGCTGGTGGTTCAGCGGACTTCGGCAGCTCGTCTTGGGCGGAGCCGCCGCCGGGGTTACCTTCGTTCTGGGCGCGCTGTTCGGCACCGCCGTCGGCTGAGCCGGGTGACGGCCACAAGCCACTTGTTACCCGCTCGTTTCAGCGCGACCAACACAGGGCATCAGTCTGTGGCGCCGTGGGCAGTGTCGCCTGCGTCTCACGTGAGCGATGCTGGCCCATACTGCCTGCTCGTAGCGCTGCTTAGTCCACATGATGGAACTGGCTATCCACTTTTCGGCCATCCGGCCATCATGTAACCTGCACGAAATCGCAGAGGGCCAACGTCGTCCCTAGTGCGCATGTCATATGCCAGATGACGACGACGGGAGAGCCGATGCGTTCCGCGTCCACGCACCCCCAGACCGCCGGCTCCGGTTCCGGCCGGTGGTCCCACATGGACGGGCGTCCCGCCCCCCAGGGGATGTACGACCCCCGCAACGAGCACGACGCCTGCGGCGTCGGCTTCGTGGCCACCCTCACCGGCGAGGCGGACCACGCGCTCGTGGAGCAGGCACTGACCGTGCTGCGCAACCTGGAGCACCGCGGGGCCACCGGCTCCGAGCCGGACTCCGGCGACGGCGCGGGCATCCTGATGCAGGTCCCGGACGCGTTCCTGAGGGCGGTCGCCGGTTTCGAGCTGCCCGCCGCCGGCCGGTACGCGGTCGGCACGGCCTTCCTGCCCGTCGAGGACGAGGACCGCCGCAAGGCCGTCGAGTCCATCGAGCGGCTGGCCGCCGAGGAGGGACTGACCGTCCTCGGCTGGCGCGAGGTGCCGATCGGCCCCGACGTCCTCGGCGCCACGGCGCGCTCGACGATGCCGCACTTCTCCCAGCTCTTCGTCTCGGACGCCGAGGACGCGCGGTCCGGGATCGACCTCGACCGCCCCGCCTTCGTGCTGCGCAAGCGCGCCGAGCGCGAGGCGGACGTCTACTTCCCGTCGCTGTCGGCCCGGACGCTCGTCTACAAGGGCATGCTGACCACCGGCCAGCTGGAGCCCTTCTTCCCGGACCTGTCCGACGAGCGCACCGCCACCGCCATCGCCCTGGTGCACTCCCGCTTCTCCACCAACACCTTCCCCAGCTGGCCGCTGGCGCACCCGTACCGCTTCGTCGCCCACAACGGTGAGATCAACACCGTCAAGGGCAACCGCAACTGGATGCGCGCCCGCGAGTCGCAGCTCGCCTCGGGCCACTTCGGCGGCGACCTGGACCGGATCTTCCCGGTCTGCACGCCGGACGCCTCGGACACGGCGACCTTCGACGAGGTGCTGGAGCTGCTCCACCTCGGCGGCCGCTCGCTGCCCCACAGCGTGCTGATGATGATCCCCGAGGCGTGGGAGAACCACGACTCGATGGACCCGGCCCGGCGCGCCTTCTACCAGTACCACTCCACCCTGATCGAGCCCTGGGACGGCCCGGCCTGCGTCACCTTCACCGACGGTTCCGTCGTCGGCGCCGTCCTGGACCGCAACGGCCTGCGTCCGGGGCGCTACTGGGTCACCGACGACGGCCTGGTCGTGCTCGCCTCCGAGTCCGGCGTGCTGGACGACATCTCCCCGGACAAGGTGGTCCGCAAGGGCCGGCTGCAGCCCGGGAAGATGTTCCTGGTCGACACGGCCCGGCACCGGATCATCGAGGACGACGAGATCAAGGCCCAGCTCGCCGCCGAGCACCCCTACGCGGAGTGGCTGGAAGCCGGCCTGATCCACCTCAACGACCTGCCCGAGCGCGAGCACATCGTGCACACCCACGCCTCGGTCACCCGCCGCCAGCAGACCTTCGGGTACACCGAGGAGGAGCTGCGGATCATCCTGGCGCCGATGGCGAAGACCGGCGGTGAGCCGCTGGGCTCCATGGGCACCGACTCGCCGATCGCGGCGCTGTCCGAGCGGCCCCGGCTGCTCTTCGACTACTTCACCCAGCTGTTCGCGCAGGTCACCAACCCCCCGCTGGACGCCATCCGGGAGGAGCTGGTCACCTCGCTGATCAGCGCCGTCGGCCCGTCCGGCAACCTGCTGGAGCCGTCGCCGGCGTCCTGTCGCAACATCACCCTGCCCTTCCCGGTGATCGACAACGACGAGTTGGCCAAGCTCATCCACATCAACGCCGACGGCGACATGCCGGGCCTGAAGGCCGCGACGCTGTCGGGCCTGTACCGGGTCTCCGGCGGCGGCGAGGCCCTGGCCGCGCGGCTCACCGAGATCTGCGCCGAGGCCGACGCCGCCATAGAGGACGGCGCCCGGCTGATCGTGCTCTCCGACCGGCACTCGGACGCCGAGCACGCGCCGATCCCGTCGCTGCTGCTCACCTCCGCCGTGCACCACCACCTCATCCGCACCAAGCAGCGCACCCAGGTGGGCCTGCTGGTCGAGGCCGGCGACGTCCGCGAGGTGCACCACGTCGCGCTGCTCATCGGCTACGGTGCCGCGGCGGTCAACCCGTACCTGGCGATGGAGTCGGTCGAGGACCTGCTGCGCGCGGGCACCTTCCTCCAGGGTCTGGAGCCCGAGGCGGCCATCAGGAACCTGATCAAGGCGCTGGGCAAGGGCGTACTGAAGGTGATGTCCAAGATGGGCATCTCCACCGTCGCCTCCTACCGCGGCGCGCAGGTCTTCGAGGCCATCGGCCTGGACAACGACTTCGTCGACACCTACTTCCACGGCACCACGACCAAGCTCGGCGGCGCCGGCATCGACGTGGTCGCCAAGGAGGTCGCCGCCCGGCACGCCAAGGCCTACCCCGCCTCCGGCATCGCCCCGGCGCACCGCCGGCTGGAGATCGGCGGCGAGTACCAGTGGCGCCGCGAGGGCGAGCCGCACCTGTTCGACCCGGAGACGGTCTTCCGGCTGCAGCACGCCACCCGCTCGCGCCGCTACGACATCTTCAAGCAGTACACGGACCGGGTGAACGAGCAGTCCGAGCGCCTGATGACGCTCCGCGGCCTGTTCGCCTTCAAGGACGGCGAGCGCGCCCCGATCCCGGTCGACGAGGTCGAGCCGGTCTCCGAGATCGTCAAGCGCTTCTCCACCGGCGCCATGTCGTACGGCTCCATCTCGCGCGAGGCGCACGAGACGCTGGCCATCGCCATGAACCAGCTGGGCGGCAAGTCCAACACCGGCGAGGGCGGCGAGGACCCGGACCGCCTGTACGACCCGGCGCGCCGTTCCGCGATCAAGCAGGTCGCCTCCGGCCGCTTCGGCGTCACCTCGGAGTACCTGGTCAACGCGGACGACATCCAGATCAAGATGGCCCAGGGCGCCAAGCCCGGTGAGGGCGGCCAGCTGCCCGGCCACAAGGTCTACCCGTGGATCGGCAGGACCCGGCACAGCACCCCCGGTGTCGGCCTGATCTCGCCGCCGCCGCACCACGACATCTACTCCATCGAGGACCTGGCGCAGCTGATCCACGACCTCAAGAACGCCAACCCGCAGGCCCGCATCCACGTGAAGCTGGTCTCCGAGGTCGGCGTCGGCACGGTCGCGGCGGGCGTCTCCAAGGCCCACGCCGACGTCGTGCTGATCTCCGGCCACGACGGCGGCACCGGCGCCTCCCCGCTGACCTCCCTGAAGCACGCGGGCGGCCCCTGGGAGCTGGGCCTGGCCGAGACGCAGCAGACGCTGCTGCTCAACGGCCTGCGCGACCGCATCGTCGTCCAGACCGACGGCCAGCTGAAGACCGGCCGCGACGTCGTCATCGCCGCCCTGCTGGGCGCCGAGGAGTTCGGCTTCGCGACCGCCCCGCTGGTGGTCTCCGGCTGCGTGATGATGCGGGTGTGCCACCTGGACACCTGTCCGGTCGGCATCGCCACCCAGAACCCGGTGCTACGCGACCGCTTCACCGGCAAGGCCGAGTACGTGGTGAACTTCTTCGAGTTCATCGCGCAGGAGGTCCGCGAGCTCCTGGCCGAGCTGGGCTTCCGCTCGATCGAGGAGGCCGTCGGCCACGCCGAGCTGATCGACACCACCGCGGCCGTCACCCACTGGAAGGCGCAGGGCATGGACCTCGCCCCGCTCTTCCACGTGCCCGAGCTGCCCGAGGGCGCGGCCCTGCACCGCACCATCGACCAGGACCACGGCCTGGGCAAGGCGCTCGACAACGAGCTCATCGCGCTCGCCAAGGACGCCCTCGACAACGGCGACCCGGTCCGCGCCCAGGTCGCGATCCGCAACGTCAACCGCACGGTCGGCACCATGCTCGGCCACGAGGTGACCAAGAAGTACGGCGGCGCCGGCCTGCCCGACGACACCGTCGACATCACCCTGACCGGCTCCGCGGGCCAGTCCTTCGGCGCCTTCCTCCCCAAGGGCATCACGCTCCGCCTGGAGGGCGACGCCAACGACTACGTCGGCAAGGGCCTGTCCGGCGGCCGGGTGATCGTCCGTCCCGACCGGGGCGCCGACCACCTGGCCGAGTACTCGACCATCGCCGGCAACACCATCGCGTACGGCGCCACCGGCGGTGAGCTCTTCCTGCGCGGCACCACCGGCGAGCGCTTCTGCGTCCGCAACTCCGGCGCCACCGTCGTGTCCGAGGGCGTGGGCGACCACGGCTGCGAGTACATGACCGGTGGCCGGGCACTGGTGCTCGGCCCGACCGGCCGCAACTTCGCGGCCGGCATGTCGGGCGGCATCGCGTACGTCCTCGACCTCGACCCGGACAACGTCAACACCGGCATGGTGAACGTCGAGGAGCTGGACGCCGACGACATCAAGTGGCTGCACGACGTGGTGCGCCGCCACCAGGAGGAGACGGGCTCCACCGTCGCCGAGAAGCTCCTCGCCGACTGGGGCCACACCCTCACCCGCTTCGGCAAGGTCATGCCGCGGGACTACAAGGCAGTGCTCGCCGCCAAGAACGCCGCCGAGCAAGCCGGGCTCTCCGAGTCCGAGACCGTCGCGAAGATGATGGAGGCGGCAAATGGCTGACCCGAAGGGCTTCCTCACCACGCCCCGCGAGACCGCTCCGACCCGTCCGGTCGAGGAGCGCAAGCAGGACTGGAACGAGGTCTACGTTCCCGGCGGCCTGCTGCCGATCATCACCAAGCAGGCCGGACGCTGCATGGACTGCGGCATCCCCTTCTGCCACAACGGCTGTCCGCTGGGGAACCTGATCCCCGAGTGGAACGACTACGCCTACCGTGAGGACTGGAAGGCCGCCAGCGAGCGCCTGCACGCGACCAACAACTTCCCGGAGTTCACCGGTCGCCTCTGCCCGGCCCCCTGCGAGTCCGCCTGTGTGCTCGGCATCAACCAGCCGGCGGTGACCATCAAGAACGTCGAGGTCACCATCATCGACAAGGCCTGGGACAGCGGGGACGTCACCCCGCAGCCCCCGGACCGGCTCTCCGGCAAGACCGTCGCCGTCATCGGCTCCGGCCCGGCGGGCCTGGCCGCCGCCCAGCAGCTGACCCGGGCCGGCCACACCGTCGCGGTGTACGAGCGGGCCGACCGCATCGGCGGTCTGCTGCGGTACGGCATCCCCGAGTTCAAGATGGAGAAGCGGCACATCAACCGCCGCATCGAGCAGATGCGCGCGGAGGGCACCAAGTTCCGCACCGGTGTCGAGGTCGGCCGCGACATGCCGGGCAGCGCACTGCGCAAGCGGTACGACGCCGTGGTGATCGCCGCGGGCGCCACCCAGTGGCGCGACCTGCCCGCCGAGGGACGCGAACTCGGCGGCATCTACCAGGCGATGGAGTACCTGCCGCTGGCCAACAAGGTGCAGGAGGGCGACTTCGTCGCCCCGCCGATCACCGCCGAGGGCAAGCACGTGGTCGTCATCGGCGGTGGCGACACCGGCGCCGACTGCGTCGGCACCGCGCACCGCCAGGGCGCCCGCTCGGTCACCCAGCTGGAGATCATGCCCCGGCCGTCGGAGGACCGCCCGGCGCACCAGCCCTGGCCGACCATGCCGATGACGTACAAGGTCACCTCCGCCCACGAGGAGGGCGGCGAGCGGGTCTACGCCGTCAACACCATGAGGTTCGAGGGCGACGAGGACGGCAACGTCAAGGCGCTGCACCTGGTCGAGGTCGAGTTCCAGGACGGGAAGTTCGTCCCGCAGCCCGGCACCGAGAAGGTGATCCCTGCCGAACTGGTCACCCTCGCCATGGGCTTCACCGGCACCGACCAGCGCAACGGCCTGGTCGAGCAGCTCGGCCTGGAGCTCGACGCCCGCGGCAACATCGCCCGCGACAAGGACTTCACCACCAACGTGGACGGTGTCTTCGTCGCCGGTGACGCGGGCCGCGGCCAGTCGTTGATCGTGTGGGCCATCGCCGAGGGCCGTTCCGCGGCCCGCGCGGTGGACCACTACCTCACCGGCGCGAGCATCCTGCCGGCCCCGATCCGTCCGACGGATCGCCCGCTGACGGTCTGACCCTCCGTCACACCTGAGACGTCCCGTACAAGGGCGTACGGAACGGAACGCGGCGCCTGCCCTCACCCGACCGGGGGCAGGCGCCGCACTGCCATGTCGTGGAACTCCACCAGGGCGTCCTCGGTGTAGGCGCCCACGCCGCCCCGGGTGTAGGGGCGTTCGGCGTCCGCGAACGAGGTCAGGAAGCGCCCGTCGACCGTGATCGTGAGCGTGGCGCCGCGCTGCTCCACCTCGATCCGGTACCAGCGCCCGGTGGGGAACGGCGCCGGACCGGTGGCCAGGAAGCGCTGGCCACCCGGGTACGCCGGGTCGCGCTTGCCCAGCTCCCAGCCGTTCGGCTTGAGGGCGAGGTAGTAGAAGTGCTCCGGGTCGCGGTACGCCCACACCAGCCACGGCACTTCCCACGGGTTGGGCCGGGGGGTGCGCAGCTGACGGAGCGTCCGCGTCCGCGCCCCGTAGGCCATGTCCCCGTACTCCTCGGTGGAGACCACCAGGCCCGCGTGCGTGACGTCCGGGCGGTCGGCCACGCCCGGCGAGAGCAGCAGCGACGTGGCGTCCCCGCGGTTGTCGCCGTAGCCGTCGTACACCGACAGCCAGGGCCCGTGCACCGTGCCGTCCGTCCAGCCGGGCCCGGCGCCGCCGCGCCCCTGGCACGCGTACACCACGCCGCCCACCACCAGCAGCAGGGCGAGCACCAGCCCGGCGGACCGCGGGCCCCTCCGCCGCGGTGGGCGGAGGGGCCGGAGCACGGAGGACCTCAGGACGGTGGTCATGCCGCGGGGGAGGGCTCCGGGGCACGGGGCGGCGGGACCGCGGAGGAGAGCGTGGTGGGCACGTCCTCGCCGAAGTCCTCGGCGAGCTGGGCGAGCACGCGTTCTGCCGCCCGTCCGTCGCCGAAGGGATTGCCCGCGGTCGCCATGCGGTGGTACTCCGCCGGGTCGTCCAGCAGCCGGCCCGCGGCCGTCAGGATCGCCTCGGGGTCGGTGCCGATCAGCCGGGCCGCGCCCGCCTCCACGGCCTCCGGCCGCTCGGTGGTGGTACGGAGCACCAGCGCGGGCTTGCCGAGGCTGGGCGCCTCCTCCTGGATGCCGCCGGAGTCGGTGAGGACCAGCTCGCAGTCGGCGAGGGTCGCCGCGAAGTCGGGGTAGCCCAACGGTTCGACGACGTGCACGGCGTGGTGGCCGGTCAGTTCGGGCAGCAGGGCCTCGCGCACGGCCGGGCTCTTGTGCAGCGGCAGCAGGATCTCCACGTCCCCGCGCCGGCCGAGCCGGCGCAGCGCGCGGCCCATGGCGCGCATCCGCTCCCCCTGGTTCTCCCGGCGGTGCAGGGTGAGCAGCACCCGGCGGCGGCCGCTGCCCGGGAAGGCGCTGCGGCCGACGCCCTCGCCGAGCACCCACAGCAGGTTGTCGATGACCGTGTTGCCGGTGGTGAACACCTGGGTGTCGGGGGTGCCCTCGGCGAGCAGGTGGGCGGCGGCCCGCGGGGTGGGGGCGAAGTGCCAGCGGGCGATGCGCCCGATCAGCCGGCGGTTGAGCTCCTCGGGGAACGGGTTGTCGAGGACGCCGGTGCGCAGGCCCGCCTCGACGTGGGCGACGGGGACGCGTTCGTAGAAGGCGGCCAGCGCCCCGGCCAGCGCGGTGGTGGTGTCGCCCTGGACGATCACCAGGTCCGGACGGTCGTTCCTGATGACCTCGCCCAGTCCCTCCACCAGACGGGCCGTCAGCTCCGAGAGCTGCTGGCGCTCGCGCATCACGTCGAGCCCGGCCCTGGCCGGCACCTGCAGCAGCTCCAGCATCTGGTGGAGCATCTCGCGGTGCTGTCCGGTGGTGACCACGATCGGCTCGAACAGCTCCGAGGCCGCCATCGCCCGGGCCACGGGGGCCAGTTTGATCACCTCCGGCCGGGTGCCGAGGACGAGCATCGCGCGGATCGTTTGCGTCGTTCCGGGCGATTCGGATGGGTGAGCGGACATGGTTCCCCCCTGGGACGGTGGTGCAGGTGATCGGGACGAGAAGGAGTACGGGCCGTCAGGTGCGCGCGGTCTTCAGCCAGGTGCGCTTGCCGGTGAGCATCCGCCACAGGCCCCACCAGCCGGCGGCGAACCAGATGTAGCCGTAGAGGATGAAGGCGTGCGCCGCCAGGACGGAGCGCACCAGCCCGAGTGTGCGCTCGCGCTTGGCGTAGACGAAGCCGTAGACGTAGGCCGCGGTGAAGGAGAGCAGGTACGGGCCGAGCAGCCACATCGGCGAGACCAGCGGCCGGCCCTCCTGGAACGAGGCGGCGACGGTGCCGCCGACGGCCACCAGGAAGGACAGCGGCAGCAGCGAGGTGAGCAGGATCAGCACCGGGCTGGACAGGTGGTAGAGCAGGTCCAGGGCCGGGCGGGTGGAGACCTCGCGCAGGATCAGCGGCACCAGGCCGGCGGACTGCAGGTGGCCCTGGAACCACCGCGAGCGCTGCCGCACCAGCCGTCGTACGTCGAGCACGGCCTGCTGGGAGACGGCGGCGGTGGTGCAGTACTGGTTGCGCCAGCCGCGCGCGATCAGCCGGACCCCGAGGTCGAGGTCCTCGGTCAGGCTGTCGCTCCAGGGGCCGTCGCCGCCGAGCGTGTCGAGCGCGGACAGCCGCATGAACTGCCCGTTGCCGCCCATGCCGACGCTGCCCAGGAAGCGCCGGGCGCTCTGGAAGACGTCGCCGTAGACGACGAACTCCATGTCCTGCAGCCGGGCCAGCAGCCCCAGGTGCCGGTTGTACATGCGGACGCCGATCTGGACGGCGCCGGTGGCCGGGTCGTCGAAGTACGGGTCGACGGCCTGGATGGTGTGCGGGTCGAGCCGGCCGTCGGCGTCGACGACGCAGAGGATGACGTCCTCGGGGGCGCGGTGGCCGAGCAGTCCGGAGGCCCGCAGGTGGCGCACGCCCGCGTTGAGCGCCGCGCCCTTGCCGCGCCGGGCGTCGGGGAGCCGGCGCCGGTAGAGCCAGACCCGCGAGCTGTCGGCGGCCCGGGCGACCTCGGACGTACGGTCGTCGGAGGCGTCGTCGATGACCAGTGCCACGAAGCTGTCGGCGGGCAGTGAGGTGATCCGGGCCAGGCTCTCGGCGAGGACCTTCTCCTCGTTGAGGCAGGCGAGCAGGAAGACGTAGAAGCGCTGCCGTCCCGGCTGGCGCACCCGGCGGATGTGGCGCCGGGAGAGCAGGAACAGCGTGGTGTTGTAGGTCCCGGCCAGCACGATCAGCGCGGTCGCGGCCCACAACGCGAACTGGCCGGTCATGACCGGCCCCCGGCGGTCCGGCCGGCCGCCGCACGGGCCGAGGGACGGCGGAGCCAGAGTCTCGCCGCCATCAGACCGAATGCGATCAGGCAATACAGCAGGAAGCCCATTCCTGCCGCTATTTGTAAACCCCTGGCGAACGGAATGCCAGGAACAGCCCTCGAAGCCGTGGCCATACCAGCCAGCGGCAGCATTGTGCCCAGTGCGGGCCTTCCGTACATGAGTGAGTCCCCCCAATGCGTTCCGGCGCGAAAGGCGGTCCGGAACTCCAGGGCAGGAAGTTAGCAGATACTTTTGGATGATCATCGCCTGATAGGCGGTGCGTGGGGTTGCGCGCGGGGCGTGCGCCGGTATCGCCGCAGCTCCGGGGTGTGTACCGAAAGGGGGATTCACCCTTCTGGGGGCATTGGGTTTCCATGCCGGAATGAAAATCGAACGAGAGGCGAATCCGATGATCGTGTTGACATCGGGCATTGCGGCTCTGAACAATCGGCGACCTGTTCTGAACCGGTGCAATGGGGGGAAACATGCAATCCCGCATCAGGAGGCCCGGGAAGTCCCGGGTCTCCGTCATCGTCATGCTCATCACGGCCCTCTTGGGGGTCGCATTCCTGTCCGCCCCGGCGGGCGGTGCCGCAGGGCGCGGCCCCGCGGGCAAGGGCGACCACCGCCACCGCGGCGAGCTCCTGGGCGGCCGCGCCGGCCTCGGCGAGGTCGACTTCACGGGCTGGGCCGCGGCCCAGCGTGCCGCCGACCGGGAGCGGCGCGCCAAGGGCCCGGTCCGCGGGGGCGGCCGGCCGCCACGGGCCGGCCGCGACCTGACCGGCGCACGCGCCCCGCTGGCGGCCGCACCCGCGAGGGCGGCTGCGGCCGCCGCCGGCACCACCGCGCTCGTGCTGTACGACACCGCCGGCCCCTACGGGCACCTCGGCGAGCTCTACGCCATGGCCACCGCCAACCTCGCCGGCCACTTCGGGACCGTGACCGCCAAGCCCGTCTCGCAGTACACCGCGGGCATGGTCAACCAGTACACGGCCACCTTCTACATCGGCTCCACCTACTACGGCGGGAGCATCCCCGACGCCGTCCCCGCCGCCTTCTACCAGGACGTGGTCACCACCACGCGTCCGGTGACCTGGCTCGCGGACAACATCTGGTCGCTGGCGAACGCGACCGGGGTCGCGCAGTTCCAGACCAAGTACGGCTGGGACCCCACCGCGTCGTACTTCGAGGCGAACGGCAGCGTCGGCACCGTCACGCAGGTGACGTACAGGAACCAGAACCTCACCCGGAAGATCCCGGCCGGCCAGGACGGCGGCGTGCTGCGCCCCGCCATCTCGTCGGGGCCCGGCTACCCGGCGGTGACGCAGCTGGCCACCGCGCGCGACACCGGCACCGGCACCGACTTCCCGTGGGCCGTGCGATCGGGCAACCTCACATACGTCGGTGAGATCCCCTTCGCCTACGTCTCCGAGAGCGACCGGATCATCGCCTTCGAGGACCTGCTCTTCGACTCCCTCGCCCCCGCCACCGCCGAGCGGCACCGGGCCATGATGCGGCTGGAGGACATCAGCCCCAACTCCGACCCCGCGCAGCTGCGGGCCATCGCCGACTACCTCGCCGCGGAGCAGATCCCGTACGGCATCAACGTCATCCCCGTCTACACGGATCCGAGCGGCACCTACAACAACGGCCGGCCGCAGACCGTCACCCTGGCGCAGCGTCCCGAACTGGTCACCACCCTGAAGTACATGCTCCAGCATGGTGCCGTGCTGATGAACCACGGCTACACCCACCAGTACGGGAACACCGCCAACCCCTACAACGGCGTCACCGGCGACGACTTCGAGTTCTACCGGGCCCACGTCGACGCCTCCGACGACGTGGTCTACGAGGGCCCGGTCGCCGGGGACTCCCTGTGGGCGCAGACCCGGGTCACCCTGGGTCTGGCCCAGTTCGCCCTCGCGGGACTGCCGGTGCCCAAGCTGTGGACCACCCCGCACTACGCGGCCTCCGCCACCGACTACAAGGTCTTCGCCCAGAACTACACCGCGCGCCTGGAGCGGTCGCTGTACTTCTCGGGCACCCTCGGCGGCAGCACGGCCGACCCCAACCGCTTCATCGGGCAGTTCTTCCCGTACGTCGTGAAGGACGTGTACGGCACCACCGTGCTCCCCGAGAACATCGGCAACTACGAGCCCGAGGCCTACAACAACCACCCGGCGCGCCTGCCGGCCGAACTGATCGCCTCGGCCAAGGCGAACCTCGCCGTCCGCGACGGCTTCGCCAGCTTCTTCTACCACCCCTACTACCCGGTCCAGCCGCTCAAGGAGACGGTCGAGGGCATCCGCGCCCTCGGCTACACCTTCGTCAGCCCCGCGACCGCCGCGTGACCCTGCTCCGGAGGACCGCCGCCGCGACCGTCGCGGCGGCGGTCCTCGCCCTCACCGCCGGCTGCACCACCGTCGGCGCCCGGCCCGCGGACCGCCCCGACGGCCGGCCGCACGAGCGCCCCGGGGCCGGTGCGGGCGACCGTGTCCGCGGCATCGCGCTGCCCTCCTGGGCCGCGGACGACTACGACAGCCCCGCCGCCGGGCGCTACCTGCGCGGCATCGCCGCCACCGGCGCGCGCTGGGTGTCCTTCACCCCCACCTGGTACCAGTCCGGCGTCCACGGGACCTCGATGCGCACCACCGAGGAGACCGCGAGCGACGCGAGCCTGCGGCGGATCGTCCGCGAGGCCCATGCCGCCGGCCTGAAGGTGCTGCTCAAGCCGCACGTCGACCTGACCGGCGGCGGCGACCGGGCCGGCATCACGCCCACCGACCCCGATGCCTGGTTCACCGCCTACACGCGCTTCATCACCCACTACGCGGAGCTGGCGGGCGGGCTCGGCGTCGAGCAGTTCTCCGTGGGCACCGAACTGGCCGGCACCTCGCGGGACGGCGGGCGCTGGCGGGCGGTGATCCGCGCCGTCCGGGACGCCTACGACGGTCCGCTGGTCTACGCCGCCAACTACGACGAGTACGAGCACGTCCCCTTCTGGGACGCCCTCGACCTGATCGGGGTCGACGCCTACTGGCCGCTGGCCGAGCGTCCCACTGCCGACGTCGGCCGGCTGCGCGCCGCCTGGCGGCCCGTGATCCGGGAGCTGGCCGGCTACTCCGCCCGGCACCACCGCCGCGTGCTGTTCACCGAGGCCGGCTACGTCAGCCAGCGCGGGACGACCACGGCCCCGTACTCCTGGACCGTCAGCCGGCAACCGGCGGAGGCCGAGCAGGCGGCCGCGTACCAGGCGTTGCTCGCCGCCCTGGACGGGGAGCGCTGGTGGGCCGGGGTGTGCTGGTGGATGTGGGACGACTGGCCGGACAGCGGGGAGACCCCGGCCCGGCTCGCGTACAGCCCGCGCGGCAAACCCGCGGAGGAGGTGCTGCGCCGCTGGTGGCGCACATGAGCGTGACAATTCAGGCGAAACGCTGACATTGTGTCGTCATGACGGCTCTCGCACCCGGCGCAACCGAGGACACGACGGACTTCGCCGACGCCGACCGGGGATTCCTCGGTGCCCTGACCCCCGGCCGCGTCACCGACGGCGACGGCCGGGTGGTCTGGGACGGCGACGCGTACTCCTTCCTGCAGGGCCCGTGCCCCGACACGGCGCACCCCGGCCTGTGGCGGCAGAGCCGGCTCGCCTCCCGGCAGGGGCTGTTCGAGGTCGTCGAGGGGATCTACCAGGTACGCGGCCTGGACCTGTCGAACATGACCCTCGTCGAGGGGGACCGCGGGGTCGTCGTCATCGACCCCCTCCGCTCCGCCGAGTGCGCCGCCGCCGCCCTCGCCCTCTACCGCGAACACCGCGGGGAACGGCCCGTCACCGCCCTCATCTACAGCCACTCGCACGTCGACCACTTCGGCGGCGCCCGCGGTGTCCTGCCGCACGGTCACGACCCGGTGCCCGTCCTGGCCCCGGCCGGCTTCCTGGAGCACGCGGCGGGCGAGAGCGTCGACGCCGGGGTCGCGATGACCCGCCGTGCCGTCTACATGTACGGCTCCGAACTGCCCAAGGGCCCGGCCGGGCAGATCGGCTGCGGCCTCGGCCAGACCGCCTCCACCGGAACCGTCACCCTGATCCCGCCCACCGTCCTGGTCACCCGCACCGGCCAGGACGAGACGATCGACGGGGTCCGGATCATCTTCCAGCTCACCCCGGGGGCCGAGGCGCCCGCCGAGATGAACTTCCACTTCCCCGCCAAGCGGGTGCTGTGCATGGCGGAGAACGCCACCCACACCATGCACAACGTCCTCACCCTGCGCGGTGCGCAGGTCCGCGACGCCCGGCTGTGGGCGCACTACCTCAACGAGGCCCTCGTCCTGTTCGGCAACGCCTCCGACGTCGTCATCGCCTCCCACCACTGGCCGACCTGGAGCCGCGAGGGCATCCACCGGCTGCTGTCGCACCAGCGCGACCTCTACGCCTACCTCCACGACCAGACCCTGCGGCTGATCAACCGGGGCCTCACCGGCAGCGAGATCGCCGAGGAGCTGACCCTGCCCCCGGCCCTGGAACGGATCAACTCCAACCGCGGCTACTACGGCTCCCTCAGCCACAACGTGAAGGCCGTCTACCAGCGCTACATGGGCTGGTTCGACGGCAACCCGGCCCACCTGTGGCAGCACCCTCCGGCGGAGGAGGCACGCCGCTACGTGGACTGCCTCGGCGGCACCGACGCCACCGTCGCCAAGGCCAGGGAGTACGCCGAGGCCGGCGACCTGCGCTTCGCCGTCACCCTGCTGGGCCACGCCGTCTTCGCCGACCCCGGGCACGCCGCCGCGGCGGAGGAACTGGCCCTGCTCTACGAGCGGCTGGGGCACGGCTGCGAGAACGGTCCCTGGCGCAACTTCTACCTGATGGGCGCCCAGGAACTGCGGCAGGGGGTGACCCGGACCCCCGTCGTGATCGCGAACCCGGAGCTGATGGCCGCCCTGACCGTCGACCAGCTCATCGACTCCCTCGCCATCCGCGTCAACGGCCCCAAGGCCTGGGACGTCCACCTGACCATCGACTGGCGCCTCACCGACGAGCACCGCACCTGGCACCTGACCCTCTCCAACGGCGCCCTCACCTACTTCTCCACCCAGGACGGGCGCCCCGCCGTCCGGCACGCCGACCTGACGCTCACCCTCAGCCGGCCCGAGCTGCACCGGCTCCTCGCGGGCGGCCGCTTCGAGGGCGTCGACCACGAGGGGGACCTGAAGGTGGTCGCGACCCTGGTCGGGCTGCTGGACGCCGCCGACCAGGACTTCCCGATCGTCACCCCGTGAGGATCCCCCCGCGCGCGCCCGGCACCGTGGTCCACCACCGCACCGTCGAGGCGAACGGGATCCGGCTGCACATCGCGGAGCAGGGCGAGGGCCCGCTCGTGCTGCTGCTGCACGGCTTCCCCGAGTGCTGGTACTCCTGGCGCCACCAGTTCGCGCCGCTCGCCGCCGCCGGCTACCGGGTGGTCGCCCCCGACCAGCGCGGCTACGGCCGTAGCGAGCGGCCCGGCGCCGTCGACGCGTACACCGTCCTCGACCTCGTCGGCGACGTCGTCGGGCTCGTGCACGCCCTCGGCGAGAGCCGGGCCGTCGTCGTCGGCCACGACTGGGGCGCCCCCGTCGCCTGGCACACCGCGCTGCTGCGGCCCGACCTCGTCCGCGCCGTGGCGGGCCTCAGCGTCCCGCCGACCTTGCGCAGCGGCGACACGCCGCCGCTGCGGTCCATGCGCGAGCTGTACGACGGGCGGTTCTACTGGAACTACTTCGAGCGGCCCGGTGTCGCCGACGCCGAGTTCGCCGCCGACCCGCGGAGGACCTTCCGTCGTTTCCTGTACGGCGCGTCCGGCGACAACCCCGCCAACGACCCGGTCCCGGCCCAGCCCCTGGTCCCGCCCGGCGGCGGCTTCCTCGACCTCGTCGAGGAGCCCGAGGAACTCCCGGACTGGCTCACCGAAGAGGACCTCGACGCCTTCGCCGCCGAGTACGCCGAGGCCGGCTTCACCGGCGGGCTCAACTGGTACCGCAACCTCGACCGCAACTGGCGGCTGACCGCGCCCTGGGCCGGTGCCGCCCTCCAGGTCCCCGCCCTCTACGTCACCGGCGACCGCGACCTCGTCCACGGTTTCCCGGGGATGTCCGAGCTGCTCCCGGTGCTGCGGGAGCTCCACCCCACGCTGCGCGAACCGGTGGTGCTGCCCGGCTGCGGCCACTGGACCCAGCAGGAGCGCCCGGCGCAGGTCAACGCCATGCTGCTGGACTTCCTGCGGGAGGTCGCGCCGCCCACCGGCTGATCACGTGTCGCACTCCAGCACGGTGCGGCACAGCCCGCACCGTGCCTTCACCCGGCCGCGCACGGGCACCCGGATCCGCTGGTGGCACGTGGGGCAGGAGAAGGAGACCCGCTGGGGGCCGGCGCCCTCGAAGGCGTAGCCGGCCGCCGGGTACGCCCCGCCGCGGCGCCGGTCGTGGGCGTACCGGCGGCGGCCCGCCCAGCCGCAGCCGACCATCGGCGGATGGCGCAGATCGGACTCGGCGAGCCGCAGACCGGTCCGGTAGGCCTCCTGGGCCCTCGGACTGGTGAGCCACGGCTCGATGTCGTCGCCGAAGGCCTGCGCCCGCTTGGCCAGGACGTAGCCGAACTCCTCCGGGGTGAGGTAGCCCAGCTTGGACGCGGCCGTGGTCAGCCGCTCCCCGAGCAGCGCCGGCTCCTCCCGGTAGGAGTCCAGCAGCAGCCAGCCCGCGCCCAGGTAGGTCGTGGCGGTGTCGGTGAGGATCTCGTTGTCCCGCACCCCGGGGTACTCCAGGCCGAGCCGGTGCAGGTAGACGTGCATGACCTCGTGCGCCAGCACCGCCCCCACGTCGCGCCGGTCGTCCCGGAAGCGCGCGTGCAGCTCCACGAAGTACTCGGGCCCGGCGGCCAGTTCCACGTTGCCCGCGTGCACCATGTCCCGGAAGCTGACCACCATGCGGGCCTCCGGCAGCCGGAAGTGCTGCACGATGGCCCGGGCCACCCGCTGGGCGCCCAGATGGAGGTCCTCCTCCGCGGGGAACGCCACGGCTTCCGGGCGCACGCTCGCGGGGAAGCGGCTCACCGTGTCGTACGACAGCCGCCGGTACAGCGCGGTGAGGGCGGCCCGGACCTTCTCCAGGTGCGGGAAGCCGTGTTCGATCGGGCTGGACGACGGCTCGGTCACGGCGCCTCCCCGGGCGGGTACGACGCTTCGAGCCTACGCGTCGACCCAGGCCGTTGTCGCCGTGCGTTCCGGTCCCGTGCCGCTCGCCGAACCCCGCACCGGCACGCCCAGCGCGGCCAGCCGCTCGGCGGCGGTCGGCGCGGTGCCGCCCTCCGCCTGGTACACGCTGACCAGCAGCCGCCCGCCGGGCTCCACGAGTTCCGCCAGCAGCCTGCGGACCAGGTCGCCCAGCCGGCGCTCGGGCACGCAGTCGACGAGGGTGTGCACGAAGGTGAACCGGCCGCCGTCGGCGGGCCGCCAGTCCAGCGCGTTGCCCACCTCGATCCGCCCGGCCCACTGCGGCAGCCGGCGCCGGGCCAGCGCCACCAGGCGCGGGGCGAAGTCCACACCGTGGGGCTCGACCACCCGGCCCCGCTCGGCCGCCCACCGCCGCACCGACTCCATCAGCAGCCCGTTGGCGCAGCCGACGTCCAGGAAGGTGCCGTCCTTGTGGAGCGCCTCGACCACCATCGAGCGCCGCGCCCGCCACTGCTCCGGCTCCCGGCCGAAGCCCGAACCGCCCTCGGGCGTGGTCGCCCGCAGGTAGGCGGGCTCCAGCAGGCGCAGGTTGTCGGCGAAGTACGAGGCCTCGTCCTGCTCCCGGAAGGAGCGCTCCGCGTCCAGCACGGCACGCCGCTCGGGGCCGTGGGGGAGCAGGCCCGCGATCGTGCCGGCGTCGGCCACGACCAGGTCCGCCTCGGCGGCGTGCGGCCGCCGGCCCCGGTACCGGTCGCCGTCCAGCCAGGCGTAGAGCCGCTGTTGCCCCGCGTCCCAGGCGAAGGGGTGCACCCGCTGCCGGTAGTAGCCGGCGCTCTCCAGCGGCACCCGGGCGGCGGTGTCGAGCATCCAGTCCTCGCCGGGCAGCACCTCGCCGGACGGCAGGCGCACCACCCCGTCCGCGCCGCGCACCGCGCCCGCCAGGCCGCCCGGCAGGAACGGCACGAAGGTGACCCGCCGCACCGACGCGGGGTCCGGGTCCTCCTCGGCCAGTGCGTACGCCGTCCACCGTGCGTCCATGCCGTTCCCCCTCGGCCGAGTGCCTTCGCCCCGGCCCGGCCGGGCGGGACGTGCCGCCGCCGCACCCGGCGGCGGCACGGGAACACCGTACAAGCGGCCGCCGGCACCGGGCCGCCGCTCATCCCGTGACGGCCGGCCCCGGCGCCTGCCCGTAGCAGAGGCAGAACGGGTGCCCGGCCGGGTCGGCGAAGACCCGGAAGCCGCTGCGCTCGCCGCCGCTGTCGTGCAGGAAGGCGGCGCCCAGCGCGACGACCTCCTGGTGGGCGCGCTCCACGTCGGCGCGGGTGGGGACGTCGAAGTCCAGGTGGAACTGCTGGGGGTGCTCCGGGTCGGGCCAGCGTGGCGGCCGGTGGAAGGGCACCTCCTGGAAGGCGATCCGGGTGCCGTCCGGGGCCGTCAGGGTCACCCACGAGGGGTCTGCGGTGTCCAGGGCCCAGCCGAGGATCCCCTGGTAGAAGGCGCCCAGCGCGGCCGGGTCCGGGCAGTCGATCACGGTGCACTGCAAGGTGGCGATCATCCGACGAGCCTGCCCGGCCTCCTCCTCGGGACGCAAGGCCCGCCCCCGGGACCATACTTTCGGCTGATACGGAACAGGTCGGCCGGGGGAGGCCCCGGCACCCCCGGGCTCCGTACGGTGGGACCCGTGGCCGGCCGTCCGTCGCCCGGCGGCCGGTCACGGCATCCGTACCCGCCGTCACCCGAAGGACCCCACCACCGATGTCCGCCGCCTGTGCCGCCTCCGCCGTGACCGCCCCCGCCGTGACCGTCCGGAGCGCCTCGGCCCGGATCGCCGCCGCCGTCGCCTGCCGCGCGGTGCTCGCGCCGGTGCTCGCGGTGTGCGCGGTCCTCGCGGTGTGCGTGGCCAGGGCGGCCGGGGTCCCCGGCATCCTCGGCGGCCCCGGACCGGCGCTGACCGGTGCGTTCCTGCTGGGAGCGGGCGTCTGCGGCGTCCGCTACGCCGTCCGCCCGAGGTGAGGGGGCGATGAGGATGACGCACCGTCGCATCAACGTCCTCGCCCTCGTCCTCCTCGGCCTCGCCGCCGCCGCGACCACCTGGGCGGTCACCCGCGCGGGGCAGGGCGCCGCCGCCGTGGTCCACGGCAGCACGCCCGCCCGCGCCTCCGACCCGGCCGGGCACACCCCGGTGCGCATCGACATCCCCAGCGCCGACGTGCACGCCCGCGTCGTCGACCTCGGGATCACCGACGACGGCACCCTGCAGACCCCCGCGACCGAGCAGGGCCGCTATGCCGGCTGGTACGACCGCAGCGCCGCCCCCGGCGACACCGGCACCT
Organism: Streptomyces sp. NPDC006207; assembly: GCF_040613835.1. Classification (NCBI taxonomy): domain Bacteria; kingdom Bacillati; phylum Actinomycetota; class Actinomycetes; order Kitasatosporales; family Streptomycetaceae; genus Streptomyces; species Streptomyces sp. NPDC006207. The sequence goes on along the minus strand of NZ_JBEXSX010000016.1, from coordinate 61,125 downwards.
CCGTGATCGTCGGCCACGACGACGGCGGACGCGGCCGCGCGGTCTTCCACGACCTGCACGCCGTGCGCCGCGCCGACACCGTCGTCGTCACCCGCCGTGACGGCAGCCGCGCCCGCTTCACCGTCACACGGATCGAGCACGTCCCCCGGCACTCCTTCCCCGCCCAGGACCTGCGCTCGGACGGCGGCGTGCCGACGCTGCGGCTCGTCACCTGCGCGGGCGACCGGCACGACGGCCACCGTCCCACCGGGGCACTGGTCGTGCACGCGAGCGCCGTCCGCTCCTCCTGAGCGGCGCTGCGGGCCGGGATCCCCTCTCCACCGCCCCGGTTGCCGCCGCATTTCCGGCGGAGGATCGTGAAGAGCGGGGCTGCCCTCGCATCGGATGCCGGAGCCGAGCGCCCTCGCCGCCGCGGGCCACCCGGTGACCCGCCGCCTCGGGCGCCGCCCGGCGGACCCCGGGTCATCCCCCGTCAGCCGGGTCGCCTCGGGCACCTGGGACGCAGGGTCACGGGAGGCCGTGATGTGCTTCGTGCATTCTGGAACCGCAGGCGCCGGCAGCCTGGTGCAGCGGGCCTCCGCAGGACCGGCCGCGGCCGCGCTGTCGGCACTGGCCGCCGGGGGCGGGACGGTCGGCGGCATGGACGTCGCAGGCTCCGGCAGCCCGGACGTGACGACGGGACCGGACGGGGACAAGGTCGTGGACGGGTTCGGCCGCGTACTGCACAACCGGTGGAACCGGGACCTGCCCCCGGTGACCACGGTGCGGCCGGGCGAGGTCGTCCAACTGCTGTGCCGGGACGCCCTGGACATCGGGGCCGCGGCCCGGACGATGACCCCCGAGGCGACCCTGACCATCGACCTGGGGAAGGTCCATCCGCTCACCGGCGCCATCGAGGTGGAGGGCGCGAAGCCGGGCGACATCCTCGAGGTCGAGGTCCTGGACGTCGCCCCGCTCGTGGACTTCGGCTACGTCGTCGTCAGCCCCGCCCTGGGCCTGTTCGGATCCCTGCGCCCCGAACTGCTCGCCCCGCTCGCCCCCTGGAGCGAGGCCTCCCAGTTCAGCGACCCCACCCCCGGACCGGCCGCCGGTGCCCTGCCGGCGGACCAGCCCCACAACAGCGGCGCCCCGTTCCTCCAGTTGTTCGGCTTCGAGCGCGGCCAGAACACCGGGTTCGCCACGTTCACCGGCGCCGACACCGGCCGGCAGGCGCGCATCCCCATCGCACCCTTCATGGGGATCATGGGCGTCGCGCCCCTGCGCAAGGGCATGTACCGCACTTTCCCGCCCGACGTCAGCGGCGGAATGGGCGGCAACACCGACATCCGGCAGCTGGTCAAGGGAGCGCGGATACAGATCCCGGTCTACGCCGAGGGCGCGCTGTTCTCCGCCGGGGACGGGCACATGGCGCAAGGCGACGGAGAGGTGACCGGGACGGCCATCGAGACGCTCATGGCCGTCACCCTGCGGTTCGGCGTCATCCCGGACACGGTGATCGCCGGTCCCCGGGCCGTCGTGCCCGCCGCGGACCCGACCCAGCTGGCCATGCCCGAGGAGATGCTCGCCCAGGGTTACTACCAGACGACCGGCACCGGACCGGACCTGATGGAGAACGCGAAGAACGCGGTCCGGGACATGGCCGACTGGCTCGCCGGCGACCAGGGGCTGAGCCTGCACGAGGCCTACACGCTCTGCAGCGTGGCGGGCGACCTGAAGATCAACGAGACGGTGGACCTGCCGTCCTGGCTCGTGTCGATGACCCTTCCGCGCGGCATCTTCACCTGACGGCGCGCCGTCCCGGACGCCCGGTCGACCGGCCCGCGCGACCGCGGCCCGTGGCGAACGGCCGTGCGCCGCGGACCGGGCATGGGGCAGCATGACCGCATGCCTGTTCTCACACGTGCCGAGGCCGAGACCCGCGCCCGGCGGATCGCCGTCCAGCACTACTCCGTCGACCTGGACCTCACCCGTGGCGACGAGGTGTTCGGATCGACCACCGTCATCCGCTTCACCGCGCTCGCCGACGGCGACACCTTCGTCGAGCTGAAGCCCGCCGCGCTGCACGGCGCCGTCCTGGACGGGCGGCCGCTGGACCCCGCGTCCCTGGACGACAACCGGCTGCCGCTCACCGGGCTCGCGGCCGGCCCGCACGAACTGCGGGTCGAGGCGGACATGCGCTACTCCCGCACCGGTGAGGGCATGCACCGCTTCACGGACCCGGCCGACGGCGAGACGTACCTGTACACCCAGCTCTTCCTGGACGACGTGCAGCGCGTCATCGCCGCCTTCGACCAGCCCGACCTCAAGGCCGTCTTCGAGGTCGCCGTGACCGCGCCCCCCGCGTGGACGGTCCTCGGCAACGGCGTCGCCGGGCGCACCGGGGAGGCCGAGGGCCGCTGGCGCGTCGCGGCGACCCCGCCGATCAGCACCTACCTGCTCGCGGTCGCCGCCGGACCCTGGCACTCGGTGCGCACCGAGCACGCGGGCCTGCCCTTCGGGCTGCACTGCCGCCGCTCCCTCGCCCCGTACCTGGACGCCGACGTCGAGGAGCTCTTCGACATCACCCGGCGCTGCTTCGACCGCTACCACGAGCTGTTCGAGGAGCCGTACCCCTTCGACTCCTACGACCAGGCCTTCGTCCCCGAGTTCAACGCGGGCGCGATGGAGAACCCGGGCCTGGTCACCTTCCGCGACGAGATGGTCTTCCGTTCCGCCGTCACCGACACCGAACGGCAGACCCGCGGCATGGTCGTCGCCCACGAGATGGCCCACATGTGGTTCGGCGACCTCGTCACCCTGCGCTGGTGGGACGACATCTGGCTCAACGAGTCCTTCGCCGAGTACATGGGCTACCAGGTGCTCTCCGAGGCCACCCGGTTCACCGGCACGTGGACCGACTTCGCCGTCGCGCGCAAGGGCTGGGGGTACGACGCCGACCAGCGCCCCTCCACCCACCCCGTCGCCCCGGCCCCGGAGGCCGTCCCCGACACCGCCTCGGCGCTGCTCAACTTCGACGGGATCTCCTACGCCAAGGGCGCCTCCGCGCTGCGCCAGCTCGTCACGTGGCTCGGCCGCAAGGACTTCCTCGCCGGCATCAACGACCACTTCGCCCGGCACCGCTTCGGCAACGCGGCCCTCGCCGACTTCATCGACTCCCTCGCCCGCGCCACCGACCGCGACGTCCACGCCTGGGCCGACCGCTGGCTGCGCACCACCGGCGTCGACACGCTCACCCCCGCCCCCATGGGCGCCGACGGCGGCTGGCGGCTCGACGTGACGCACCAGGGCAGCCGCCCGCACCGCATCGCCGTCGCCGCGTACGACCGCGCCGACGCCGACCCGGCGCAGCTGGTGCTGCGCGAGCGCTTCGAGACCGACGTGCCCGCGAACGGCGAGGCGCCCGGCGGCCGCCCCGGCCCCCGCCCCGACCTGGTGCTCCTCAACGACCAGGACCTGACGTACGCCAAGATCCGCTTCGACACGCAGTCCTGGGACACCCTCGTCGCCGCGCTGCGCGGCCTGCCGGACCCGCTCAGCCGCGCCCTGGTCTGGAACGCCGCCCGCGACCTCGTCCGGGACGGCGAACTCCCGCCCGCCGCCTACCTCGACGTCGCCCGCGCCCACTTGCCGTACGAGACCGACATCGCCGTCGTGCAAGGCGTGCTCGGCTTCGCCCGCGGGCAGATCGCCGACCGCTACCTCCCCGCGGCCGAACGCCCCGGCGCGCTCGCCACCCTGGAGGCGCTCGCCCGCGACCTGCTCACCCGTCAGGACCCAGGACTGCGGCTCGCCGCGGCCCGCGAGCTCATCGCCGCCACCGCCGACCCCGGCGCCCTGCGCGGCTGGCTCACCGAGGGCACCCTGCCCGGCGGGCCCGCGCTCGACCCCGAACTGCGCTGGCAGATCCTCACCCGGCTCACCGTCCTGGGCGCGGCGTCGGCCGAGGACATCGCGGCCGAGCTGGACTCCGACCCCAGCGCCACCGGCCAGGAGGGCGCCGCCCGCTGCCGGGCCGCGCTGCCCGACCCCGAGGCGAAGCGCGACGCCTGGGCGCGGATGTTCGACGGCGACACCCTGTCCAACTACCTCTTCACGGCCACCGCCCAGGGCTTCTGGCAGCCCGAACAGCTCGACCTCGTCCGGGAGTACGTGCCCCGCTTCTTCCCCGCCGCCGTCGCGGTCGCCGCCCGCCGGGGACCCGCACTCGCCGAGGCCGCGGGCCGCTGGGCCTTCCCCGTCCCCGTCGTCGAGCCCGCCGTGCTCGACCTCGGCGAGCAGTGCCTCCGCTCGGGCGACCCCGCCCCGATCCCCGCCCTGCGCCGCCGCCTCGCCGACCAGCTCGACGACCTGCGCCGCGCCCTCCGCGTCCGCACGGGTTCCGCGTAGCGGGTGCGGGGGTGCGTCTGCGCGGGCCGGTTGTCCTGTGCGGTGCGTTGTGGTTGCGGTTGGGGTTTTTCCCACCACCCGCCCGATTGCCCGGCGCGGTCAGTGCGCGCCTGCGCTCCGTTGGTTTGGGGTCGGTGCCGCGCCGGCGCACGCCCCCAGCCTTCGGCCGGGGGACCCCCACCTCGGCGCTCGCGGCGCTGCCCCACGTCATTCGGCGCCGCGCGTACCGCTCGTCTCCCCCAGCCTTCGGCCGGGGGGACCCCCATGGGGCACCCCGCCACACCCCCTCCGGTCGTGTGGGCGCATGACGGCCGGTGGGGGTTCAGTAAGGCACTTGGGGCAGCCCCGGTCCGCCTTCTGACCCCCCACCGGCCGTTGGTCGCGGAACCGGCGGAGGGGACGGGGTCGGAGGGTGGGCGTTCTGGACGCTGACGTGTATTTGTTGTGCGGCATGGACGGCACAACAAGTGCCGCCCGTCATGCACATAAATATGCGGTCCAGAATGCCCAGCCCGGAGGCCCCGACCCCGGCCCACCACGAACCGCGCGAGGCCCGCACCAACCGCGCCGGATGGGGTCCCCCCCCCGGCCGAAGGCTGGGGGCGGGCGGGCGGGGGAGAAACCTCAACCGCAACCACGACGGCGCCGCACACGACAGCTGGGCGAACGCCCCCGTGGGTGCGCCGGGGCGGCGACCGTTCGGGGCGTGGGGGCAACACCCAGGGCGGGGGAGCGTCGTTACGCAGGTCGCCCAGCGCGCACGCGCCGGTGATCCGCGACAACGGAGGGGCGCCGACACCATGCCACCCCATCTCGCCGGAGGCAGTGAAGGGCCGGACCGGCTGCGCCCGTTGGTCGAGGCCGTGCTCGGCGCGCTCGCGGCGGGCGCGGCCGCCCGCAAGGGGCCGCTTCCCGCGGGTGGTCCCGGGGCGGTCACGCGGCGGGTACGGGAGGTGCTGGGGGAGGCCCTGCCGGAGGACGGCACCGGGGCGGCGGAGGCGCTGCGCGCGGTGGTCGGGGTCGTCGCCGAGGGGGCGGCCGACCCGGCGGACCCGTTGTGCGCCGCCCATCTGCACTGCCCGCCGCTGGGGGCCGCCGTGGCGGCCGACCTAGCCGCGAGCGCGCTCAACCCGTCGATGGACTCCTGGGACCAGGCCCCGGCCGCGACCGCCCTGGAGGCGGAGGTCACCCACGCGCTGGCCCGTCTGGTCCACCCGGACGCGGCCGCGCCGGACGCGCTGGTCACGACCGGCGGCACGGAGTCCAACCAGCTCGCGCTGCTGCTGGCCCGGGAGAGCGCGCGGGGCGTTCCGGGCGTTCCGGGCGTGCGGGTCGTCGCCGGGGCCAACGGTCACCACAGCGTCCCGCGGGCCGCGTGGCTGCTCGGGATGCCCGCTCCCGTCGTCGTGGACACCCCCGGCGGGGTGCTGGACCCGGAGCGGGTGCGGGCCGTGCTCGCCGCGGGCGGGGGGCCGGCCCTGCTGGTCGCCACCGCGGGCACCACGGACTCGGGTGACATCGACCCGCTCCCCGAACTCGCCCGCGTCGCAAGGCAGTACGGCGCGCGTCTGCACGTGGACGCCGCCTACGGCGGGTCGCTGCTGTTCAGCGACCGGGAGGCGGTGAGGCTCGCCGGGCTGCGGGAGGCCGAGACCGTCACCCTGGACCTGCACAAGCTGGGCTGGCAGCCCGTGGCGGCCGGGGTGCTCGCGGTGCGCGAGGCCGCGCTGCTGCGCCCGCTGGACCACCGCGCCGACTACCTGAACGCCGCCGACGACACCGAGGCCGGCTTCCCCGACCTGCTCGGCCGCTCGCTGCGCACCTCCCGCCGCCCCGACGTGCTGAAGATCGCCGTCACGTTGCGCGCCCTCGGCCGCCGCGGGCTGGGCGGGCTCGTCGAGGCGGTCTGCGACCACGCCCGGTACCTGGCGGACCTGGTGGAGCGGCATCCCGCACTGACCCTGCGCGCCCGCCCGGCCGTCAGCACCGTGCTGTTCCGCCCCACCGGCGCCGTCGACGAGGAGGTCGCCGCGGTCCGCCGCCGACTCATGGTCGACGGCCGCGCCGTCCTCGGCAGGGCCCGCGCCGACGGACGGCTGTGGCTCAAGGCCACCCTGCTCAACCCGACCACCACGCCCACCGACCTCGAGGCTCTGCTCACGCTCGTATGCGCGACCCACCAGGAAGGCAGCACCCCCCGATGACCGCCACCGACGACCACGACCCCCACCGGGACCAGCCCTACGACCTGCTCGGCATCGGGATCGGCCCGTGCAACCTGTCCCTGGCCGCCCTCGCCGACGGCGTCCCGTACCTCAGCGCGGCCTTCTACGAGCAGGAGCGCTCCTTCCGCTGGCACCCCGGGCTGCTGCTCGACGACGCCACCCTCCAGGTGCCCTTCCTCGCCGACCTGGTGAGCCTGGTCGACCCCACGAGCCGGTGGAGCTTCCTGAACTACCTCAGGACCCGCGAGCGGCTCTACCCCTTCTACTTCGCCGAGCGCTTCCACGCGCACCGCACCGAGTACGACGCATACTGCCGCTGGGTCGCCGAGTCGCTGCCCAGCACCCGCTTCGGGCACCAGGTCGACACCGTCCGCTGGAACCCCGGGCGCGCCGTCTTCGAGGTGGACCACACCCAGCTCGACGCCGACGGCCAGGCCGAGGCCCTCGGCCGCACGTACGCCCGCAACCTGGTGCTCGGCGTCGGCAGCGCGCCGTACGTGCCCGAGCCGCTGCGGCCGCTCGCCGAGTCGCCCGCCGTCCCCGTCGTGCACTCCGCGCACTACCTGGAGCACCGGGACCGGTTGCTGGCCGCCGAGCACGTCACCGTCGTCGGCTCCGGGCAGTCGGGCGCCGAGGTCTTCCTGGACCTGCTGCGCGCCCGGCCCGCCGGGCGCGAACGGCTGACGTGGATCGCCCGGAGCCCCTCGTTCGCCCCGATGGAGTACAGCAAGCTCGGCCTGGAGCAGTTCACCCCCGACTACACGCGGTTCTTCCACGGGCTGTCCGAGCCGGTCCGCGACGAGCTCCTGCCCCGGCAGTGGCAACTGCACCGGGCCATCGACCACGGCACGATCGGCGCCGTCCACGACGAGCTGTACCGCCGCACCCTGGGCGGCGGCTGGCCGGACGCCGTCCTCACCCCCGGCGTGACGGTCCGCACCGCCGGCCGGATGGGCATGGGAGCCGTGGAACTCCACCTGGAGCACGAGCAGCAGGGCACCCGCAGCCGGCTGATCACCAACGCGGTCGTCCTCGCCACCGGCTACCGGGAGCGCTCCCTGGACGCGCTGCTCGCCCCGATCCACCCCTACATCCGCCGTGACGCGGCCGGCCGGCCCCGGATCGACGGGAGCCACCGGCTGGAGCTCGACCCGGTGGTCGCGAGCACCGGCGCGGCCGTCCACGTGCAGAACGCCGAGCGCCACACCCACGGCGTCGGCGCCCCCGACCTGGGGCTGGCCGCGTGGCGCTCGGCGGTCGTCCTCAACGCGGTGACCGGCAAGGAGCCCTACCCGCTGCCCTCCCGCACGGCCTTCACGACCTTCGGGCTCGGCGCGGCCACCAACCCGGTCAGCCCTTGGACCGCGACTTCTCCTTGCGCAAGGCCCGCAGGTACTCGCGGTTCATAGCGGCGATCGACGGCAGCGGGATGCCCTTGGGGCAGGCCGTCGCGCACTCCCCGGTGTTGGTGCAGCCGCCGAAGCCCTGGTCGTCCATGGCGGCGACCATGTCCAGCACCCGGGTCTCGCGCTCGGGCTGCCCCTGGGGCAGCACGTTGAGGTGGTTGACCTTGGCCGAGGTGAACAGCATCGCCGAGCCGTTGGGGCAGGCCGCCACGCACGCGCCGCAGCCGATGCACTCCGCGTGCTCGAAGGCGAAGTCGGCGGCCTCCTTCGGGACGGGCGTGGCGTGCGCCTCGGGGGCGCTGCCGGTCGGCACGGAGATGTAGCCGCCGGCCTGGATCACCCGGTCGAAGGCCGAGCGGTCGACGACCAGGTCCTTGACCACCGGGAAGGCGGCGGCCCGCCACGGCTCGACGTCGACGGTGTCGCCGTCCTTGAAGTGCCGCATGTGCAGCTGGCAGGTGGTGGTCCGTTCCGGGCCGTGCGCCTGCCCGTTGATCACCATGCCGCAGGCGCCGCAGATGCCCTCCCGGCAGTCGTGGTCGAAGGCGACGGGCTCGTCGCCCGCGAGGATCAGCTCCTCGTTGAGGACGTCGAGCATCTCCAGGAACGACATGTCGGGACTGATGTCCTCGACACGGTAGGTGACCATGGCGCCCTCGTCCTCGGAGGACGGCTGGCGCCAGATGCGCAGGGTGAGGTTCACGCGTAGCTCCGCTGGGTGGGGTGTACGTACTCGAAGTCGAGGGCCTCCTTGTGGAGCACCGGGTCCTCGCCGGCGCCGGTGAACTCCCAGGCCGCGGCGTACGAGAAGTCCTCGTCGTCGCGCAGGGCCTCGCCGTCCGGGGTCTGGCTCTCCTCGCGGAAGTGGCCGCCGCAGGACTCGGTGCGGTGCAGGGCGTCCAGGCACATCAGCTCGGCCAGCTCCAGGAAGTCCGCGACCCGGTTGGCCTTCTCCAGCGACTGGTTGAGGTCGTCGCCGCTGCCGGGCACCTTCACCCGGCGCCAGAACTCCTCGCGCAGCGCCGGGATCCGCTCCAGCGCCTTGCGCAGCCCCGACTCGTTGCGCGCCATGCCGCACTCGTCCCACAGCAGCTCGCCGAGCTCGCGGTGGAAGGAGTCCGGGGTGCGGTCGCCGTCCACGGACAGCAGCAGGTTCAGCCGGTCCTCGACGTCGGCGACGGCCTCGGCGACCGCCGGGTGGTCCGGCGTGACGGTCTCGTGCGGGCCGCGCGCCAGGTAGTCGTTGATCGTGGCCGGGAGCACGAAGTAGCCGTCGGCCAGGCCCTGCATCAGGGCGCTGGCGCCGAGCCGGTTGGCGCCGTGGTCGGAGAAGTTGGCCTCGCCGATGGCGAACAGGCCCGGGACCGTGGTCTGCAGGTCGTAGTCGACCCACAGGCCGCCCATCGTGTAGTGCACGGCGGGGTAGATCCGCATGGGCCGGGTGTACGGGTCCTCCGCGGTGATCCGCTCGTACATCTCGAAGAGGTTGCCGTACTTCTCCTCCACCTTGGCGCGGCCCATGCGGGCGATCGCGTCGGCGAAGTCCAGGTAGACGCCCTGACCGCCGGGGCCGACGCCGCGGCCCTCGTCGCAGACGTTCTTGGCGGCGCGGGAGGCGATGTCGCGGGGCACCAGGTTGCCGAAGGCGGGGTAGATCCGCTCCAGGTAGTAGTCGCGCTCGTCCTCGGGGATCTCGTGCGGCGGACGGTCGTCGCCCTTGGCCTTCGGCACCCAGATGCGGCCGTCGTTGCGCAGTGACTCGCTCATCAGGGTGAGCTTGGACTGGTGGTCGCCGGAGCGCGGGATGCAGGTGGGGTGGATCTGCGTGAAGCAGGGGTTGGCGAAGTACGCGCCGCGCCGGTGCGCCCGCCAGATGGCGGTGGCGTTGGAGCCCTTGGCGTTGGTCGACAGGTAGAAGACGTTGCCGTAGCCGCCGGTCGCCAGCACCACGGCGTCGCCCATGTGCGTCGAGACCTCGCCCGTCACCAGGTCGCGGGCGACGATGCCGCGGGCCTTGCCGTCCACCACGATCAGGTCGAGCATCTCGGTGCGCGGGTGCAGTTCCACGTTGCCCGCGTCGATCTGGCGGGACAGCGCCTGGTAGGCGCCGAGGAGCAGTTGCTGGCCGGTCTGGCCGCGGGCGTAGAAGGTGCGGGAGACCTGGACGCCGCCGAAGGAGCGGGTGTCCAGCAGGCCGCCGTACTCGCGGGCGAAGGGCACGCCCTGGGCCACGCACTGGTCGATGATCTGCACCGACACCTCGGCGAGGCGGTGCACATTGGACTCGCGGGCGCGGAAGTCGCCGCCCTTCACGGTGTCGTAGAACAGGCGGTGCACGCTGTCACCGTCGTTGCGGTAGTTCTTCGCCGCGTTGATGCCGCCCTGCGCGGCGATCGAGTGCGCCCGGCGCGGTGAGTCCTGGTAGCAGAACTGCACGACGTGGTAGCCCTGTTCGGCCAGCGTCGCCCCCGCGGAGCCGCCCGCCAGACCCGTGCCGACCACGATCACGGTGTGCTTGCGGCGGTTGGCGGGGTTGACCAGCTTCGCCTCGAACCTGCGGCGGTCCCAGCGCTCCGCGATCGGCACGTCCGGCGCCTTGGTGTCGGCGATCGGCTCGCCCAGTCGGTACTCCACGGTCAGTCCACCAATCCGGTCATCACGGAGACGGGTACGACGAGGAAGCCGGCGGTCAGCGCCGCCGCCAGCACGTTCGCCGTGATCTTCAGCGCGCGGTCGCGGCGCTTGTTCACCGCCCCCAGGGTCTGCGCGGCGCTCCAGAAGCCATGCCTGATGTGCAGGCCGAGGGCGAGCATCGCGACGATGTAGACGACGTCCACCCACCAGATCCGGAAATCGGCCACGATGTTCTCGTAGGGGTGGTGCTCCTTGCCCAGCGGGTTCACGGTGAGCGTGGTCAGGTCCAGGATGTGCCAGACGATGTAGAGGCCCAGGATCACCCCGCCCCAGCGCATCGTCCGGGTCGCGTAGCTCGTGCGCTGCCGCTTGTGCTCGTACTTCGCCGGGCGTGCCTTGATGTCGCGCTTGCTGAGCTGGTAGGCGGCGACGCCGTGCAGCACCACCGCGACCACCAGGCCGGTGCGCTGGATGTACAGGTACCAGCTGTTGTGCAGGGCGGGCTCACCGATGGTGCGCAGCCACGCCGCGTACCCGTTGAACTCCTCGGGGCCGAAGAAGATCTTCAGGTTGCCCAGCATGTGCGCGACCAGGAAGAGCAGCATGATCACGCCGGTCCCGGCCATGACCGCCTTCTTGCCCACGGTCGAGCCCCACAGTGCCCGTAGGAGCGACGGGCGGCGGCCCGTACCCGTCGCCCTCGTCCTCGTCGTCGCCAAAGCCATGCGCTCGACGCTAGGTCTGCCTGCCACGAAAGGTCCAAGACATGTTCCGGCTCGTTTCGATAGGCGGCACCTATCGCGTTATCGTGCCGATATGCAGCTGCAGCAGCTCGTGTACTTCCTGGCGGTCGCCGACACCCTGCACTTCACCCGCGCCGCCGAACGCGTCCACGTCGCGCAGCCCTCGCTGTCGCAGCAGATCAAGGCCCTGGAGCGGGAGCTGGGCGCGGACCTGTTCAGCCGCGCCCGCGGCAACATCGCGCTGACCGACGCCGGGCAGGCCCTGCTGCCGCTGGCGCGGCGCATCATCGCCGACACCGAGACCGCCACCCAGGAGGTCCAGGAGCTGGTGCACCTGCGCCGCGGCCGGGTGCGCCTCGGCGCGACCCCCAGCCTCGCCACCGGCCTGCTGCCGGACGTGCTGCGCGACTTCCACGACCGCTACCCCGGCATCCGGCTGGTCGTCGAGGAGGGCGGCTCACGCGACCTGGTGCGCGAGCTCGCCTCCGGCAGCCTCGACCTCGCCCTGATCGTGCTGCCGCTGCAGAGCCACGACCCCGCCCTGGACGCCACGCCGCTGCTCCACGAGGACCTGGTGGTGGTGACCGCCACCGACGCACCGCCGCCCTCCGCCGGGCCCACCCTGCGGGTCGCCGACCTCAGGGACCGGCCGCTGGTCATGTTCCGCAGCGGCTACGACCTGCGGGACCTCACCGTCGCGGCGTGCCGGGCGGCGGGTTTCGAACCGCGCTTCGCGATCGAGGGCGGCGAGATGGACGCCGTGCTGGGCTTCGTGGAGGCGGGACTCGGCCCCGCGGTCGTGCCCAGCATGGTCGCCGGACGCCGGCCCAGGCTGCGCACGACGCCCTTCGAGGCCCCCGGGCTGCAGCGCACGGTCGCCCTGGCGCACCGCAAGGACGCCGAGCCCCCGCGCGCCGCCCGGGAACTGCGCCGCGTGCTCCTGGAACACGTGCCGGCCTGAGGCCGGCGGTGCCGGCGTCCTCCGTGCCCGGCCACTGCGGAACGCCCGGAGGGCATGTGCACAGCCCGCACATGCCCTCCGGTGTACCGGGAACGCTCGGAAGGGCTAGAAGACCGGCACGCCGCCGCGGGTCAGCTTCCAGTCCTGCGAGCCGAACCGCGCCGGGTCGATGGATCCGTTCGCCTGCACCCAGGCGATGATGGTGTTCCGGATCTCCTCGGAGTTCGCCCACACCTGCTGCGCCGTGGCGACCGCGGGGAAGTTGCCGCCGCCGTTGGCCCGGTAGTTGTTGACGGCCAGGACGAAGCGGGCCGACTCGTCGATCGGCGCACCCTGGAAGAGCACGTTCGACACCCGCGAACCGGCGGGGCGGGAGATGTCGATGTCGTAGGTGACGCCGCTGACCACGTCGTAGTTGTAGTCGGGCGTGCCGTTCGCGTTCGTCAGCTTCGCGACGTCGACGGGCGCGTCGGGCGCCGTCTGTACGAAGTAGTTCGCCGAGAACTCGATGTACGCCTTGACCTGGGCACCGGTCAGGATCCGGGCCTCCAGGGTGTTCTCGAAGACGTACAGCCCGGCGACGTCGCGGATGGTGACCTGGCCCGCCGGGATGGCGGCCGTGCGCGAGAAGCACGCGGCCTGCGACAGCACCGGCAGGGAGGCGTGCTCGGTCCCGGCGAGCGCCGCCTTGACCGTCTCGGCCTGGACGAAGTTGATGAAGTCGATGATCGGCGTGTCCTTGTAGGGGGACTCCTCCGCCGACATCGCCGCGGCCGACGTGCCGATCACCTGGTTGACGTAACCCACGACCTCCTTGTGCTCGTCCGAGAGCAGCCGGACGATCCGCGGGTCCTCCTCGACCGTGTTGGAGTTGAGGACGGACGCGCCGACGGTGACGACCTCCCACTTGCCCCGGACCAGCTCCAGGTCGAAGTCGAAGACCGTCAGGCGCTGGCCCCACTTCAGCGGCTCGGAGAGCACCACGCCCTGGCCGGTCTGCTTGTTGGCCACCACGTACTCCGGGATCTCGGAGTGGGCGTGGCCGACCAGGATCGCGTCGATCCCCGGCACCTGCTCGGCGACCAGCGCCGCCGCGTTCTCGACGTACGGCAGCTGGTCACCGTAGGAGGAGGTGCCGGAGGAGCCGCTGTGGGCCGAGACGACGACCACGTCGGCGCCCATCGCACGCAGCCGGGGCACGTACTTCGCGGCCTGCTCCTCCAGGCCCGGGAAGGTCATCTTGCCCTGCACGTTGGCCTTGTCCCAGATCGCGATGCCGGGGTTGGTCAGTCCCAGGACCGCCACCTTCACGTCGGGGGCGCCGTCGACGCGCAGCCGGTGGAAGGAGTACGGCGGGAAGGCCGGCCGGCCCGTGCGCGCGTCGAGCGCGTTGGCGCCGAGCAGCGGGAAGTCGCACTGCTCCTCGAACTTGCGCAGCACCGGGATGCCGTAGTTGAACTCGTGGTTCCCCAGCGCCGCGGCGTCGTAGCCGATGGCGTTCATGGCCTGCGCCATCGGGTGCACCGGACCGTGCTTGGCGGTGATCGGGTCGATCTTGGCGTAGTAGTACGACAGCTGGGTGCCCTGGATGGTGTCGCCCGCGTCGATCAGCAGGGTGTTGCGGCGGCCCTTCGCCGCGCGCTGCTGCGTGACCAGGGTGGAGATCTTGGCGAGGCCGACGTCGTTGTGCGCCTTGTCGTCGTACTCCGCGTCCGTGAAGTAGTCCCAGTTGAAGACGTTGCCGTGCAGGTCGGTGGTGCCGAGGACGCTGAAGGAGTACTTCTTCGGTCCGTGACCGTGCCCGTGCCCGTGGCGGCCCGTGGCCTGGGCCGGAGCCGCGCCGGCCAGGGCGCCCGCCGTGCCGGCCAGCGCGAGGCCCGCGCCGGTGACGGCGGACCGGTTGAGGAAGTCCCTGCGGTTCAGCGGCATACGTCGGCTCCTGGTGTCCGGGGCGCCTCCGGCGGTCGCCGGGGGCGGGATGATGGTCTGCTGGTGGTGTTAACGCGCGTAGATTCTGGCGCACGGGTGCCCCGGGCAACACCCCCGCCAGGTTGCGAACAGATGACTCGTCACGGCGGTACCGGCCTGGCAAGGTGGGACGCATGAGCACAGAACCGGCCAGGACGTACCCGACCCCCGAGACCCCGCACGTGGGGGTGCGGGGCGAGGCGACCCTCGAGGTCGAGCCCGAGCTCGCCCGGATCGCCGTCACCGTCAGCGCCCGCGGCACCGACCGCCGCGCCACGCTGGACGACCTCAGCCGGCGCAACGCGCAAGTGCTCGACCTCGTCAAGGGCTACACCGACGCCGTCGAGAAGCTGGAGACCGGGGCCTTCGTGATCACCCCCGAGCTGCGGGAGCGGGGCCGCGGCGAGCGCGTACGGGCGTACCACGGCAGCGTGCGCGTGGGGGCCACCCTCACCGACTTCACCGCTCTGGGCGAGCTCACCACCCGGCTGGCCGATCTGGAGCTCACCCGTGTCGACGGCCCCTGGTGGTCGCTGCGGCCCGACTCCGCGGCCTACAGCGAGGCCCGCCGGCAGGCCGTGCGCGACGCGGTGCAGCGTGCCCGCGAGTACGCGCAGGCGCTCGGCGCCCGGCTGGTGGCCCTGGTCGAGCTGGCCGACGAGGGAGTGCAGCAGTCGGCGCCCTTCCGTGCCCGTCCGGCGATGCGGACCGCCGCCTTCGCGGCACCCGGCGGCGCCGAGGACACGGCCCAGGCCCTTGACATGGAGCCGGAGCGACAGAACGTGTACGCGCAGGTCACCGCACACTTCACCATGACGGCGCCCGACCTGTCGGCCTGAGCCCCGCCCCACCGGCGGTGTGCTCATCGGAGCGGGCCCCAGCTCACTTCACCACTTGTCAACAACCGTTAATCAGGCTGACGTTGGACAGTCGCCTTCCACGAGGTACCTACTGTGAAGTAGGTCATAGGCTCGGTCCATGCGCCGAGCAAAAATCGTCTGCACCCTCGGGCCCGCCACCGACGCCTACGACCAGATCAAGGCCCTGGTCGAAGCCGGTATGGACGTCGCCCGCCTGAACATGAGCCATGGTTGCCACGCCGATCACGAGGAGCGTTACCGGCGCGTGCGCAAGGCCGCCGACGAGAGCGGCCGCAGCGTCGGGATCCTCGCGGACCTTCAAGGCCCGAAGATCCGGCTGGGACGCTTCGCGGAGGGCCCCGTACTGCTTGAACGCGGTGACGAGTTCACGATCACCACCGAGGAGATCGAGGGCGACCGGCTGATCTGCGGTACCACGTACAAGGGCCTGGCCGCCGACGTCACGCGTGGTGAGCGGATCCTCGTCGATGACGGCCGCGTCACCCTGGAGGTCACCGGCGTCGAGGGCACCCGGGTCCGCACCCTGTGCATCGAGGGCGGTCTGATCTCCGACAACAAGGGGCTCAACCTCCCCGGTGTCGCCGTCTCCGTGCCCGCCCTGTCCGAGAAGGACGTCGAGGACCTGCGCTGGGCGCTGCGCACCGGTGCCGACATCATCGCGCTGTCCTTCGTCCGCAGCGGCCGGGACGCCGAGGACGTGCTGCGCATCATGCGCGAGGAGGACCGCCGGGTCCCCGTCATCGCCAAGATCGAGAAGCCGCAGGCGGTCGACAACCTCGAGGAGATCGTCGCCGCCTTCGACGGGATCATGGTGGCCCGCGGCGACCTCGGCGTGGAGATGCCGCTGGAGGCCGTGCCCATGGTGCAGAAGCGCGCGGTCGCCCTCGCCCGGCGCAACGCCAAGCCGGTGATCGTCGCGACGCAGATGCTGGAGTCGATGATCGCCTCCTCGCGTCCCACCCGCGCCGAGGCCTCGGACGTGGCCAACGCCGTCATGGACGGCGCCGACGCGGTCATGCTCTCCGGCGAGACCAGCGTCGGCAAGCACCCCGTCGAGACGGTCAGGACCATGGGCCGGATCGTCGCCGCCGCCGAGGAGGACATGCTCGCGGCCGGCCTGCCGCCGCTGACCGAGCAGAACAAGCCCCGCACCCAGGGCGGCGCCGTCGCACGCGCGGCCGCGGAGATGGGCGACTTCCTCGACGCCAAGTACCTGGTGGCCTTCACCCAGTCCGGCGACACCGCACGGCGGCTCTCCCGCTACCGCTCGCCCATCCCCGTGCTCGCCTTCAGCCCCGAGCCGGCCACCCGCTCGCAGCTCAGCCTCACCTGGGGCGTGGAGACCTTCCTCGGGCCGATGGTGCAGACGACCGACGAGATGGTCGACCAGGTCGACGAGCAGCTGCTGCGCATCGGCCGCTGCCAGGAGGGCGACGTCGTCGTCATCACGGCGGGCTCGCCGCCCGGTGTTTCGGGGACCACCAACCTCGTGCGCGTGCACCACATCGGCGAGGACGACTCCCCTTCGCCCCGCTGAGGCCGCCGACGGCGCCGACGCCGCCCGCTGCCGGGCGGCGGCCGCGCGCCTCCAGGACGAGCGCGAGCGACAGCAGCGTGGCGCCCAGCAGGAGCGAGCCCCACGGCAGGTAGGAGGTCATCACCAGCACCACCTGCCGCTGGGACTTCACCAGGGCGACGGTGTGCCGCACGTAGTCCTCGCGCATCTTCACGTGCCCGGCGAACGCGGTGACCGGCTGCTGCTTCCCGTCGGTGAAGCGCATCTCCTCCCGGTGGACCTCCTCCCCGTTGACCGGGGCCCCGGTGACGGGGTCCACCCAGAACATGCGCTTCGTGGTGTACCAGCGCTCCATGCCCATCGCCGCGACGGTCTGCGGGGTGACGCCCTCGACCGGCATCTTCTTGGGCAGCGGGACCTCGGTCCAGGGCACGGTCTGCTCGAAGTAGTAGACCTCCAGGCCGCGGAACTGCCGCGTGCCGCGGTAGTGGATGGGCGCCGAACTCCGCGCCTGCGCGTCGAAGTAGTAGTAGTCCCGCTTCTCGGTGAGGAAGGGGAACTTGAACTCGACGCCCCGGCGTTCGACGGCATCGCCGTCGACGCTCTCGCCCCCCGCGTGGACGGGTTCCTGCGTGTGCGCGTCGAAGACGTACCGCTCGGGGACCTGGGAGACCATCGCGCCGTCCGGGCCCACCACGTAGGCCAGCCCGTCCCACACGACCACGTCCCGGCCGGTGCGCCGGTCGATCCGATGCGCCTCCTCCACGTTGCCCTTCAGGGTCTGCACGATGCTGACCTTCGCGACCTTCTTTGGCCGCATCGTCCCGTAGTCGAGCAGCGTGGCGTCCCGCGCCTCCAGGACGACCGCCTGGTACTGGCCTGCCGGGATCTTCGCCAGACGGGGGAAGGCGTACCAGCGCACCAGCGGTGACAGTGCGGCGAAGAACACCGCGAGGGAGAGGAGGACCAGGCTTGACCTGCGGCGCATGGGACCGCCCTCCTACGGGTGCGCGGGGACGGTGGTGAGCAGCGGCTCAGGGGACGTGCTGCCGTCCGGCGGACCGACCGCGGTCACGAGGAGGACGATCCCGAGCGCGGCGACGAGTCCGATGGCCGCCGCGATGACTGCGCGCATGGCCGTACCTCCCGGTCGTACGGCTACGTCGGCTGGGCCGGTGAACCGTAGCAACCGGGAGTTGAAATGAGAACAGGTTCTACGGCGTCAGTTGGTCGGGCCGGAGGCGGTGGCGCCCTCGGTCTCCGTCGCGGTCGGCGACGGGCTGTCGCCGGGGGAGGCCGTCGCACAGGGGTCGGGCGTACCGGACGGCGACGGGGAGGCCGTGTCGGTGGGGGTCGCCGTGGGCGACGCGGAGGCCGTCGGGCAGGTCGGCGGGTCCGTCGGGCCGGTGGTGGGGCCCGTCGTCGGGGAGTCGGTGGGCGAGGTCGTCGGCGAGGGGCTGCCCGACGGGGGGCCGATCGTGCCGCTGGCGGTCGCGGTCGGCGTGGGCGACTTCGTCGGCCGGGGCGAGGCGCTCATGCTCGGGGACCACGTCGGCGAGGGCGAGCTGGACGGCGCCGTGGAGGACGGCGGGTCGTCGGGGGTGTCGCTGCCCGCGCCGCCCACGTCGGGGAGGGAGACGACGTCGCCCTTGCGGAAGTGGTCGTACCAGGACAGGACCGTGTTCAGGTACGCGGTCGAGTTGTTGTAACCCAGGATCGCGCGGTGGAGGTCGTGTTCGACGGACAGGTCGCGGTTGCCCGCGCACAGGTAGCGGCCGGCGGCGAGCGCCGCGTCGAATATGTTGTTCGGGTTGGTGACGCCGTCGTCGTTACCGTCCGCGCCCCAGGTCTGCCAGGTCGACGGGATGAACTGCATCGGGCCGACCGCGCGGTCGTGGACCTTGTCCCCGTCCCAGACGCCGTCGTCGGTGTCGGTGATGTTCGCGAAGCCGTTGCCGTTGAGGACCGGGCCCAGGATGGGGGAGAGCGTGGTGCCCGCGGAGTCGACGTTGCCGCTGCGCGCCTGGTTGGACTCGACCTGGCCGATCGCGGCCAGCAGCTCCCAGCGCAGGTTGCACCCGGGGTCGCTGGCGGCGAGCGCCGTCTCGGCCCTGCGGTAGGCCTCCAGCACGGACACCGGCAGGCCGGTGCCGTCGGTCGCGCCGGTCCCCGGACCGGTGCCCGGGGTGGCGGAGGTGCCGGGAGCGGGTGTGTTGAGCGGCGGGAGACCGGTGAAGTACTCCGACGAGTTGCCGTCGATGGGGTCGCCGGGCGGGGGTACGATCGGGGCGCCTGCGCTGGTGTTGAGGATGCCCGGCAGCAGTCCGGGGGCCTGGGAACCCGTCAGCGCCGCCATGGCCGCGGCGGCCACCGCGGTGCCCGCGACTCCCCTGCGGATCCGCCGTCCGTACCGCGCTCGCATACCCGCTGCCCCTCCCGAAAGCCGTGTGTCGCCCGTCTCCCTGCGTGGCAACCCTGGTGACCCTACGGCAACTTCCCGAACGGAGCCACCGTCCCGGACGTCGCATACTGATCAGACAGATGTGTTCCGGAAGAGGTTGCATGCCGTTCACGATGAGTCATGCGTTGGCAGTGCTGCCGGGTCTGCGGCAGGACCGCGCCGGCACCGTACGGGGACGCGGCCCGCTCGTCGCGGCCGCCCTCGTCGCCGGCTCCTTCGCCCCCGACGTGCCCTTCTTCGCCGATTCGCTGGTGCGGGGCCTCTTCGGCTTCGGGCAGGTCACCCACGCCCCGCTGGGCGTCGCCCTCGTGGACCCGGTCATCGCCGCCGGGCTGGTGGGCGGCTGGGCGGCGCTGCGCGGGCCCCTCGTGGCCCTGCTGCCCGAGCACCGGCAGGCCGGGATCGCCGCCCTGGCGGGCGTCGGCGACCGCATGCGGCCCTCGCCGCGATCGGTCGCGGCCTTCTGGGCGTCGGCCGTGGCCGGGGCGACCACCCACGTGGTCTGGGACGCCTTCACCCACCCCGGGCGGTGGGGCGTGCGCCTGCTCCCCGTGCTCGACCACGAGGTGCACGGCACGGCCCTGCACAAGTACGTCCAGTACGGAAGCTCGGCCGTGGCGCTGGCCCTGCTGGGCTGGTACGGGCTGCGCGCCCTGAGGGCCGTGCCCGGTACGGCCGAAAAGCGCCCCTCCTCTGTGCCCCGGCTCTCGCGCCGGGCCCGGCGGCTCGCCCTGACCGCCCTCGGCGTCACCACGGCCGCCGGAGCGGCCGTACGCGCGGAGCAGTGGTACGGGGCGACCGGCGACGCCGCCGGGATGATCCCGGCCGGCCTCTTCGGCGCCGGGGCGGGACTCGCCCTGGCCGCCGCGACCTGCGCCGGCGCGGTGCACCTCACGCACCGCGCCGCCCGCCGCGACGGCCGGGGGACCGGCGGTCAGTGGGCCGCCGACTCCCAGTCCGGACCGACGCCCACGGAGACGTCCAGCGGCGCCCGCAACGGGTAGGCGGCCGCCATCTCGCGACGGACCAGCTCCTCCACTGCGGCCCGCTCGCCGGGGGCGACCTCGACCACGATTTCGTCGTGCACCTGCAGCAGCATCCGGGAGCGCAGCCCCTCCCGCGCCAGCGCCGCGTCCACCTTCAGCATCGCGATCTTGACGATGTCGGCGGCCGAGCCCTGGATCGGCGCGTTGAGCGCCATCCGCTCGGCCATCTCGCGGCGCTGGCGGTTGTCGCTGGTGAGGTCGGGAAGGTAACGGCGGCGGCCCATCAAGGTCTCGGTGTAACCCGTGACCCGGGCCTCCTCCACCACGCGCTGCAGATAGTCCCGCACGCCGCCGAACCGCTCGAAGTACGTCTCCATCAGGCCGCGCGCCTCGGCCGCCTCGATGCCCAGCTGCTGCGACAGGCCGAAGGCCGACAGCCCGTACGCCAGCCCGTAGGACATCGCCTTGATCTTGCGGCGCATCTCGGCGTCCACCTGCTCCGGCGGCACCGAGAAGACGTAGCTGCCGACCGTGGTGTGCAGGTCCTCGCCGGAGTCGAAGGCCGCGATCAGCCCCTCGTCCTCCGACAGGTGGGCCATCACCCGCAGTTCGATCTGGCTGTAGTCGGCGGTCAGCAGCGACTCGTAGCCCTCGCCGACCACGAAGCCGCGGCGGATCGCCCGGCCCTCGTCGGTGCGCACCGGCACGTTCTGCAGGTTGGGGTCGGTCGAGGACAGCCGGCCCGTGGCCGCCACGATCTGGCTGAACGTGGTGTGGATCCGCCCGTCGGGAGCGATCGTCTTGACCAGCCCCTCGACCGTCACCCGCAGCTTCGCCTGCTCCCGGTGACGCAGCATGATCACCGGCAGCTCGTGCTCGGTCTGCGCCGCCAGCCACGCCAGCGCGTCCGCGTCGGTGGTGTAACCCGTCTTGGTCTTCTTCGTCTTGGGCAGCCCCAGCTCGCCGAAGAGCACCTCCTGCAGCTGCTTGGGGGAGCCCAGGTTGAACTCGTGCCCGACCGCGGCGTGCGCCTCCTTCACGGCGAGCTGCACCTCGCCCGCGAACCGCTGCTCCAGGCGCTCCAGATGCTCGCGGTCCGCCGCGATGCCCGCCCGCTCCATTCGCGCCAGCAGCGTCGAGGTCGGCAGCTCCACCTCGCGCAGCAGCCGCAGCGCGCCGTCCTGCTCCAGCCGCGCGGCGAACGCGTCGCCCAGGTCCAGCACGGCGCGCGCCTGCACCATCAGGGCGTCCGCCTCGGCCTCTTCGTCGGCGCCGAAGGCCAACTGGCCGTCCTCGCCGCCCGCCGGGGCCAGCTCCCGCCCCAGGTACTCCACCGACAGGTCGTCCAGGGCGAACGAGCGGCGGCCGGGCTTGACCAGGTACGCGGCCAGCGCCGTGCACATCGTGACCCCGTCCACGCTCCAGCCGTGCTCGGCGAAGACCCGCATCACGTTCTTGGCGTTGTGCAGCACCTTCGGCCGGGCGGCGTCCGCCAGCCACGCCGCGAAGGCCTGCTCGTCCTTCTCGTCCAGCGCCGCCGGGTCGAACCACGCCGCCGGGCCCTCCGCCGTCGCCAGCGCCACCTCGGACACGCTGCCCGCGCCCAGCGCCCACGCGTCGACCGTCGCCACGCCCAGCGGCCCGCCGGCGTGCTCCGCCAGCCAGTCCGCCAGCTCGCCCGCGGCCAGCACGCGGCCCTCGACGGCCACACCGCCGGCGACCTCCGGAGTGCCCTGCTCCGCGGCACCCGGGTCGGCCGCGTACAGCCGCTCCCGGAAGTTGGGGTGGCGGAACTCCAGGGTGTCCAGCACCACGTCGAGCGCGTCCCGGTCGTACGCCTGCCGTGCCAGCTGCTCCGGCCCGCAGGGCAGCTCCACGTCCCGCACCAGCTCCGTCAGCCGGCGGTTGAGCTTCACCGACTCCAGGTGGGCGCGCAGGTTCTCGCCCGCCTTGCCCTTCACCTCCTCCGCGCGGTCCGCGAGCTCCGCGAACGAGCCGAACTGGGTGATCCACTTGGCGGCGGTCTTCTCCCCGACGCCCGGGATGCCGGGCAGGTTGTCCGACGGGTCGCCGCGCAACGCCGCGAAGTCCGGGTACTGCGCGGGGGTCAGCCCGTACTTCTCCTCGACCTTCGCCGGGGTGAACCGGGTCAGCTCGGAGACGCCCTTCGTCGGGTACAGCACCGTGACGTGGTCCGAGACGAGCTGGAAGGAGTCGCGGTCGCCGGTGACGATCAGCACCTCGTACCCCAGCGCCTCCGCCTGCGTGGCCAGCGTGGCGATCACGTCGTCCGCCTCGTAACCCTCCGTGGCGAATCGCTGCACCTTCATCGTGTCCAGCAGCTCGCCGATCAGCGTCACCTGGCTGCGGAACTCGTCCGGCGTCGCGGACCGGGTCGCCTTGTACTCCGGGAACTCCTCCAGACGCCACGTGCGCCGCGAGACGTCGAACGCCACCGCCAGATGCGTCGGCCGCTCATCACGCAGCGTGTTCGCCAGCATCGACGCGAAGCCGTACACCGCGTTCGTCGGCTGCCCGGTGGTGGTGTTGAAGTTCTCCACCGGCAGCGCGTAGAAGGCCCGGTACGCCAGCGAATGCCCGTCCAGCAGGAGCAACCGGGGCCGCTCACCCCCCTGGGGTGCGGTGCCGGTCGCTGCGTTCGTCTTCTCTGCCTTGACTGCCACGTCCCGATCCTCCCACGCCCGTCTGACACTGCCGGTCCGCCGCCTGGTCGTGGCAGGATCGAAGCCATGGCAGGCAAAGCACCCGCAGGCGACCCCGTCCAGGACGCACCCGAGGTCAGCGCCCCGCAGCACGCCGCTGCCGGGCTCACGGCCATCGGGCACACCCTGCGCATCGCGCAGCAGCAGATGGGGGTGCGACGCACCGCGCTCACCCTCCTCAAGGTCAACCAGAAGGACGGCTTCGACTGCCCCGGCTGCGCCTGGCCCGAGCCCGAGCACCGGCACACCGCCGAGTTCTGCGAGAACGGCGCCAAGGCCGTCGCCGAGGAGGCCACCCTGCGCCGGGTCACACCGGACTTCTTCGCCGCGCACCCCGTCGCCGACCTCGCCCGGCGCAGCGGCTACTGGCTTGGCCAGCAGGGCCGCCTCACCCAGCCCATGTACCTGCCGGACGGCGCCGACCACTACGAGCCCGTCCCCTGGGAACGCGCCTTCGAGATCGTCGCCGACGAGCTGAACGGCCTGACGGGCCCCGACGAGGCCGTGTTCTACACCTCGGGCCGCACCAGCAACGAGGCCGCCTTCCTCTACCAGCTCTTCGCCCGCGAGTTCGGCACCAACAACCTGCCCGACTGCTCCAACATGTGCCACGAGTCGTCGGGCTCCGCGCTCGCGCAGACCATAGGCATCGGCAAGGGCAGCGTCCTGCTCGAGGACCTCCACCGCGCCGACCTGATCATCGTCGCCGGGCAGAACCCCGGCACCAACCACCCCCGCATGCTCTCCGCCCTGGAGAAGGCGAAGGCGAGCGGCGCGAGGATCGTCACGGTCAACCCGCTGCCCGAGGCCGGCCTGCAGCGCTTCAAGAACCCGCAGACCCCCAAGGGCCTGGCCGGCGGTGGCACCGCGCTCGCCGACCTCTTCCTGCAGATCCGGCTCGGCGGCGACCAGGCCCTCTTCCGCGCCCTCAACAAGGCGCTCCTGGAGGCCGAGGACCAGGCGCCCGGCACCGTCCTCGACCAGGCCTTCATCGACGGGCACACCCACGGCTTCGAGGAGTGCGCGGCCGCCGCCCGCGCCACCGACCCCGACGAGGTGCTGCGCGCCACCGGCCTGCCCCAGTCCGAGATCGACGAACTCCTCGCCATGGTGCTCGGCGCCAAGAGCGTCATCGTCTGCTGGGCCATGGGCCTCACCCAGCACAAGCACTCCGTGCCCACCATCAAGGAGGTCGTCAACTTCCTCCTCCTGCGCGGCAACATCGGCCGCCCCGGCGCCGGCGTGTGCCCCGTCCGCGGCCACAGCAACGTCCAGGGCGACCGCACCATGGGCATCTACGAGAAGCCCGCCCCCGCCTTCCTCGACGCTCTGGAGAAGGAGTTCGGCTTCGCCCCGCCCCGCGAGCACGGCCTGGACACCGTCGCCGCCATCCGCGCCCTGCGCGACGGCGACGCCAAGGTCTTCTTCGCCATGGGCGGCAACTTCGTCGCCGCCTCACCCGACACGGACGTCACCGAGGCCGCCATGCGCCGCGCCCGCCTCACCGTGCACGTGTCCACCAAGCTCAACCGCTCCCACGTGGTCACCGGCGCCCGCGCCCTGATCCTGCCCACCCTGGGCCGGACCGAGCGCGACGTCCAGGCCGCCGGCGAGCAGTTCGTCACCGTCGAGGACTCCATGGGCATGGTGCACGCCTCCCGCGGCGGCCTGGAACCCGCGAGCCCCCTGCTGCTGTCCGAGCCGGCCATCGTCTGCCGCCTCGCCGCCGCCGTCCTCGGCCCGGACAGCCGCGTGCCCTGGCAGGAGCTCGAGGGCGACTACGACCGGATCCGCGACCGGATATCCCGCGTGATCCCCGGCTTCGACGACTTCAACGTCAAGGTGCGCCGCCCCGGCGGCTTCACCCTCCCGCACGCCCCGCGCGACTCCCGCAGCTTCCCCACCGCCACCGGGCTGGCCAACTTCACCGCCGCCCCTCTGGAGTACCCCCGGGTCCCCGAGGGCCGGCTGCTGCTGCAGACGCTGCGCTCGCACGACCAGTACAACACCACCATCTACGGCCTCGACGACCGCTACCGCGGCATCAAGGGCGGCCGCCGCGTCGTCCTGGTCCACCCCGACGACGCCGCCGCCCTCGGCTTCGCCGACGGCGCCTACACCGACCTCGTCAGCGAGTGGACGGACGGCACGGAACGCCGCGCCGAGGGCTTCCGGGTGGTCCACTACCCGACGGCCCGCGGCTGCGCCGCCGCCTACTACCCGGAGACCAACGTGCTGGTCCCGCTCGACCACACCGCCGACACCAGCAACACCCCGGCGTCCAAGTCCGTCGTCGTCCGGCTGGAACAGACCACCCCGCCCGGCGGTCCCCACTGACCGTCCGGTAGAAAACGGGCCAGTACACCGAACGACGACGATCGGAGCCACCGTCCATGGGCGAGCAGACCACGACCAGCCTTTTCTCCCCGGAGGTCATCGAGCAGTACGCCGGACTCGGCGTCGACCTGGTGGCGCTGTTCTCCGCCGGCGACCTCGGCTCCCGCATGGGCGTCGAGATCGTCGAGGCGACCGCCGAGCGCGTCGTGGCCACCATGCCCGTCGAGGGGAACACCCAGCCCTACGGGCTCCTCCACGGCGGCGCCTCCGCCGTCCTGGCGGAGACCATCGGGTCCATCGGCGCCATGCTGCACGGCGGCCCCGGCAAGATCGCCGTCGGGGTCGACCTCAACTGCACCCACCACCGCGGCCTGCGCTCCGGCAAGGTGACCGGGGTCGCCACCCCCGTCCACCGCGGCCGCTCCTCCGCGACCTACGAGATCGTCATCAGCGACGAGCAGGACCGCCGGGTCTGCTCCGCCCGCCTCACCTGCATGCTGCGCCCGGCCACCCCGGCCACCCCGGCCACCCCGGGCACCGTCACCGCCTGACGCCCGCCCGCACGGGACGCACGAGGAGGGCGGCCCCCGGAATCCTCCGGGGGCCGCCCTCCTCGCGGTATGGCACGCCGTGCGACGCCGGACGCTACGCCGCGCCCTCACCGAGGTACGCGGCACGCACGCGCGGGTCGGACAGCAGGGCCGAGGCGTCGTCCTCCATGACGATCGCGCCCGTCTCCAGCACGTAGCCGCGGTCGGCCAGCTGCAGCGCCTGCGAGGCGTTCTGCTCCACCAGCAGCACCGTGGTGCCCTGGTCGTTGATCTCCTTGATGATCTCGAAGATCTGCTGGACGATCAGCGGCGCCAGCCCCATCGACGGCTCGTCGAGCAGCAGCAGGTTCGGGCGGCCCATCAGGGCCCGGCCGATGGCCAGCATCTGCTGCTCACCGCCGGACAGGGTGCCCGCCAGCTGCGTACGCCGCTCCGCCAGGCGCGGGAAGAGCGTCAGCACACGGTCCAGGTCGTCCTTGGAGACGCCCTTGAACCGGTAGGCGCCCATCTCCAGGTTCTCCAGCACCGTCATCACCGGGAAGACGCGGCGGCCCTCCGGCGACTGGCCGATGCCGAGCTCCACGACCTTGTGCGCGGGAACGCCGTCGATCCGCTCACCGCCCAGCCGCACCTCGCCGTGGCGGGGCTGCAGCAGACCGGAGATCGTGCGCAGGGTGGTGGTCTTGCCGGCGCCGTTCGCGCCGAGCAGCGCCACGACCTCACCCTGCCGGACCGTCACGTTGATGCCCTTGAGCGCCTGGATCGCGCCGTAGAACACCTGCAGGTCGACCAGCTCCAGCATCGCCGGGGCCTGGGCGACGGAACCGTCCGTCGCCTTCTCGAAGTTGGCGGCCTCGGTCATCGGCCCTCCTCCTCGGACTCACGCGGTGCGGGGACTTCCGGAGCGTCGGCCGTGTGGTGCGACTCGACGATCTCCACCATCTCCGCGACGGCCTCCACGGCCTCCTCGTCGGCAGAACCCAGGTACGCCTCGATCACCGCGGGATCGCGCTGCACCTCCTCGGGCAGACCCTCGGCGATCACCTTGCCGAAGTTCAGCACCATGACGCGGTCCGCGACCGACATCACGAGCTTCATGTCGTGCTCGATCAGCAGCACGCTGACGCCCAGGTCCTGGTTGATCCGGCGGATCAGCTGCTCCAGCTCCAGCTTCTCCGTCGGGTTCGTACCGGCCGCCGGCTCGTCCAGCAGCAGCACCTTCGGGTCGGTCGCCAGCGCCCGCGCGATCTCCAGACGCCGCTGGTCACCGTAGGAGAGGCTGGCGGCCAGCTCGTTGTGCTTGCCCGACAGGCCCACGTACGACAGCAGCTCCTGCGCCCGCTCGTCGCTGGCCTTCTCGTCCCGGCGCGCCCACGGCAGGCCCAGCATGATCGAGATCGCTCCCGACTTCTGCCGCGACTCCGCCGCGATCTTGACGTTCTCCAGCGCCGTCAGGGCACTGAAGAGCCGGATGTTCTGGTAGGTCCGGGCGACACCGTAACGGTTCACCAGGTACGGCTTGGCGCCGAGCAGCTTGTGCTCGGAACCGCCCTCCGCGTGGAAGGTGATCGTGCCCTCCTGCGGGACGTACACGCCCGTCAGGGAGTTGAACAGCGAGGTCTTGCCCGCGCCGTTCGGACCGATCACCGCGAGGATCTCGCCCCGCCGCATCGTCAGGTTGACGTCCGACAGGCTGGTGAGACCGCCGAACCGCAGCGTCACGCCACGGGCCTGCAGCACCGCACCGCCGGTCTGCGCGGGCTGCACGCCCGCTTCCTCCACCGCGTTCACGACTTCACGCCTCCCGTCGGCTCGGTCATCGCATCGGCGTCGCCGATGCCCGCCTCCGCCATGTGCAGCTCACGCTGCCTGCGGCGGGAGGGGATCACACCCTGCGGACGGAAGATCATCATGATGACGAGCAGCGCACCCAGGTAGATGAAGCGGTCCTGCTCCGGCACCAGGTCACGCAGCGCGTTCGGCAGCCACACCAGCAGCGCGGCACCGAACAGCACGCCCGCGATGGACCCCATGCCGCCGAACACCACGTACGCCAGCGCGAGCACCGACAGCACGATGGTGAAGTTCTCCGGGTTGATGAAGCCGACCTTGCTGGAGTAGACGACGCCCGCCAGACCCGAGGTCGACGCGCCGATCGCGAAGGCCAGCAGCTTGTAGCGGACGGTGTTGATGCCCGTCGCGGAGGCGGCCACCTCGTCCTCCCGGATCGCCGTCCAGGTCCGGCCGATCCGCGAGTGCTCCAGGCGGTTGTACAGGAAGATCAGCACCACCAGGAAGAACAGCAGGAGGTACCAGTACGGCAGCGGGTCCAGCGTCCAGTCGTAGTTGATCGGACCGATGTGGATCGAGGGGTGCGGGATGCCGATGACACCGCGCGAACCGTTCGTGAAGCCGTCCGAGTTCTTCGCGACCAGGTACACGATCTCGTGGAAGCCCAGCGTCACGATCGCGAGGTAGTCACCGCGCAGCCGCAGCGTCGGGGCGCCCAGCAGCACACCGGCGATCAGGCAGGTGACGATGGCGAACGGGATCGACTCCAGCGCGCCCACCGTGAACGGCGGCTTCACCGGCATGTGGCCGGTCCAGAAGGCGCAGGAGTACGCGCCGATCGCGTAGAAGGCGATGAAGCCCAGGTCCAGCAGACCGGCCCAGCCGACCACCACGTTCAGACCGACCGCGATGATCATGAAGATCCCCATCTGCGTGACGAGGACCTCCTGCCAGAACAGGCTGGTGTTGGCCGGGATGACGATCGCCAGCACCAGGACGACCACCAGTCCGCCCAGCCGCAGCCAGCCGTTGGACCGGAACATCGCCCGCGTCGGCTCCAGCGACTTGCCGACACCCTGCGCACCCTGCCGGGCCGCGTCGCGCACCGGGGCGCCGAACTCCACCAGCGCCCACACGCCCACCATGATGGCCAGGCAGATCCACAGCCGCACCGACTGGAAGGCGCCGGTGAACGCCGACAGCCTCTCCGCCGGGTTGCCGTCCTCGCCCGTCATCAGCGCCAGGATGAAGCCCAGCACCAGCATGCCGAGCAGCCGTGTCCAGCGGGGCTGCTGGTACCAGGCCTTGCGGCGCAGTTTCGCCACGTCCACCGAGAAGGACTTGGCAGCGGTCGCGTTGCTCATGCCGACCTCCCCAGACGCTCGCCCATGATGCCCGTCGGACGGAACATCAGCACCAGGATCAGGATCACGAACGCGGTCACGTCGATCCACTGGGTGCCGAAGAGCGGGGAGCTCAGGTTCTCGACGATGCCCAGCAGCAGACCGCCCAGCATCGCACCACGGATGTTGCCGATACCGCCCAGCACCGCCGCCGCGAAGGCCTTGATGCCCGGCAGGAAGCCCACCGTGAACCAGACCTGGCCGGAGATGCCGAAGCCGTACAGGAAGCCGGCGGCGCCACCCAGCAGACCGCCGATGATGAACGTACGGGAGATGATCTTGTCGATGTCGACACCCATCAGACCCGCCGTCTCGGCGTCCTGCGCCACGGCCCGGATGCCCGCACCCATCTTCGTGCGGTTGACCACCAGGTCCAGACCGATCATCATCGCGACCGCGGAACCGATGATGATCAGCTGCGTGATCTTCACCGGGGTGCCGAAGACGCTGAAGACCTCACCGTTGGTGTACAGCTCCGGCATGGGCACGGGGTTGCGGCCCCACAGCTTGCCCGCCAGGTTGTACAGGAAGAACGACGCACCGATGGCGCTGATCAGGAAGACCAGCTTGGGGGCGTTGCGCTTGCGCAGCGGCTTGTACGCCGCCTTCTCCAGCCCGAACGCGGTCAGCGCTCCGACCAGGGCGCCGGCGATCATGCCGACGATCACCCACACGACGGAGTTGAATCCGTGCGGGGACTGCGGGGCGAGCTCGGAGAGCACGACGAGCGAACCGAAGCCGCCCATCATGAAGACCTCGCTGTGCGCGAAGTTGATGAGCTGGAGCACGCCGTAGACCAGGGTGTACCCGATCGCTATGACGGCGTACATGGAACCCGTCGTCAAGCCTGGGATGAAGTAGTCCCAGAAGTTGTGGAAGAGATTCATCGTGCGTGGGAATCCTTGCTGAAGCCGGTGAAGGGCGGCGAAAACGCGTCCGACACAGCGATGGGGAGCGCGGGGCGGCGGCCGGAATCCGTGCCGCGCCCCACGCCCCCCACCTCAGGTGTCAGTTGCCGGGTCAGCTGGCGCTGAGGGTGGCCACGTCACCCAGGTAGCCGATCTTGCCGTCGGCGACCTGGTACAGGTACACGTTCTTGGTCTTCAGCTCACCCTTGTCGTCGAAGGCGAACTCCTTGGTCAGGCCCTTGTAGTTGACACCCTTCAGGGCCGCCAGCAGCTTGTCGCGCGTGACGTCCTTACCGAGCTTCTTCATCTCGGAGATGATCAGGTTCGCGATGTCGTACGACTCGGCCGAGTAGGTGCCCGGAGGCGTGTTGAACTTCGCGGTGTACGCCTCGGTGAACGCCTTGGTGCTCTCGTTCTTCGTGGCGTCCGTGCACGGGCAGGTCAGGAACCACTTCTCGGACGCGGCGCCGGCCAGCTCGACGAACTTCGCGTCGTTGGAGCCGTCACCCGAGACGCCGATGCCCTTGAAGCCGCCGTCGGCCAGCTTCTTGGCGAACGGAGCCAGGTCCGCGTAGTAACCCGCGTAGATGAGCGCGTCGGCCTTGGAGTTGACGACCTTCGTCGCGGCAGCGGTGTAGTCCGGGGTCTTCGCCGGGACGGAGTCCGTCTCCACCGTGACGCCCGCGGCCTTCAGG
The DNA here is from genome assembly GCF_040613835.1 of Streptomyces sp. NPDC006207. NCBI lineage: Bacteria > Bacillati > Actinomycetota > Actinomycetes > Kitasatosporales > Streptomycetaceae > Streptomyces > Streptomyces sp. NPDC006207. Next base: position 30,550 of record NZ_JBEXSX010000016.1, on the reverse strand, counting down.
CTGTCGATCGCGACCTTCGCCAGACCGACGCCGTACTCGCTCTTGTCGTCGATGACGAAGACCTTCTTGGCCTTCTCGTGCTTCGAGAGGTACTCGGCCATGCCGGCACCCTGCTCGTTGTCGTTCGGCGCACCGCGCAGGAACGAGGTGAAGCCCTGGTTCGTCAGGTCCGGGTTGGTCGCCGACGGCGTCACCGCGGCGAGCTGCGCCTGGGCGTACAGACCGCCCGCGGCCTTCGTCGGGCCGGAGAACGCGGGGCCGACCACGGCGACGACGCTGGTGTCACCGATCAGCTTCTGGGCCGCAGCGGGCGACTGGTCCGGCAGGCCCTGGTCGTCGCCGTCCACGACCTTCAGCGTGAAGGGCAGGTCGCCCTTCTTGTTGGCCTCTTCCACGGCCAGCTTCAGACCGTTGTCCTCGTTGATGCCCAGCGCGCTGTTGTCACCCGACAGCGGACCCTGGAAGCCGATGGAGAACGTCGGCTTGCCGCCGCCACTGCTGCTGTCGTCCTTGTCGCCACCGCACGCGGTGAGCGCGAGAGCGCCAACTGCCACCGGGATGGCAAGCTTGACGAGCTTCTTGTTGAGCACTACGACCCCCTGGAGCCGCTCAATGAGATTACGAGTCGGCGGGCCGTAGGCCCTCCGGATTGCGACCGCGTGAACTCCACGCGGGTTGGCGGGAATGTAATCCGCTGATCAGGCACTCAGATAGGCCGTCGGAAGATATGTGATCGGACGGTGACCTCGGTCATGTGCCGGAAACAGAACGGTCCTTACCGGTAACCGGACGACCCCTGGGGGAGAGATGGAGTCAAAGGTCCGATTTGGTGGCCTTGTGCGGCGGTTGGCCCGCCGGCCCGCCCTGACGGCCCTGGCCGGAGCGCTCGCCGGAGCCACGGTAGCGGCCCTCGCCGCCGCCGCGACATGGCCCACCCCTTCCCCACCCCGGACCGGCCAACCCCTCCGTCAGCTCGAAATCCCCCTCGACGCACCGGCCGTCCACGCGGGGAACCTCGAATTCCGCGCCCTCGCCCTGCGGTGCGGCATCGCCGTCATCGTCGGCACCCACGCCGAACACTCCGCCGAAGGCCGCCTCTGCCGCATCCGCGTCACCGTCACGGTCGACGACGCCGTCAGCGCGCGCCTCGACAACGACCTCCACCGGCTCGTCCTCACCGACGGCAGCCGGCGCACCATGGACTGGGAGGCCATGCAGATCAAGCGCCAGCCCCTCACGATCGACATCGGCGCCCACGACAGCGCCACCTACGACCTGTGGTTCGACATCCCCCGCGACGCCGCCGTCGACCACCTCGCCGTCACCAACGACAAAGGGATGCCCACGGCGGACATCCCCCTGCCACAGCGCGACTGGCCCGACCACGCGGCCTGACCCGGTCCGCGGCCGACGCTACTTGGCGGCGCCGTCCACCTCGTCCAGCACGGCCTGCGCCACCGCCTGCATCGTCATGCGACGGTCCATCGACGTCTTCTGGATCCACCGGAACGCGGCCGGCTCCGTCAGCCCGTACTTCGTCTGCAGGACGCTCTTCGCCCGGTCCACCAGCTTCCGTGTCTCCAGCCGCAGGCTCAGGTCCGCGACCTCCGCCTCCAGCGCCCGCAGCTCCGTGAACCGCGACACGGCCATCTCGATCGCCGGGACGACGTCGCTCTTGCTGAACGGCTTGACCAGGTACGCCATGGCGCCGGCGTCCCGGGCCCGCTCCACCAGCTCGCGCTGCGAGAACGCGGTCAGCATCAGCACCGGCGCGATCTTCTCCTTGGCGATCCGCTCCGCGGCCGAGATCCCGTCCAGCACGGGCATCTTCACGTCCAGGATCACCAGGTCCGGCCGCAGCTCCTCGGCGAGCTTCACGGCCGTCTCGCCGTCACCCGCCTCACCGACGACGGAGTAGCCCTCCTCCTCGAGCATCTCTTTCAGGTCGAGCCTGATAAGAGCCTCGTCCTCGGCGATCACCACACGGGTGGTCAGCGGCGGTACGTGCGACTGCTCGTCAACGGGCTCGGCGGCGCTCACGGGACTCCTCGTTCCAGGGCAGGTGCTGCCCCAAGAGCCTACCTATCTCCGGTATGTTTAGGACACGGAGGGTATACGCTAGCCTTCGCTTCAAAGGAAGCCCCGGTAGCCCAGCGGTAGAGGCAATGGTCTCAAACACCATATAGCGTGGGTTCGAATCCCACCCGGGGCACTCCACCTTCAAATTCAAGGCGTTTATCACTCAGGGTGATCTTCACTGAGTCGAGTGAGCGGCACTGGATTTCCGGTCACGCGTGGCGGGAATCACGCCAAAGTCGTTCACATGTACGACCTGGAAACCCGCCGCCGGGCCCTCGCGCTCCTCGTCGAAGGCCGGAGCCTGAACTCCGTGAGCCGGATGACCGGTGTGTCCCGTTCCGCCATCCGTGACTGGCGCACCCGCATCGAACCCAGGCGAAACGGCACCGACTGCACCGGCCGCGCATCCGGCCCCGCCTACGCCTACCTGCTCGGCCTCTACCTCGGCGAGGGCTGCATCAGCGCCCAGCCGCGCGGCGGCCACGCCCTGCGCATCGCCTGCGGCGACGCCTGGCCCGGACTGATCGACGCGTGCGAGCAGGCCATGAGGGCCGTCCGGCCCGGGAACTCCGTGTGCCGCGTCCACACCCAGGGCTGCACCATGGTCACGTCCTACAGCGATCACTGGCCCTGCCTCTTCCCCCAGCACGGACCCGGCAGGAAGCACGAGCGCCGCATCGCGCTGGAGCCCTGGCAACAGGCCGTCGTCGACGAACGGCCCTGTGACTTCCTGCGTGGGCTCATCCATTCCGACGGGAGCCGGGTCGTCAACCGGACCACACGGACCGTGGCCGGCGGGACCAGGAGCTACGAGTACCCGCGCTACTTCTTCACCAAGAGGTCCGACGACATCCGGCGCCTGTGCACCGACACGCTCGACGCCCTCGGCGTCGCCTGGAGGCAGGCCAACGCCTGCAACATCTCCGTCGCCCGCCGGGAGGCCGTCGCGCTCATGGACCGGTTCGTCGGCCCGAAGCATTGAGGCGGGCGTTGGTGTGCCGGGTGGCGACCGCCGTGGTGGGGTCCTCGGGCCAGGGGTGCTTGGGGTAGCGGCCGCGGAGTTCCGCGCGCACCGCGCGGTAGCCGTCGCGCCAGAAGGAGGCCAGGTCGCCGGTGACGGCGGCGGGGCGTCCCGCGGGGGAGAGCAGGTGGACCAGGAGGGGGACGCGGCCGCCGGCGATGCGGGGGGTGTCGGTCCAGCCGAAGAGCTCCTGGAGCTTGGCGGCGAGGACGGGGCGGTCGTCGTCGTAGGAGACGCGGACCTTGGAGCCGGAGGGGATCTCCAGGCGTTCCGGGGCGAGTTCGTCGAGGCGGGCGGCGTCGCCGGTGGCCCAGGGCAGGAGGCGGCCCAGGGCGGTGGCGGCGTCGATGCGGGCGAGGTCGGCGCGGCGGCGGGCGGTGGCGAGTTCGGCGGCGAGCCAGTCGTCCGCGCGGGAGAGCAGGGCCTCGTCGGAGACGTCGGGCCAGGGGGCGCCGATCTCGCGGTGGAGGAAGGCGAGGCGCCGGCGCAGGGTGTCGGCGTCGCGGGTCCACCTCAGCAGGCGGGGTCCTTCGCGGCGGAGGCCGTCGAGGAGCGCGGTGTGCAGCTGTGCGGGGTCGGGGTCGGTCAGGGGCCGGGTGGTGAGGGTGATCGCGCCGAGGCGGGCGGCGTGGTGGGCGGTGACGTCGCCGTCGGCCCAGGTGACCTCGTCGGTCTCGGTGAGCAGGGGCGCGGCGGCGGTGCGGGCGGTGTCCTCGTCGATGACGGCGGCGAGGCGTACGCGGGCGGCGGGGGAGCCGGCGGGGCGGTCGGCGACGGCGACGGCGAGCCACCGGGGGGTGCCGAGGCGGGTGCCGTCGGCGAGGCCGGCGGCGGTGCCGGAGGCCATGAGGTAGCCGGAACCGTTGCCCTCGCGGCGGCGGGCGACGCGCTCGGGGAAGGCGAGTGCGGTGAGGAGGCCGGCGGCGGTGTCGTCGGTGAGCGCGGTGGCGGGGTGGTCGGGGGCCGCGGCGGCGAGGCGGCGGGCCTCGCGGCGCCAGCGGTCGGCGTGGGCGTCGTGGGCGCGGCGGGTGGTGCGCCAGGCGGCGGCGAGGTCGTCGCCGCGTTCGCGCGGGGGCTGTTCGGACAGGAGGGCGACGATGTCGGCGGCGCGGCGGGTGCCGGTGCGGGGGGCGCCGTCGAGGAGGGCGCGGGCGAGGCGGGGGTGGAGGCCGATGCGGGCCATGCGGTCGCCGCGGTCGGTGGTGCGGCCGTCGGGGCGGAGGGCTCCGATGGCGGTGAGGACGTCGCGGGCGGCGGTGAGGGCGCCGGGCGGGGGCGGATCGAGGAGGGCGAGCCCGGTGGCGTGGGGGTCGCCCCACGCGGCGGCCTGGAGGGCGAAGGGGGTGAGGTCGGCGACGGCGATCTCGGGGGAGGGGAAGCGGGGCCGGGCGGTGTCCTCGGCCTCGTTCCAGCAGCGGTAGGCGGTGCCGGGGGCTTCGCGTCCGGCGCGTCCGGCGCGCTGGGCAGCGGTGGCGAGGGAGGCCCGGACGGTGGTGAGGGAGCCGAGTCCGCGGGCGTGGTCGGTGCGGGGTTCGCGGGCGAGGCCGGAGTCGACGACGACGCGTACGCCGGGGACGGTGAGGCTGGATTCGGCGACGGAGGTGGAGAGGACGACGCGGCGCCGGGTACCGTCGCCGCCGCGGAGCACGGCGTCCTGGACGGCGGCGGGTGCCTGGCCGTGGAGTTGCAGGACGTCGGCGCCGGCGTCGCCGAGCATCCCGGCGACGCGGGCGATCTCGCCGGTGCCGGGGAGGAAGCAGAGGACGTCGCCGTCGGTGGTGCGCAGCGCGGTGCGGACGGTGGCGGCGACGTGGTCGAGGAACGCGGGGTCGACGCGCATGCCGTGCGGCGGCCGTATGCCGTGCGGCGGGGGTGCGTGGGTGACGGTGACGGGGTGGAGGCGGCCCTCGGCGTGAACGACGGGTGCGTGACCGAGCAGCCGGGACCAGGCGTCGGCGTCGGTGGTGGCGGAGGCGGCGACGATGCGCAGGTCGGGGCGGAGGGCGGCGCGCACGTCGAGCAGGAAGGCCATGGCGGTGTCGGCGTCGAGGTGGCGTTCGTGGCACTCGTCGAGGAGGACGGTGGTGGTGCCGGGGAGTTCCTGGTCGCGCTGGAGCCGCTGGAGGAGGACGCCGGTGGTGACGACCTCGACGACGGTGGCGGGGGAGACCTTGCGGTCGCCGCGCACGGTGTGTCCGACCCGTCCGCCGGTCTCCTCGCCGAGGAGCCAGGCCATGCGGCGGGCGGCGGCCTTGGCGGCCATGCGGCGTGGTTCGGCGACGACGACGGTCCGGGTGGGGCGGCCGTCGTCGAGGAGCCCGGCGAGGGCGAGCGGGACGAGGGTGGTCTTGCCGGTGCCGGGCGGGGCGGCCAGGACGGCGCAGCCGTGGCTGTCGAGGGCCTCGTGGAGGGCGGGCAGGGCGGTGCGCACCGGGAGGGCGGCGAGGGCGTCCTGCCGCAGGCCCGCGGGGCGGGGGGTGGTCACGGGGCGACGCAGACGAAGATCGCGGTGCCGGGGATGATCCGGCCGCGCAGCGGGGACCAGCCGCCCCATTCGGCGGTGTTCCAGGCGGGCCATTCGGGTTCCACGAGGTCGACGAGGTGGAAGCCGGCGGCGGCGAGTTCGCGGACGCGGTCGCCGAGGGTGCGGTGGTGTTCGACGTAGACGGCGTGTCCGCTCTCGTCCTGTTCGACGTAGGGGGTGCGGTCGAAGTAGGAGGCGGAGGCGGTGAGTCCGTCGGGGCCGGGTTCGTCGGGGAAGGCCCAGCGGATGGGGTGGGTGACGGAGAAGACCCAGCGGCCGCCGGGGCGCAGGACGCGCCGGACCTCGCGCATGACGTGGGCGGTGTCGGCGATGAAGGGGAGGGCGCCGTAGGCGGAGCAGGCGTGGTCGAAGGAGGCGTCGGCGAAGGGGAGGGCGCCGGCGTCGGCCTGGATGAGGGGGAAGGGGCTGTGGCCGTCGTCGATGCGGCGGGCGTGCTGGAGCTGGCGGTGGGAGAGGTCGAGGGCGACGGGCCGGGCGCCGTGCGCGGCGAGCCAGCGGGAGCACTGGGCGGCGCCGGCGCCGATCTCCAGGACGGACGCGCCCTTGAGTCCGGCGGCGGGTCCGAGGAGGTGGAGCTCGTCCTCGGTTGCTCCTTCCGGGCCCCAGACGAAATCTCCGTCGCCGAGGAACTCTCCGTGGTCGTTCTGGTACTCGTCGGCGTTGCGGTCCCACCATCCGCGGTTGGCTCGGCTGCTCTCCGTGGCGCCTGCGACACGGCGCGTGGCCTCGGGTTCTTCGGGGAAGGGCCGGGGGGCCGGTGCTTGGATCATTGCGCTGGTCGTCGTACCCTCTGTGGTGACCTGTGGCTGCGGTGCCGCCGCAACACGTCTATGTGCCAGTGCCCGGTACGGGGTGTTACGCCCGTGGTGCGCTCTTCGTGCATTGACCGTGCCCGGCTGCCCCCGTATGCTACAAGTTGCGCTGCGAGCCTGCGCGCCTCGGACGGAGCAGGCTGCGCTCACATCTGTTGTAAACCTCTCGGCCTCTGGGCTGTCCGGAATCGGCAGGAGCGAAACGGGCTTACGGCGTAGCAGTACCTACGACTTCATGTCCGTACCGGAGCCCTTTTCCTAATGACGAGCAGCACCGAGGCCCAGGCCCCTCGTACCACCCCGCAGGTGGCGGTCAACGACATCGGTTCCGAGGAAGCCTTCCTCGCCGCGATCGACGAGACGATCAAGTACTTCAACGACGGCGACATCGTCGACGGCGTCATCGTGAAGGTCGACCGGGACGAGGTCCTGCTCGACATCGGTTACAAGACCGAGGGTGTCATCCCCTCGCGCGAGCTTTCGATCAAGCACGACGTCGACCCCAACGAGGTCGTCGCCGTGGGCGACGAGATCGAGGCCCTGGTCCTCCAGAAGGAGGACAAGGAGGGCCGTCTGATCCTGTCCAAGAAGCGCGCTCAGTACGAGCGTGCCTGGGGCACGATCGAGAAGATCAAGGAAGAGGACGGGATCGTCACCGGTACCGTCATCGAGGTCGTCAAGGGTGGTCTCATCCTCGACATCGGCCTCCGTGGCTTCCTCCCCGCCTCGCTGGTCGAGATGCGCCGTGTCCGCGACCTCCAGCCGTACGTCGGCAAGGAGCTCGAGGCCAAGATCATCGAGCTGGACAAGAACCGCAACAACGTGGTCCTGTCCCGCCGTGCCTGGCTGGAGCAGACCCAGAGCGAGGTCCGTCAGACCTTCCTCACCACCCTCCAGAAGGGTCAGGTGCGCTCCGGCGTCGTCTCCTCCATCGTCAACTTCGGTGCCTTCGTGGACCTGGGTGGCGTGGACGGCCTGGTGCACGTGTCGGAGCTGTCCTGGAAGCACATCGACCACCCCTCCGAGGTCGTCGAGGTCGGCCAGGAGGTCACGGTCGAGGTCCTGGACGTCGACATGGACCGTGAGCGTGTCTCCCTGTCGCTGAAGGCGACCCAGGAAGACCCGTGGCAGCAGTTCGCCCGCACCCACCAGATCGGCCAGGTCGTGCCCGGCAAGGTCACGAAGCTGGTGCCGTTCGGTGCGTTCGTCCGCGTGGACGAGGGCATCGAGGGTCTGGTCCACATCTCCGAGCTGGCCGAGCGCCACGTGGAGATCCCGGAGCAGGTCGTCCAGGTCAACGACGAGATCTTCGTCAAGGTCATCGACATCGACCTCGAGCGCCGTCGCATCAGCCTCTCGCTGAAGCAGGCCAACGAGTCCTTCGGTGCCGACCCGGCCTCGGTCGAGTTCGACCCGACCCTGTACGGCATGGCCGCGTCCTACGACGACCAGGGCAACTACATCTACCCCGAGGGCTTCGACCCCGAGGCCAACGACTGGCTCGAGGGCTACGAGACCCAGCGCGAGGCGTGGGAGCACCAGTACGCCGAGGCGCAGTCCCGCTTCGAGCAGCACCAGGCCCAGGTCATCAAGTCCCGCGAGGCCGACGCCGAGGCTGCGGCCGCGGCCGGCGAGGCGGCTCCGGCCGGTCCGACCGGTGGCTCGTACTCCTCGGAGTCCGGCGACCAGTCCGGCGCGCTCGCCTCGGACGAGGCGCTGGCCGCGCTCCGCGAGAAGCTGGCCGGCGGCCAGAGCTGATCGCAGGGCGTATCGCCCACGCACCACGGAAGGACCCGCTCTCCTGTTGGAGGGCGGGTCCTTCCGCGTTGCGGGGTCCGGTGGGAATGCGCGGGCTGTGCGGTCCGTTGCACCGAGAGTTGAGAAGACCGAGGGAAGGGTGCGCAGTGCTGGATCCGCAGGGGCTGTACGCATACGAGCCGGGCGGGGCAGAGGCGGTCGACGAGGCGTTCGGTGAGACCGGACCCGTGCTGCTGTACCACTTCGACGGGTACATCGACGCCGGGGAGACCGGCGGGCAGGTCGTCGAGGAGTTGCTGGAGCGGCAGGAGCACCAGGTGGTGGCGCGTTTCGACGCGGACCGCCTGGTGGACTACCGCGCGCGCCGTCCGCTGATGACCTTCAAGCGGGACCGCTGGACGGCGTACGACGCGCCGGAGATCGCGTTGCGGCTGGTCCGCGACAGTACGGGCAGCCCGTTCCTGCTGCTGTCGGGCCAGGAGCCGGACATCGAGTGGGAGCGTTTCGCCGCCGCGGTGGTGCAGGTCGTGGAGCGGCTGGGGGTACGGCTGGCGATCAACTTCCACGGCATCCCCATGGGCGTGCCGCACACCCGCCCGGTGGGGCTGACGCCGCACGGCAACCGGCTGGACCTGGTGCCGGGGCACCGCAGCTGGTTCGACGAGGCGCAGGTGCCGGGCAGCGCGGAGTCGCTGGTCGAGTTCCGGCTGGCGGAGGCGGGCCGTGATGTGCTGGGCCTGGCCGCGCACGTGCCCCACTACCTGGCGCGTTCGGGTTACCCGGACTCCGCGCTGACGGTGGTGGAGACGCTGACGGCCGCCACCGGACTGGTGCTTCCGCAGGTGGCGCACGCGCTGCGGATGGAGGCGCACACGGTGCGCGCCGAGATCGACCGGCAGGTCGCCGACGGTGACGCGGAGCTGGTCGCGGTGGTGCAGGGCCTGGAGAACCAGTACGACGCGCTGGCGGGCGGCGGCAGCCGGCAGAACCTGATCGCCGAGCCGGTCGAGCTGCCGTCGGCGGACGACCTTGCGGCGGAGTTCGAGCGCTTCCTGGCCGACCGTGAGGACGACGGCTCCTGACCCGGATCGTGGGTGTGCGGGGGCACCGGTAGTCTCGCGCCATGGTCAAAGTGGGGTTGACGGGCGGGATCGGTGCGGGCAAGAGCGAGGTGTCGCGGCTGCTGGCCTCGTACGGGGCGGTGCTGGTCGACGCCGACCGGATCGCGCGCGAGGTGGTGGAGCCGGGCACGCCCGGGCTGGCGGCGGTGGTCGCCGAGTTCGGCGAGGGGGTGCTGGCCGCGGGCGGCGCCCTCGACCGGCCGAAGCTGGGCGCGATCGTCTTCTCCGACCCCGAGCGGCTGCGGGCGCTGAACGCCATCGTCCACCCCCTGGTCCGGGACCGTTCGGCGGCGCTGGAGCAGGCGGCCGGCCCGGACGCGGTTGTCGTGCACGACGTGCCGCTGCTGGCGGAGAATGCCCTGGCACCGCTGTACGACGTGGTCGTGGTGGTGGACGCCGCACCAGAGACCCAGCTGGACCGGCTGGTGCGGCGGCGCGGCATGGCCGAGGAGGACGCCCGGGCCCGGATGGCGGCCCAGGCCACCCGGGAACAGCGGCTGGCGGTCGCCGACGTCGTGATCGACAACGACGGGCCGCTGGAGGCGCTGGAGCCCCAGGTCCGGCAGGTGTGGGAGCAGTTGCGTCAAAAGATCGTCAAGAGCTGATCCGGAATCCTCTCCGTGGACGTCTGTGGAGCAGTAGCGTCGCTCCACCGCGGACAGAGGGGGCTGGGATGGAAGCCGTGTCGGCAGCGATCGGGATCGCCGTCGTGGTGCTGGGACTGGGTGGTCTCAAGAGCAGTTTCCGGGTGATCAAGCAGTACGAGCGGGGCGTGGTCTACCGCTTCGGGCGGGTGCGGCCGCAGGCCAAGCAGCCCGGGCCGCGCCTGCTGGTGCCGCTGGCGGACCGGATGACCAAGGTCAACATGCAGGTGGTGACCATGCCGGTGCCCTCGCAGGAGGGCATCACCCGCGACAACGTCTCGGTCCGGGTGGACGCCGTGCTGTACTTCCGGGTCATCGACCCGGTCAAGGCCACGGTGGACGTGCAGAACTACCAGTTCGCGATGTTGCAGGTGGCCCAGACCTCGCTGCGCTCGGTGATCGGCAAGAGCGAGCTCGACGACCTGCTGTCGGGGCGCGAGGCGATGAACGAGGGCCTGGAGCTGATGCTGGCCACGCCTGCCGTCGGGTGGGGCATCCACATCGACCGCGTGGAGATCAAGGACGTGGCCCTGCCGGAGTCGATGAAGCGGTCGATGGCGCGGCAGGCCGAGGCAGACCGCGAGCGCCGGGCGCGCATCATCACCGCCGACGGCGAACTGCAGGCCTCGCAGAAGCTCGCGCAGGCCGCGGCCGCGATGGACGGCACGCCCGCGGCGATGCAGCTGCGCCTGCTGCAGACGGTCGTGGAGGTGGCCGCGGAGAAGAACTCGACGCTGGTCATGCCGTTCCCGGTGGAGATGCTGCGCTTCTTCGAGCGGGCGTCGGGTGGCGAACGTCCGGCCGCCGAGCCGGCCCCTGTTCCTGCCCCGGCACCTGACCCCGCCGCGGCTGTGGAGCCGCCGCGGCCCGTCGCCGAGGTCGGCGGCGCGGCGCCGGCGGCCCTGGAGGCGCCGAAGGACCCGGCGGGGCCCACGGTGCCGGCGGAACGGCGCCCGGCCGACGAGGAGGCCTGAGCGACCACCGGGGTGTTCCGCCGGGGAATGCATATGCGGATGGTGATGTTGGGTAGTTGTGAGCTGTTGAGCGCCCGGGGAAGGAGGCGGCTGTGCCCGAGCAGAGCCCCGAGAACCACGTCATCGACTTCCGTGCGGCCGAGCAGCTGCTGGCGGTCCGCGACGCCCGTGGGGCGGTGAAGCTGCTGGACTCGGTCATCGCCGCCCACCCGGAGAACACCGCGGCGCGGCTGCTGCGCGCGCGGGCCTTCTTCCTGTCCGCGCAGCTGCGCCCGGCCGAGCTGGAGTTCCAGGTCGTCCTGGAGCGCGAGCCGGACAACGCGTACGCGCACTTCGCCCTCGGCCGCACCCTGGAGCGTTCCGGCCGCTCCGACGAGGCGCTGCGGCACTTCCGGCTGGCGGCGGCGCTCGACCCCAAGCCCGACTACCTGCAGGCGGCCCGCTTCCCTGGTCCGGCGTGAGCCAGGGTGGGTAGTCCGTCCGCTTTTACGGCGAACATCCCTCGCGTCACATTGATCCGTATCGTCACTCCCGTTACCGTTCCGGGGCACGCGTTCTGACGCAGCCTCAACTGTCGGGAGCCGGCCGTGACTCGAGTGACCAGGCGGATGCTGCTGGGTTCCGCCGCCGCGACCGCGACGGGCGCGGTGTTCGCGACGGGGGCGGCGGGCGCGACCACGGCCGCTGCCTTCGACACCGCTCCCGCACGCGCCGCGCTGGGCCGGCTGCTGCCACGGCACGCGGGGCAGTTCCGGTTGGTCGCGCAGGGCCGGGGGAACGGCGGCAAGGACGGCGAACGGTCCGACCGCTTCCGGATCGCGGGTGCGCGGGGCCGTATCGAGGTGGCCGGTACGTCCCCGGCCACACTGCTGTGCGGCGTGCGCTGGTACCTCAAGCACGTGTGCGGTGTGGGCGTCTCCTGGGTGGGCGACAGCCTGGACGCCCTGCCCGCGACGCTCCCGGCGCCACCCCCGGGCGGCATCGCCCGCCGCGCCACCGTGCCGCACCGCTTCGTGCTCAACGACACCAACGACGGGTACACCGCCCCCTACGCCGACTGGTCGCGCTGGGAGCGCTTCATCGACGTCCTGGCACTGCACGGCTGCAACGAGGTGCTGGTGGTGGCCGGTGCGGAGGCCGTGTACCGGCGCGTGCTGCGCGAGTTCGGCTACTCCGACAAGGAGGCCCTGGCCTGGCTGCCGGCCCCGTCCCACCAGCCGTGGTGGCTGCTGCAGAACCTCTCCGGGTACGGCGGCCCGTTGACCGCGGGCATCGTCGACGCCCGCGCGGCGCTGGGCCGCAGGATCACCGCGCGGCTGCGCGAACTGGGTATGGCCCCCGTGCTGCCGGGCTACTTCGGCACCGTCCCGGACGGCTTCGCCGGCCGCAACCCCGGGGCGCACGTCGTCCCGCAGGGCACCTGGCACGGCTTCGCCCGCCCGGACTGGCTCGACCCGCGCACCGGCGCATTCGCCGCGGTGGCCGCCTCCTTCTACCGCCACCAGAAGCAGCTGTTCGGCGAGGCCGCGTACTTCAAGATGGACCTGCTCCACGAGGGCGGCACCGCGGGCGGGGTCCCCGTGGCCGCGGCCGCCCGCGGCGTCCAGGCGGCGCTGCGCGCGGCGCACCCCCGCGCCACCTGGGTGATCCTCGGCTGGGAGAAGAACCCGCGGGCCGACCTGCTGGAAGCGGTCGACAAGGAGCGGACGCTCGTCGTGGACGGCGTCTCCGACCGGTTCGCCTCGGTCACCGACCGCGAGCGGGACTGGGCGGGCACCCCGTACGCCTTCGGCTCCATCCCCAACTTCGGCGGCCGGACGACGATCGGCGCCAAGACCCACGTGTGGGCGGACCGCTTCTTCAGCTGGCGGGACAAGCCCGGCAGCGCCCTGGCCGGCACCTGCTACCTCCCGGAGGCCGCCGAACGCGACCCGGCAGCCTTCGAGCTGTTCTGCGAACTGCCCTGGCACGAGCAGCGGGTGGACCTGCCGACCTGGTTCGACACCTACGCGCGGACCCGTTACGGCACCGAGGACGGCCAGGCACGCGTCGCCTGGCAGGCGCTGCGCCGCACCGCCTACCGGCACGACGCGCTGGAGCGCGCCGACGCCCACGACAGCCTCTTCACCGCCCGTCCCTCGCTGACGGCCGACTCCAGCAGCGTGTACGCGCCGAACGCTCTTACCTACGATCCCGCCGCCTTCGACGCGGCGTTCGCCGCGCTGCTGGCGGTGTCCGCAGGGGCACGCGGCCGCGACGCCTACCGCTACGACCTGACCGACGTCGCCCGGCAGGCCGTCGCCAACCGCAGCCGGCAGCTCCTGCCGCAACTGCGCGCAGCGTTCGCGCGCGGCGACGCGGCGGTCTTCCGCCAGCTGTCCGAGCTCTGGCTGCGGCTGATGCGGCTGGCCGACGAGGTCGCGGGCGGCCACCGGGCCTTCCTGCTCGGCCCCTGGCTCGCGGAGGCCCGGGCCTGGGGCGGGGCGGACGCGCAGCGCGCCGAACTCGAGCGCACCGCCCGGGTGCTGACCACCACCTGGGGCGGGCGCGCGACGTCGGTGTCGCTGCACGAGTACGCCAACCGTGACTGGAACGGGCTGGTCGCGGACTTCTACCTGCCGCGCTGGCGGACCTTCCTGGACGAGTGCGCGGCGGCCCTCACCACCCGCCGCACCCCGCGGGCCGTCGACTGGTACCGCGCCGAGGAGCCCTGGACGAAGCGCGCCAGGCGCTACCCCACCCGGCCCACCGGCGATGCGCACACGCTCGCCCGGCGGGCCTACGAGATCCTTGCCGCGGCCCCCTACCAGGGCACGCTGACCGTGACCGCGGACCCGGTGACGCTGGTGCCGGGCGGCCGGGCCGTGGTCACCGCGGAGTTCGCCAACACCAACGGACTCGCCCCCACCGGCACGGTCGGCTTCTCCCTGACCACGGACGGGGTGCGGGCCGCACCGCGCGGGGCGCTGTCGCTGCCGCGCGTGGCGGCCGGTGGCACCGGCCGTGCGACCTGGCACGTCACCGCGCCCGAGGCCCGCCCCAAGCGGCCGCTGTCGCCGCTGCGGTACGAGGCGCGGGCCGCGTACGAGCCGGTGCCCGGCGGCGCGCGGGTGCCCGCGGTGGCCACGGGGGACCTGTACGTCGCGGGCCCGCTGGACCGTGCGTACCGGACCGTCAACGGCACCGGAGCGGTGTTCGGGCAGCTCGGCGACCGCTTCGCCATCGACGGCGCCGGGCGCGACCTGTGGAAGGGAACGGCCGAGTTCGCGGCGGTCCTGCGGCCCGGCGCGCTGCGCGACGGCGGGTCGGTCACCACCCGGGTCGACAGCCAGGCCGAGACCGCCGCATGGGCGCGGGCCGGCATCGTCGTCCGCGACGACCTCGACGACCCGGCCGCCCCGGGCTTCCTGAACCTGGCGGTGAGCCCCGGGCACGGGGTGACGCTGTCGTACGACTCCGACGGCGACGGCCGGCTGAACCGCTACCGGCGGCTCGCCGGTGTGCGGGCCCCGGTGCTGCTGAGGCTGCGCCGCAGGGGCCGCGCGTACACGGGGGAGTGCAGCACCGACGACGGGACGACGTGGCGGAAGGTCGCGACCGTGACCGTTCCGGCGGCGGCCCGGACCCAGGACGTGGGGCTCTTCATGACCGCGGGGAACGGTGGCACGGGCGACCACGGCCTGGTGGAGTTCACGGGCTTCCGCGTCACCTGAGGCCGCCGGTTCCGCTGCCACCGCCGGTTGCGCCGCCCCTGCCCACGGCGGCGACGAGGGCGGCCAGGGCGTCACCGAACCGGTCCAGTCCCTCGCCGGGGGCACCACCGGGCTCGCTCATGTACCCGTCCCTGCGGATCTCGACCATCAGCGCCGAGACCTCGCGGACTTCGCCGTAGTGCTTCAACGGCACATAGGTGCCGGCGAACGGCGAGTCGAGACCGACCTCGCCGCACGGCGCGAAGGCCTCGCGGGCGGCGTCCAGCAGCCAGCCCGGGGTGTGGAAGGCGTCGGTGCCCAGGCAGACGGCGGGCCGGGGCCCGTCGCCGTGCAGCTCGTAGGGGAGCGGCGCGCCGGGGTAGGAGTGCACGTCGATGACGACCGCTCGCCCGGTGGCCTCCAGCCGGTCCTGCACGGCCGCCGTCATGCCGGCCGCGTACGGCTCGAAGTAGGCGTCCAGCAGGGCCCGTTCGTGCCGGGGGTCGGGCTCGCGCAGCGGCGCCCCGTGCGAGGTGCGGGTGTAGACGGCGCCCATGCCGACGGCCCGCATCTCCTCCCGCTCGTCCGGGAACCGCTCGGGGTCGACGACCAGCCGCGACAGCCGGTTGGTGAACCGCCACGCCCGCGTCCGTCCGGCGGCGCGCGCCGCGATCAGGTCGGTGTACGAGTCCGTCATGTGGTCGAGCTCGGCCGCCAGTCCGGCGTCGTCCAGGAGGATGCGCTCACGGACGTGCCCGGGCACGGCGCGGGCGCTGTGCGGGACGTGGAGGAGCACCGGCGAGTCCGGCGCGCCCTCGGTGATGCGGAAAGTCGATTCGTCCATTTCTCCACCCCTCCCCGGCCCCCGCCGGTGTGACCTGCCGTCCAGCACGGCGGTGTTGAGGAACCGTCAGAACAGCGGCTCCGGCAGGATGCCCTCCAGGGCCAGCAACGCGCGCTTGATGTCGAGCATGCGCAGGCCCCCGCCGAAGCCGCCGATGCCTCCGTCGCTCTCCAGGACCCGGTGGCACGGGACGACGACGGGCAGCGGGTTGGCGCCCATGGCCACCCCGACGGCCCGGGCGGCGCCCGGCTCTCCGACCCGCTTGGCGAGGTCCTGGTAACCGACCACACTGCCGAACGGGACGCCGGCCGACAGCTCGCGCAGCACACGGCGGTTGAAGCCGGTCGTCAGGGACCAGTCGAGGTCGAGGTCGAAGGTCTGACGCGTCCCGGCGAAGTACGCCTCCACCTGGCGTATCGCCTCGTCCAGCCGGGCCCCCGCGGCGCTCGCGGGCCCGGGCCTGCGGGCGGGCGCGGCGCCCAGCCGGGAGCAGATCCGCTCCAGCACGGCGGGCGCCTGCTCCTCCCCGGTCCGGAAGGCGACGTGGACCAGGCCCTGCCCGGTCGCGGCGAGCAGCAGCGGCCCGACCGGTGCCTCCAGCACCGACCAGGCGACCTCGGCGGAAGGGGTCCGTGGTTGCGTCACGCTCCCCAGCGTAGGACGGGGCACTGACAGCCGGTCCCGGCCGGGGTCCCGCCGGAGAGGGGTCCCACCGGGGCCCGGGACGGCCACGGCAACCGGCCGCACGCCCCGCCACCCGGGAGGGTGGCCGTTCTCGACAGGTCTGTCACAAGCGGTGGTCGACCGGTTACGAGGGGGGATGGGGCGCGCATGACGCGAAACGACTTCACCCCGGCCGTCCGCCGGCTCGCCCGTGAACAGGACCGGGTCGCCACCGTCGCCCAACTCGCCGCCGCGGGCGTGCCGCAGAGCAGGCTGCGGGAGTGGTGCCGCCCCGGCGGCCGGTGGCAGCGGCCGCTGCCCCGGGTGGTCGTCCTCCAGCCCGGTCCGCTCACCGCCGCGCAGCGGTCCAGGGCTGCCCTGGCCTTCGCCGGGTACCCGCAGGTCCCGGCCATGATCACCGGCGTGGCGGGGCTCGCCCTGCACGGCGTCGCCGTGGCCGCGCCGCCCTGCGGGCTCCCGGTGGTGGACGTGCTCGTCCCGAGCGAGCGCCGCATCCGCACGCACACCTGGGTGCGGGTCCACCACGGCCGCGGGCTCCCCGTGGCCGACACCGTGGACGGTGTGCCCGTGGCCCCGGTGGCCCGGGCGGCGGCCGACGGCGTACGGGAGTCCATCGACCCCGAGTGGGCCCTGGACGTCGTCCGCGAACTGGTCATAGCGCTCGGCGTGCCCGCTCCAGCGCTCGCCGCGGAACTGGGTGGCGCGGTGCTCGCCCGGCGCCCCGCCGTGGCCGCCCTGCTCGACGCCATGGATCCCGGTCCGCGCGCCGCCTCCGCCGGGCCCATGGCCCGCGCCCTGGTGGCCCGGTCGGGACTCAGGCAGCCGCTGTGGCGTCCCACGCTCCAGTTCGGCGCCTTCCTGGCCTCGCCCGACGCGTACTGGGTGCGCGACGGCCTCGTCCTGGACCTCGGCCCGGGGACCGGGCGCGGCCGACTGGAGTCGCTGGGCCTGCGCGTGCTGCGGGTCGCGCCCGCCGCGTTCACCCGCAGCCCCGCCGAGGTCGTCGCCGCCCTGCGCACCGCGCTCGCGGCCGGACCGTACGGGCCGCTGGACCGCATCACGGCACTGCCCGGGGCGATGTGACGTACGGGTGTCCGCGCGATGAAGTCGCCATGAGGCGGCCGCGCGGGGCGGGCCGGCGAGCCTAGCGTGTGTCAGCACGGGGGACGGAAGGAAGCGGGGGACCGGGGCGGCAAGGGGAGGGTGCCGTGAGCGGCACGTACGGAACGGTCAATGGCTTCACCTACGGATGGGCGACCCCTCTCGCGGGTTTCCTGATGGCCTGCTTGGGTGCCGCCCTCGGGCTGCGCTGCACGACCCGGGCCCTTGCCATGCACCCCTCGCGACGGGTCGGCTGGCTCGCGCTGGGTTCGGCGGCCATCGGCTCCGGCATCTGGACCATGCACTTCATCGCCATGATGGGCTTCACCGTAGGCGAGGTGCGGATCACCTACGACACGCTCGTCACCTTCGAGAGCCTGCTGGTCGCCGTCGTGGTCGTCGCTCTCGGGGTGTTCCTCGTCGGGTTCGTGGGCCGCACGCTCCCCGCCGTACTGGCCGGCGGCTGCGTCACGGGACTCGGCATCGCCACCATGCACTACATGGGCATGCGGGGGATGCGGCTGCGCGGCGACCTGGAGTACACGCGGGCCACGGTGCTGCTGTCGGTCGGCGTCGCCGTCCTGGCCGCCACCGTCGCCCTGTGGTCGGCGGTCTCCGTCCGGCGCCCGTACGGCGGCGTGCTCGCCAGCCTCGTCCTGGGCTTCGCCGTCACCGCCATGCACTACATCGGCATGGCCGCGCTGACGGTGCACCTGCACAGCGGCGCGCGGGAGGGAACGAGCGGGGCGGGACCGGCCGCGTTCCTCGCCCCGGTGCTGATCGGGCCGGTCGTCTTCCTCTTCCTCGCGGGGGTCGTCGTGGCGCTGGACCCGCCCGTCGGCGACTTCGAGCCCGAGCCCGAGCCCGCGGCCGGCCGCGGCCGCCGTTCCCCGCGGGCGGCCCGCTCCTCGCACGCCGCCCGGCCCTCACGCATCCGCGAGCGCCCGCGCGAACGCCAGTGACGGCTGGTCGACCCCGCTGCACCGGGCCGGGGCCGTCTCCTTGGTGTCGTCCTCGCAGGGCCGGTCCCGGTCGGCCGACCACATGGACAGGCCGCCCAGCCGCTTGTCACGGGCGAAGGCGGCCAGCGTGGCCGCGTCCCGCAGGGTGAACACCTCGCCCTGGATGTCGTTCTCCCCGATCATCGGGGTCACCGAGAGGGTCCGCCACGCCGCGGCGTCCGGCAGGCCCAGCAGCGCCTTGAGCTGCCGGTGCGCAGCGGTGGCCGCCTGGACCGCGTACCGGCCCATGTCGCCGGTGTACGTCTCCCCGTAGTCCATCGCCATGATGTTGACCGCGTCGACGCGCACCCCTTGGCGCCGGGCGTCCGCGAGCAGCGCGGCGGCCTCGGCGGTCAGCCCGGACGGCATCACGGGCAGCGTGAAGGAGACCGACAGCGTCCGGCCTTCCCGCTCGGCCTCCTGCTGGAGCCGGGCGACCGCGCGCGCCCGGCGGGTGCCGGCGGCGGTGTCCGCGAGGTCGTCGCCCTCGACGTCGAAGTCGACCCCGGTCAGCCGGTAACGCCCGATCACATCGGCGTAGGCGGAGGCGAGTTCGTCCACGTCGTCGCAGGCGCCGGCGAGTTCCGTGCCGTCGGCGCCGCCGAACGAGACCCGTACGTCGAGGTCGGCGGCCCGCAGCGCGGCGATCCGGTCCGCCAGGTCGCCGTGGGCGATGCCGTCACGCCCGTCCCAGGTCGGGGCGCAGCCACCGCGCGCGGTCACGAACCCGAGGGTGAAACCGTCGGCCCCGGTCCTGCGGGCGGCGTCCGCCATGTCGTACGCGGTGGAACGCGAGGCGTCCACGTAGGGGGTGAAGGCCACCTCGGCCACCGGTTCCCTCCCCCCGGGCGCGTGGCGCGCCGGGGAGCCGGCGGGCTCCGTGCCGGTGAGGAGGGAGGCGGTCGTGGCGGCGACGGCGACCGCCACGAGTCCGGTGATCAGCTGTGCCGTGCGGCTCTTCATGACGGAGAGACTATCTGCCCCGGGAATTCCGGATCACGATTTCCTGGAATTGAGTAAATCGGGGTCTCGGGTCATTCGTGGGATTAATGCGGAAGTGAATCCGTGGAATTCATGGAGAGAAATTACTGCTAGCATTCCGCCCATGCATTCCCTCTCCCGACGGGCGTGTCCCCGTGGGCGGTCCACGGAGGAAGGGCCCGTATTCGTCGATGCCTCGGGCCGCCGGGCGCGCATTATCCGGCGCGCCGGACTGGCCGTCGGGATCGCCTGCGCGGGATATGCCGTCCTGCTGGGGGTGGCTTTTGCGGGCGGCACCCCTTTCGCGCCCCAGACCCTGATTCCGGGCGCCGACGTCCCCGAGGGCGCGTCGGCGCAGGCCGAGGCGGGTGGAAGAACCGGGGGTACCGCGGAACGCGTCGCGAGCGCCCCGGCCGCCGCCCACGCCCCCGCCCCGGTGGCCCGGGGCCCCGCCGCCGCGCCCACCGTCGTCGCAGCCGCCGAGGTCACCCCCTCCGCCACCGGGCGCCGCGCCACGGCCTCGGCGACCCCCTCCGCCGGCCCCGGGGCCACCGCGACGGCGAGCGCCTCCCCGCGGCCCACGTCCGCGCGCACCCCCACGGCCACCGCCTCGCCGTCCGCCTCCGTGCCCGTGACAGCCGGGCCGGACACCCCCGCCTTCCCCCCGGGCGACGCCGGCGGCGACCCGGTGCCCGGCGACGGCTGGGACGACTGAGCGGCCATGGCGCGGACGGCCCGGCACGCGGCACCCGGTGCGATCACCAAGGTGGCGTCGGCCGGCCGGCAGGCCGTGCCCAGACCTCGCGTGGTCATGGCCGTGCTGGGGCTGTTCGCGCTCGTGTGCGTGATGCTGCTGGACGGCTACCTGCACTCGGAGATCGGCAACGACAGCCGCGTCCACGAGTCCGGGAGCGCGAGCCAGGTGCCCGCCTCCGTCCTCGGGGGCGGCCCCGTGCTGACCTTCGGCGCCGACGGCGAGCCCGTCAGCCACACCCTGCCGCCCCGGACGATCGCGCTCACCTTCGACGACGGCCCGGACCCCCGGTGGACCGCGAAGGTGCTCGCGGTGCTGCGCGAGCACGACGTGCCGGGCACCTTTTTCGTCGTCGGCCAGATGGCCGCCCGGTACCCCGCGCTCATCCGCGACATCGTCGACTCCGGCGGCGAGATCGGCGTCCACACCTTCTCCCACGTCGACCTGGCGTACCAGGACAGGGCCAGGATCGACCGGGAACTCGCCCAGACCCAGCTGGCGCTCGCGGGCGCCGCGGGCATCACGACCTCGCTCTTCCGCGCCCCGTACTCCTCCGAGCCCGATGCCGTCGACGACACCACGTGGCCCGTCTACCGCTACCTCGGCACCAAGGGCTACATCAGCGCCTTCGTCGACACCGACAGCGAGGACTGGCGGCGCCCCGGTGCCGCCGCCATCGTCCGCGACGCCACCCCCAGGGGCGGCAAGGGCGCCTCCGTGCTCTTCCACGACGCCGGCGGCGACCGCTCCCAGACCGTGGAGGCGCTCGGCACGTACATCGACACCATGAAGGCGAAGGGCTACACCTTCACGACGCTCACCGCGAGCCTGGGCGCCACGACCGCCAACCACCGGGCGAGCGGCGCCGAGTTGTGGCAGGGGCGCGCCCTGATCGGGGTCGTGGCGCTGGCCGAGTTCACCATGCCCGTCCTGTTCTGGCTGCTCGTCGTGGTCGGCGTCGCCGTCCTGGCCCGCTTCGCCCTGATGCTCGTCCTCGCCCGCCGCCACGCCAGGATCCGCGGCCGCCGCCGCTTCAGCTGGGGGCCCGCGGTCACCGAACCGGTCAGCGTCATCGTGCCCGCCTACAACGAGAAGGAGTGCATCGCCAACACCGTCGGCTCGCTCGCGGCGAGCACCCACCCGGTGGAGATCGTCGTCGTGGACGACGGCTCGACCGACGGCACCGCCGGCATCGTCGAGGCGATGGGCCTGCCCCAGGTGCGCGTCGTGCGCCAGGAGAACGCGGGCAAGCCCGCCGCGCTCAACCGCGGCCTGGAGTACGCCCGTCACGACCTCGTCGTGATGATGGACGGCGACACCGTCTTCGAGCCCGGCACCGTGCACCGGCTCGTGCAGCCCTTCGCCGATCCGCGGGTCGGCGCCGTCGCGGGCAACGCCAAGGTCGGCAACCGCGGCACGGTGATCGGGGCCTGGCAGCACATCGAGTACGTGATGGGCTTCAACCTCGACCGGCGCATGTACGACCTGCTCGGCTGCATGCCGACCGTCCCGGGAGCCGTCGGCGGCTTCCGCCGCGCCGCGCTGCTCGAGGCCGGGGGCATGAGCGGGGACACCCTCGCCGAGGACACCGACGTCACCATCGCGCTGCACCGCGCGGGCTGGCGCGTGGTGTACGCCGAGCACGCCCGCGCCTGGACCGAGGCACCGGGCAGCATCGGCCAGTTGTGGCGGCAGCGGTACCGCTGGAGCTACGGCACCATGCAGGCGCTGTGGAAGCACCGGCGCTCCCTGGTGGACCGCGGGCCCTCGGGGCGCTTCGGCCGGGTCGGCATGCCGCTGGTCGTGCTCTTCCAGATCGTCACGCCCCTCTTCGCGCCGCTGATCGACCTCCTGACCGTCTACGGCGCCGTCTTCGTCGCACCGGTCAGGTCGCTCCTCGCCTGGGCCGCGCTGATGTCCGTGCAGCTGCTGTGCGCGGCCTACGCCTTCCGCCTGGACCGCGAGCACTACCGCCACCTGCTGATGCTGCCGCTGCAGCAGATCGTCTACCGGCAGCTGATGTACCTCGTCCTGATCCACTCCTGCGTCACGGCCATGACCGGAGGCCGGCTGCGCTGGCAGAAGCTCGAGCGCACCGGCGAGGTCAACTCCCCGCGGGCGTCCGCGGGAGCCGCCCGGTGACCGCGTCCGGCGCCTCCCTGCCCCTGCCCCGGCCCGGGACCTCCGGCCGGCACGCCGCCCGCCGCGGCGCGCGGGCGCTCGCCACTGCCGCCACCACTGCCCCGGGCGCCCGCGACCGGTACCTGGACCTGCTGCGCGCCCTGGCGCTCGTCCGCGTCGTGACGTACCACACGTTCGGCTGGGCGTGGCTGAGCCTGGTCTTCCCCTCCCTCGGCGTGATGTTCGCCCTCGCGGGCTCGTTCATGGCGCGGTCGCTGGAGAAGCGGCCCGCGCTGCCGGTGGTGCGGCGGCGGCTGCGCAGGCTCCTGCCGCCGCTGTGGTGCCTCGGCGCCGTCCTGGTCCCGGCGATGCTGCTCCACGGCTGGTCGCCCGGTGGGCACCACGCGGCACGCTGGTGGGCGCGGCTGCTGTGGTGGGTGGTGCCGCTGGCGGACCCGCCGGGCAGCGCCTGGGCCGAACAGGCCACGGGGGTGCTGTGGTACGTGCGCGCCTACCTGTGGTTCGTCCTGCTCTCGCCGCTGCTGCTGCGCGTGTTCCGGCGGTCACCCACCGCGGTGCTCGTCGCCTCCCTCGCCCCGGTCGTGCTCCTGCAGACGCCCTGGAGCCTGCCGGAGGGCGGGGCCGGCAGCGCCGTCACCGATCTGGCGGCCTTCCTCACCTGCTGGCTGCTCGGCTTCGCCCACCACGACGGACTGCTGGACCGCGCGCGGGCGGGCCTGGTGCCGGTCCTGGCCGCCGTCGCCATGGCGGCCGGCGCCTGGTGGGCCTGGTCCCACCGTGCGGACGGCTCGTACGACCTCAACGAGATCCCGCTCGCCCAGGCCCTGTGGTCGGCCGGTTTCGTCCTGCTCCTGCTGCGCTTCCGGCCGGGCGCGGGCCCGGCCGGGCGGCTCCGGACGCTGGACCGGGCGGCGCGGATCGTCAGCGCGCGGGCCGTGACCGTCTACCTGTGGCACGAGGTCGCCCTCATGCTCAGCGTCCCCCTGATCGACCTGATGTGGCGGGTCAGGCTCCTCGAGCTGTCGCTGCCGCTGGACAGCACCTGGTTCCAGTTCGCGGTGGCCTGGGTGCTGATCGCGGTGGCGGTGCTCCTCCTGGGCCGGGTGGAGGACCTCGCCGCGGGGCGCCGGCCCCGGCTCCTGCCCTGACCCGGGCCGGTCGGGACCGGTTGTCGGTGGGGGGTCGTACCGTTGACCCATGCGGCCCGTATCAGACATCGAACGCAGTGTGGCGCCCTTCGAGGTCGTCAGCCCCTTCCAGCCCAGCGGCGACCAGCCGACCGCCATCGACGACCTCGAGCGGCGCATCCGCGCTGGCGAGAACGACGTCGTCCTGCTCGGCGCGACGGGCACGGGCAAGTCGGCGACCACGGCGTGGATGATCGAGCGGCTGCAGCGCCCGACCCTGGTCATGGCGCCCAACAAGACCCTGGCCGCCCAGCTGGCGAACGAGTTCCGCGAGCTGCTGCCGAACAACGCGGTCGAGTACTTCGTGTCGTACTACGACTACTACCAGCCCGAGGCCTACGTCCCGCAGACGGACACCTACATCGAGAAGGACTCCTCGATCAACGAGGAGGTCGAACGGCTGCGCCACTCCACCACCAACTCGCTGCTGACCCGCCGCGACGTGGTCGTGGTCGCCTCGGTGTCCTGCATCTACGGCCTGGGCACCCCCCAGGAGTACATCGACCGCATGGTGCGGCTCAAGGTCGGCCAGGAGATCGACCGGGACGCGCTGCTGCGCAAGTTCGTCGACATCCAGTACGCGCGCAACGACGTGGCGTTCACCCGCGGCACCTTCCGGGTGCGCGGCGACACCATCGAGATCTTCCCGGTCTACGAGGAGCTCGCCGTCCGCATCGAGATGTTCGGCGACGAGATCGAGGCCCTGTACACGCTGCACCCGCTCACCGGCGAGATCATCACCGACGACCAGCAGCTGTACGTCTTCCCCGCCACCCACTACGTCGCCGGCCCCGAGCGCATGGAGCGCGCCATCGCCGGCATCGAGAAGGAGCTCGGCGAGCAGCTCGCGGTCATGGAGAAGCAGGGCAAGCTGCTGGAGGCCCAGCGGCTGCGGATGCGCACCACGTACGACATCGAGATGATGCGGCAGATCGGCACCTGCTCCGGCATCGAGAACTACTCGCGGCACATCGACGGCCGCGAGGCGGGTTCCGCCCCCGACACCCTCATCGACTACTTCCCCGAGGACTTCCTCCTCGTCATCGACGAGTCGCACGTCACCGTGCCGCAGATCGGCGCCATGTACGAGGGCGACGCCTCCCGCAAGCGCACCCTGGTCGACCACGGCTTCCGCCTGCCCTCCGCCCTCGACAACCGCCCGCTGAAGTGGGAGGAGTTCCTGGGACGCGTCGGGCAGACCGTCTACCTGTCGGCCACCCCGGGCAAGTACGAGCTCTCCCGCGGCGACGGCGTCGTCGAGCAGATCATCCGCCCGACCGGCCTGGTCGACCCCGAAGTCATCGTCAAGCCCACCAAGGGGCAGATCGACGACCTGGTGCACGAGATCCGGCTGCGCGCCGAGCGCGACGAGCGCGTCCTGGTCACCACCCTCACCAAGAAGATGTCCGAGGACCTCACCGACTACATGCTGGAACTCGGCATCCAGGTGCGGTACCTGCACAGCGACATCGACACCCTGCGCCGGGTCGAGCTGCTGCGCGACCTGCGGGCGGGCGAGTTCGACGTCCTGGTCGGCATCAACCTGCTCCGCGAGGGCCTGGACCTGCCCGAGGTGTCGCTGGTCGCCATCCTCGACGCCGACAAGGAGGGCTTCCTGCGCTCGGGCACCTCCCTGATCCAGACCATCGGCCGCGCGGCGCGCAACGTCTCCGGCCAGGTCCACATGTACGCCGACAAGATCACCCCGGCGATGGAGAAGGCCATCGAGGAGACCAACCGGCGCCGGGCCAAGCAGATCGCGTACAACGAGGAGCGGGGCATCGACCCGCAGCCGCTGCGGAAGAAGATCGCCGGCATCCTGGACTCCTTCGCCCGCGAGGACGCCGACACCGAGGAGCTGCTGGGCTCCGGCCGCCAGCGTTCGCGCGGCAAGGCGCGGGTGCCGGGCCTGTCCGCCAAGGCGGGGGAGAAGCGGGCCGCCAAGAGCCTGCCCGCGGCCGAACTGGCGGAGCTCATCGGCGAGCTGACCGACCAGATGCACGCCGCCGCCGCGGATCTTCAGTTCGAGGTCGCGGCCCGGCTGCGCGACGAGGTGGGCGAGTTGAAGAAGGAGCTGCGGCAGATGCGGGAGGCCGGCGTGGCCTGACCGTACCGGCTGTCGAATCTCTTGCCGAACCACGGTGCCCTACCCGTGCGTCTCCCCATAGGGTGCGGAGCAACCGCACGACGGCAAAACGGTTGAGAGGGGACAGCGCGTGACGGTCAACATGACCAAGGGTCAGAAGATCAGCCTGCAGAAGTCGGACGGGGGGACGCTTTCGTCGGTCCGCATGGGGCTCGGCTGGCAGGCCGCCCCGCGTCGCGGTCTCTTCGGTTCCCGCACCCGGGAGATCGACCTCGACGCCTCCGCGGTCCTGTTCGCCGACAAGCAGCCCGTGGACGTGGTGTTCTTCCGTCACCTCGTCAGCGACGACGGCTCGGTCCGGCACACCGGCGACAACCTCGTCGGCGGTGCCGGACAGGGCGGCGACGACGAGTCGATCCTGGTCGACCTGCAGCGGGTGCCGGTGCACATCGACCAGATCGTCTTCACCGTCAACTCCTTCACCGGGCAGACCTTCCAGGAGGTGCAGAACGCCTTCTGCCGCCTGGTCGACGAGACCAACGGGCAGGAACTCGCCCGCTACACCCTGACCGGAGGCGGTGGCTACACCGCGCAGATCATGGCGAAGGTGCAGCGCAACGGTGACGGCTGGTCGATGACCGCGATCGGCTCCCCGGCCAACGGCCGCACGTTCCAGGACCTGATGCCGGCGATCCTGCCGGCGCTCTGACCGCACAGGGGGGCGCGGGCATGACCATCGAGCTGGTCCACGGGCAGAACCATCCGCTTCCCGGCACCTCGCTGGAGGTACGGGTGTCGGCCGGTACGCCGGTGGTGGCCGGTGTCTCGCTGGGTGACGGGCAGGGGCGCGTGAGCGGCCCCGGGTCCGTCGCCCACCCCGGGGCGCCGCGGCTGCCGGGCATCGAGGTGCCCGCGGGCCTCGCCGCCGAGCAGCGCGTCACCGCCGACCTGTCGGCCGTGCCGGCGGACGTGGAGCGCGTCCACGTCCTGCTGGCGCTGCCACCGGTCGCCGGGGCACCGACCCGCTTCGGGGCCTGCCCCGCGCCCCATCTGACCGTCGCCGGCCCCGACGGGGCGCCGGTCGTGAGCTTCACCGTCACCGGGCTCGGCGCCGAGGCCGCGATCGTCGCCCTGGAGCTCTACCGCCGCCAGGGCGCCTGGAAGGTGCGGGCGCTCGGCCAGGGGTACGGCGGCGGGCTGGCGGAGCTGCTGCGCGACCAGGGGCTGGGCCGCCCGGAGGCGGACGCCGTGGCCGCGCGCGTGGCGGACGCCGTACGCCCCGCGCCCACCGCACCCTCCCCCGCGCCGCCCCCGCCCCCCGTTCCCCCGACTCCGCCCCCCGCGGACTCCGTGCCGCACGCGGTGCCCCCGGCCTCCGCGCCCGTCGCGGGTGACGCCGCGGGCTGGAGCATGGAGGAACGGCTCTACAACCAGGTCTGGGGCATGTTCGAGGACCTGGCCCGCACCATCGCGGCGTACCGCAGCGCCGTCGACTTCGCCGAGTCCCGGCTCGACCAGGAGCTGGACACGCTCCTCGCCGACCCGCGCACCCGGGTCGGCCCCGCCGCCGAGGCCGCCCGCGACCAGGCCAGGGCCCGCCAGGCCGAACTGGTGGACCGGGCGCGTACCGTGCTCGACCGCGACCTGGCCCAGCTCACCGCCGAGGCCGAGGTGGTCGAGCCCGCCCTGCCGCCGCCCTACGCGGGCTGGGAGAGCCCGGTCTGGCACGGCTACCGCGCCCCCGCCGAGCCGCCGATGGCGGTCCGGCTCGGCGACCTCCACCTGCCCGAGCGCCCGGAGCTGCGCGTCCCCCTGCTGGTACGGCTGCCGCTGGAGCGCGGTCTGTGGGTGGACAGCGCCCAGGACCGCCGCCGTGCCGTGGACGTGGCCGTGGCGCTCGCCGCCCGCCTGCTGGCCTCCCATCCGGCGGGCGAGTGCGCCGTCCACGTCATCGACCCGGCGGGCTCCGCCGGGACGGCGCTGGCGCCGTTCACGGACTCCGGCGCGCTGCGCGAGCCGCCCGCCACCGGCGCCGCCGGGGTGGCGGCCCTGCTCGCCCGGCTCACCGAGCGGGTCGACCTGGTGCAGATGGCACTGCGCGCCGACGTCCCCTTCGAGGTCCCCCCGGGCGTCGACCCGGCCCGCCAGGTGCTGGTCGTCAACGACTTCCCGTACGGCTTCGACGACCGCACGGTCAACCAGCTGCGCTACCTCGCCGACGAAGGCCCGCAGGTCGGCGTCCACCTGGTCCTGGTCGCCGACCGCGAGGACGCCCGCGAGTACGGTCCGCTCCTCGACCCGCTGTGGCGCTCCATGCTGCGGCTGACCCCGCAGCCCGACGACCACCTCGCGGACCCCTGGGTGGGCCACGCCTGGACGTACGAACCGCTGCTGGCCCCGGCCGGCAGCGCGGTCCTGTCGCAGGTGCTGCGCCAGGTGGCCGCCGCGCGCCGGACCTACGACCCGGGCCGCCACTGACCGGCCGACCGGTCCCACGGGATCCCGGTACACCCTCCTGATTGACCATCACTTTACTCTCTTTACCTTTCCTTGGGATTTCATGTACTCTTCTTTACGCGGAGGGGAGTACTCCCTGATTGCGGTGCATCCCGTCATCACGGGCCGGAACGGCCCCGGGACACCGGCCCCGGCCTGACGGCCCGGGTGGAAGAGACCTCCGGCAGCGACAACGCTGACAATTGCCAGCCCATCTGCCGGAGGCATCGCGTGGATGTATCCCTGACCCTGTGGGTGCTGACCATCGCCGGTCTGTGCGCCCTGATCGCCGCCGACTTCTTCATCGGGCGCAAGCCCCATGAGGTGTCCGTCAAGGAAGCCGGGACCTGGACCGTCGTCTGGATCGTCCTGGCCGCCCTGTTCGGGCTCGGCCTGCTGTTCTTCGCCGGCGGCCAGCCCGCGGGCGAGTTCTTCGCCGGCTACATCACCGAGAAGTCGCTCAGCGTCGACAACCTCTTCGTCTTCGTCCTGATCATGGCGAAGTTCGCGGTGCCGTCCCAGTACCAGCAGCGCGTGCTGCTCTTCGGCGTGCTCATCGCGCTCGTCCTGCGAGCGGCCTTCATCGCCGCCGGCGCCGCCATCATCGCCAGCTTCTCCTGGGTCTTCTTCATCTTCGGCGCCTTCCTCATCTGGACCGCGTGGAAGCTGGTCCAGGAGGCCCGCGCCGAGGAGCACGACGAGGAGTTCGAGGAGAACCGGCTGCTCAAGGCCGCCGAGCGCCGCTTCGGCGTCGCCGACCGCTACCACGGCACCAAGCTCTTCATTCAGCAGAACGGCAAGCGGATCATGACCCCGATGCTGGTGGTCATGCTCGCGATCGGCACCACCGACGTCCTGTTCGCGCTGGACTCCATCCCGGCGATCTTCGGCCTGACCCAGGACCCGTACATCGTCTTCACCGCCAACGCCTTCGCGCTGATGGGCCTGCGGCAGCTGTACTTCCTCATCGGCGGTCTGCTGAAGAAGCTGGTCCACCTCTCCTACGGGCTGTCGATCATCCTTGGCTTCATCGGCGTGAAGCTCGTGCTCCACGCCCTGCACGAGGCGGGGGTCCACGTCCCCGAGATCAGCATCCCGTTCTCCCTCGGCTTCATCGTCGTGGTCCTCGCCGTCACCACGGTCACCAGCCTCATGGCGTCGAAGAAGCAGGCGGCCGCGGACAAGCGCGACGAGGAGCACATCGACGCCTGACCCACGGCTCCTCAGCCCGGACGGGGTGCGCGGACCGCCGCGCACCCCGCCGTCGCGTCCGCGGCGGCCTCGCCCCGGGTCTCCGGCAGCGCCGCGAAGCAGCCGAGGCTGAGCAGCGCGACCCCCGCGACGTACGCCGCCACCGGCCAGGGCGTGCCGGAGCCCGCCGCCAGCCGGGTCGCCACGACCGGGGTCAGCGCGCCGCCCAGGACACCGCCGAGGTTGTAGCCCAGGGCGGCGCCCGTGCAGCGCACCCGGGGTGCGTACAGCTCCGGGAGGTACGCGCCCACGACGGCGAAGACCGTGATGAAGGCGAGCAGCTCCGCGGCGGACCCCACGGTGATCGCCACCGGCGAGCCGCTCGCGAGCAGTCCGGCGTAAGGGAAGATCACCACGCCCATCGCCGCCGTACCGGCCAGTGCCATCCGCCGGCGTCCGAAGCGGTCGCCGAGCAGTCCCGCCAGCGGGGTCAGGGCCCCCTTGACCAGGACGGCCACCAGGACGCAGCCCAGCACGACCGTGCGGTCCATGCCGAGGTGCTCCGTGGCGTACGCCAGCGACCAGGTGGTCACCGTGTAGAAGACGGCGTAGCCGCACGCCATGGCGCCCGCCGTGAGCAGCACCAGGCGCCCGTGTTCGCGCAGCAGCTCAGAGACGGGCACCCGGGCCAGGTCCCCGCGCCCCGCGGCCGCCGCGAACGCGGGGGTCTCCGGCAGCGCCGCCCGCAGCGCCAGCCCGGCCAGCGCCAGCACGCCCGCCACCCAGAACGGCACCCGCCAGCCCCAGGAGCGGAAGGCCGCGTCGCTCAGCCCCGCGGACAGGGCGAGCACGATCCCGTTCGCCAGCAGGAAGCCCACCGCGGGACCGGTCTGCGGCAGGCTCGTCCACAGTCCGCGGCGCCGCCCCGGCGCGTGCTCCGCGACGAGCAGCACCGCCCCGCCCCACTCGCCGCCCAGCCCCAGACCCTGCAGGAAACGCAGGGCCACCAGCAGCACGGGCGCGGCCGTGCCGATCGAGGCGTGAGCGGGGACGCAGCCGACGGCGGTGGTCGCCAGCCCGGTCAGCAGCAGGGAGCCGATCAGCACGGGGCGCCGTCCGACGCGGTCGCCGATGTGGCCGAAGAGGACCGAGCCGAGCGGGCGGGCGACGAAGCCCACCGCGAAGGTGCCGAAGGCGGCGAGGGTGCCCGCGAGAGCCGAGGCGTCGGGGAAGAACAGCGGTCCGAGGACGAGGGCGGCCGCGGTGCCGTAGGCGAAGAAGTCGTAGAACTCGATCGCGGTCCCGGCCGCCGACGCGGCGGCGATCCGGGCCATGGAGGGGGAGGGAGTGGTAGCGGGTCGCGGTGAACGGCGTCGGCAGCCCCGCGAAGACCCCGCGGCCCTCGTGGGTCACCAGGGAGGTCTTGCCGTGCAGCAG
>NZ_JBEXSX010000015.1:0-160956 GCF_040613835.1 Streptomyces sp. NPDC006207 | reverse complement strand
CCTTGGCGCCGTTGAACTTCTCGGTCGCCTGCTCGGCCTGCTCGTAGAGACCGTCGACCTTGGCCTTGACGCTCTTGACGGACGGCTTGGCCGGCGCCGCCTGGGCTGCCTGCGCGGACAGGGCGACGGCTGCGGCGGCGGTCGCGGTGAGCACGGTGACACGTGTGCGACTGGCCTGCTTGGGACGACGGTGGGACGCCACTCGGGCGAGCTCCTTCTTCCTCCAGCCGCCTGCCGCATGCATCGGGAACTGCGTTCCCCGGCTCCAAGTGTCGGCGTCCCCCGTCGTACGCGCGGCACTTCAGATCGGCGGGACCTCCGCCGCCATCCGGGCTGGATGATCGACTGGGCAGAGGTTCGAGGCACGACCCTAGTGACCATCTTGTGATCGGATCAAATCCCTGAAGAAAAAAAGTCGCTCGGCAGCGTTTTCTTTACATACATCGCACGTGCAGTGATGACGAGTTGACACTGCGTCCCCGAAAAGCGCCTCACGCGCCCCACGGTGTGCTCCAGGTCACACCCGGGCAAGTCGCTTCAGTAGCAAGGTGGATGCGACCGGGCGGGCGCCTACACGGGCCACACCGTCAGCAACTTCGCGATCGGAAGAAACCACCACAATCGGACGACCGGGAGGTTCCGCCCGAACCAGACGCCGGATCAACTCGTCCGCCGTCTCACCGGCCTTGCTGAACAGCACCCGCACCCCGCGCGGCGGTGCCAGCAGCACCGGGGCGTCCAGGTCGGCGCCGTCGAAGACGCAGGTGACCTCGGAACCGCTCTGCGCCGCCAGCACGGCCAAGCCGCCCAGCAGCCGCAGCCGCTGCTTCTCCAACGGCAGCGCCGGATAACCGGTCTTGGTCACGTTGTAGCCGTCGACCACCAGATGGGACTGCGGCAGCGCCAGCAGCTGGTCCAGCAGCGCCGGGTCGTCCTCGGACAGGGCGCGCCGCGCGATGTCCTTGGGGCTGATCGCCCCCGGCATGACCGCGTCGACGGTGTCCGCGGGCCGGGCGCCCAGGGTGTCGCGCGGCGGCAGCGCGAGCTCCCGGCGCAGTCCCGAGGCGGCGTCGAGCACGGTATCCAGCAGCAGGCGCAGCCGCATGTCCTCGGTGCTGCGGCCCTCCCGGGCCGCCCGGCGGGACGCCTCCACGGCCTGCTCGGCCTCGGCGAGCCGGGCCCGCAGCCGGCGGGCCTCGCCGTCGGCCGAGGCCTTCTCCGCGGCCGCGGCCGCGCGGGTCTCGTCCAGTTCGGCCTCGACCTTGCGCAGCGCCGCCTCGGCCCGCTTCACATCGCTCGCCGCACTGCGCAGCTTGCGCTGCAGCGACTCGGCCTCCTTGCGGGCCGCCTCCAGCTCGGTGCGGACCCGCACGCCCTCGGTACGCGCCTGGGCGCGGGCCTCGTCCAGTTCCGCCTTCAGCTGCCGCAGCTCACGCTGCGTTTCCTCGCCGGCCCGTTCGGCGCTGACCCGCTGCGCCTCCTCGCCAGCGGCGGCCACCAGCTTGGCCCAGCCCGCGGGACGCAGCAGGTACGCGGCGGCCGCCACGTCCAGCGGGTCGACCGCGGGGGGCGGGGTGCCGGCGTCCAGCGCCTCGCACAGGTCCGGCTCGGACTCGCGTAGCCGTGCGCCCACCCGCTGCCGGAAGGACGGGTCGCCCTCCAGGGCCGTGGCGAGCGCGGTGGCGGCGAACTTGGCGCGACGGCTCGGGGTGAACCGGGCGTACGGGCGCAGCACCGCGGGAAGCTCGCCCGGGGTCAGCCCGCCGAAGGCCTCCGCCGCCAGGGCGACCACGCGGTGCCGTACGCCCTCGGGTAGCGGCCGGTCCAGCGACTCGCCGTGGACGGACTCCTCCGGCGCAGCCGTAGCCTCGGGCGCGGCCGCTTCGTCGCCGCGGCCCGGGTTACCGCCGGTCCCGTCCACCCGTCACTCCCGTCCAGTCCGTGGGCGCCTCCCCGGCCTCCTTCAACCTCTCTGGCCGCGCCGCATTCTTCTATTGTCCCCGGCGGCGCTCAGGCCTGCGTCGCCGCCGCCGCGCCGGGGCGGTCGACCAGCTCGACCTGGTCCACGGCGTTGCACCAGCGGCAGCGCACCGACTCCACGGACTCGCTGAGCACCTCGCGCTCCTCGACCGTGGGCTCGCCCGCCAGGTCCAGGTGGACGTACTCGACGACCTTGCTGGAACGGGTGACGTCGAACCGGGTCAGGTTGCCGCACAGGGAGCAACGCCAGCGGGTCGTGGCGGTCGGCAGGGGCACCGGCATCGGTCGTCTCCTCGGTCGCGCGGATGCGTTCCGGTCACCCTACGGCCTCGGTGGTCCCCCGCGCTGCGGCGAGGCGCCCCGCGACCGTTACGCCCGTTCCGCCATGATCGGTCCATGGTCATCCCGGTGTACGACAAGAACCCCGTCCACCGCACACCCGTGGTGACGTACGCCCTGATCGGGCTGTGCGCGTCGCTCTTCCTCATCAGCCCGTCCTCCGGGCTCAACTACATGTACGGCATGGGCCACGATCAGGTGTGCGCCCAGGCGACGTACTTCGCCCGCTGGGGTGTCATCCCCGCCGAGCTCTGGCACGGCCGGATCCCCCTGGCGCAGGTGCCGATGCCGGCGGACTGCCCGCCGCTGGGGTCCTTCGCCACCTCGCCGTTCGTGTCGGTGCTCACCGCACTGTTCGTCCACGGCAGTTGGGTCCACCTGCTCGGCAACATGCTGTTCCTCTGGGTCTTCGGCGACAACGTCGAGAACCGCATGGGCCGCTTCCGGTTCCTGCTCTTCTACGTCGTCTCGGGCTACCTGGCGACGTACGGCTATGCGCTCGGGCACGCCTCCTCGACCCAGACCCTGGTCGGGGCGTCCGGCGCGATCTCGGGGGTGCTCGGCGCGTACCTCTACCTCTACCCCAAGGCCCGGGTCACCAGTGTCTTCCCCTTCCTCTTCTTCCTGCCGCTGCGCTTCCCGGCCTGGATGGTGCTGATCTTCTGGTTCGTGCTGCAGTGGCTCGCCGGCGAGATCCAGCAGACCGGTCCCGGGGTGGCCTACCTCGCCCACATCACCGGCTTCGTCTTCGGCTTCCTGTGCGCGTGGGTGTGCTATCGCGCAACGCCTAAGCTTGAGCCCGCAGCCAGGGCGACCCAAGGAGACCTACAGCCGTGATCACCGCGATCGTGCTCATCAAGACCAGCGTCGACCGTATCCCCGAGATCGCGGAGTCCATCGCCGCGCTCGACAGCGTCAGCGAGGTCTACTCCGTCACGGGCACGTACGACCTGGTCGCCATGGTGCGGGTGGCCCGGCACGACGAGCTCGCGGACGTCATCCCCGGCCGGATCAGCAAGATCCCCGGTGTCGAGGCCACGGACACGCACGTGGCCTTCCGCACCTACTCCCAGCACGACCTCGAGACGGCCTTCGCCATCGGCCTGGACGCGTAACCGGTCCGCCCGGCCCGGCGCTGCGGGGCGGACCGGGACGCTCAGGCCTGGTCCCGGTCCGGGACGCAGCGGCCGTCCTCGGTGCGGTAGCGCCACTTGGCACCGTCCGCCACGAGCTCCCGCACCGCGGCGACGAAGCGCTCCACGTGCTCGTCCGGGGTGCCCGCGCCGAACGAGACGCGGATGGCGTTGAGCGTGGGGGCACCCCCGGCCGAAGGCCGGGCGGGCTCGCCGGGGGCGGCGTCGGGGGCCCCGCACTCACCCGGCTCCTGGTCAACGCCGCCGAGCAGGGTGCGCACCAGGGGGTGCGCGCAGAAGAGGCCGTCGCGGACGCCGATGCCGTACTCGGCGGAGAGCGCCGCCGCGAAGTGGGAGCTGTTCCAGCCCTCGACGACGAAGGAGATGACGCCGACCCGGGGGGCGTCGTCGCCGAACAGCGACAGCACCTTCACCTCGGGCACCTCGGCCAGTCCGGCCCGCACCCGCGCCACCAGCGCCTGCTCGCGCTCGACCAGCCGGTCGAACCCGGCCTCCGTCAGCACGCGGCAGGCCGAGGCGATCGCGTAGGCGCCGATGACGTTGGGCGAGCCGGCCTCGTGCCGGGCGGCCGTGGTGTGCCAGTCGACGTCCACGCCGCCGTCCGCTCGCCGGGCCACCCGCCGCGAGGCGCCGCCCCCGGCCAGGTAGGGCTCGGCCGCGCACAGCCAGTCGGCGCGGCCGGCGAGCACACCGGAGCCGAACGGCGCGTACAGCTTGTGCCCGGAGAAGGCCACCCAGTCCACGTCGAGTTCGGCGATGTCCACCGGGTGGTGCGGGGCCAGCTGCGCCGCGTCCAGCACGATCCGGGCCCCGTGCGCGTGGGCCGCCGCGGCCAGCTCCCGCACCGGCCACAGCTCGCCGGTCACGTTGGACGCCCCGGTCACGCAGACCAGCGCCGGTCCGTACGACTCCCGGGCGGCCAGTGCCCGCTCCAGTGTCGCCACGGCCTCCCCCGGGGTGCGGGGGGCGCCCAGGTAGGTCACGTCGGCGTTCCGCCACGGCAGCAGGGACGCGTGGTGCTCGGTCTCGAAGACGAAGACGCTCGTGCCGGCCGGTACGGCGGCGGCCAGCAGGTTCAGCGAGTCGGTGGTCGAACGGGTGAAGACCACCTGGTCGTCGGGGCGGCAGCCGAGGAACTCCGCGACCGTGGCGCGGCTCTGCTCGAACAGGTCCGTCGACAGCTGCGAGAGGTAGCCGGCCCCCCGGTGGACACTGCCGTAGTACGGCGCGTAGGCCGCCACGTCGTCCCAGACCCGCTGCAGGGCGGGCGCGCTGGCCGCGTAGTCGAGGGCGGCGTAGCCGACCTCGCCCCCGGTCACGAGCGGCACGAGGACGTCGCGCCCGAGCACGGGCAGCGCGGCGTGGACGGACGAGGGCAGGGCAGGGCGCAGCGACATGGCGAACTCTCCTGGGAGCATGCGGGAGTGACGGGACGTCAGTGATGACGGAACAGCCCTCGGCACGACGGGCGAAGGCCCGGGGAGGGGGGAGGACGGCTGGGGGCCCGAAAGGCCCTAGCGCATTCGCTTGCTCATGGAGGAACTCCTCTGACCGCGCTTGCCGCAGACCTCGCTGCCTGCGGCCTGGTCATCACCCGGGGCACCCCGCCACGGAAGGAGGGTTGCCGGACAGCGGGCCGGGGCCGTGTCGCTGTCACTCGTGACCTGCGCAGCATCATGCCACACGCGCGGGGCGCCGCAAGCCGCGGTCCGCATCCCGGACGGTCCGCCCGCGGGCGGACAGCACGGAGGGCCGGGGCAACGGCCCCGGCCCTCCGCGGTCGTTCCCGCGACTACGCCTGCGTGGCCGCCGCCCACCGCTCCAGCGTCCGCGCGGCCGCACCCGAGTCGACCGACTCGGCCGCCCGGGCGATCCCGGCCGCGATCCGGTCGGTCAGCGAGCCGCCCGCGCCCTCCAGCGCCACCAGCGCGGCCGCCGAGTTGAGCAGCACCGCGTCACGCACCGGGCCCGTCTCGCCGGCCAGCAGCCGCCGGGCGACGTCGGCGTTGTACGCCGCGTCCGCGCCCCGCAGCGCCTCGATCGGCACCAGTTCGATGCCGACGTCGCGCGGGTCGAAGGACTCCTGCTCGACCTTCCCGTCCCGCACCACCCACACCTGGGAGGTGGACGTGACGGTGAGCTCGTCCAGCCCGTCGTCGCCCCGGAACACCAGCGCGGAGGAGCCGCGGCGGGCCAGCACGCCGGCGATCAGCCCGGCCATCCGGGTGTCGAAGCACCCCACGGCGGAGGCGCCCACGCGTGCCGGGTTGGTCAGCGGGCCGAGGATGTTGAACGAGGTGGGGATGCCCAGGTCGCGGCGGGCCGGGGCGGCGAACCGCATCGCGGGGTGGAACTTCGCCGCGAAGCAGAAGGTGATCCCGGTGTCCTCGGCGACCTTCGCCACCCGGTCGGCGGGCAGGTCGAGGTTGATGCCGAGCTTCTCCAGGACGTCGGAGGCGCCGCTGGCGCTGCTGGCGGCGCGGTTACCGTGCTTGACGACCTTGGCCCCCGTGCCGGCGATGACGATGGCGGACATCGTCGAGATGTTCACCGTCCTGGCCCGGTCGCCGCCGGTGCCGACGATGTCCACGGCGGGGCCGGGGATGTGCAGCGGCTCCGCGTGCGCGTACATCGACTCGACGAGGCCGGTGACCTCCTCGACGGTCTCCCCCTTGGCCCGCAGCGCCACCATGAAGCCGGCGACCTGGGCGTCCGAGGCCTCACCGCTCATGATCCGGTCCATCGCCCACGCCGCCTCCGCGGCGGTCAGGTCCTTGCCGTTCAGCAGTGCACCCAGGAGGTCGGGCCAGGAGCCGCCCGCCATTGATGCGCCTCCGGCGGGGTTCACAACGCTCATGGTCCACACTCCATGGGGTCTGACGTGCGACGGGAATCCTTCGGCTCCAGCCTATCGGCGCCGGGGAACGGGAAAGGGCCCCGTCCATCGGATGGACGGGACCCTGCCCGGTGGCACAGCTTCAGTGATCAGTGGTGACCGTGGCCGCTCGTGATCTCCTCGTACTCCTCGACCGTGGGCTTGTCGATCTGCGTCCCCTCGCCGTAGTAGCCGCGGGACAGCTTCGCGCGCAGCTTCGCCGTGGGGCCGACCTTCTTCTCCACGCCGTTCTCGTCGACCTCGGGGCCGACCTCGAGCGGCTTGGGCTGCTCGTGCTGGGTGAGCTTGAACAGCGAGCCCTGCTCCAGCGGCTCGTGGATCTCGATGAACTCACCGTGCGGGAGCCGCTTGATGATGCCGGTCTCGCGACCGTGCAGCACCTTGTCGCGGTCGCGTCGCTGCAGACCCAGGCAGATCCGCTTGGTGACGACGAAGACCAGCACCGGCAGCACGAAGAACGAGATCCGGACCACCCAGGTGATCGCGTTGATCGACAGATGGAAGCGGGTGGCGAAGAGGTCGTTGCCACCGCCGACGAGCAGGATCAGGTAGAGGCTGATCCAGGCGGCGCCGATGCCCGTGCGGACGGGCCGGTTGCGCGGCCGGTCGAGCAGGTGGTGCTCGCGCTTGTCACCGGTGACCCAGGATTCCAGGAACGGGTAGACGCCCATGAAGCCCAGGACCAGCGGGAAGATCACCAGCGGGATGAACACGCCCAGGACGAGCGTGTGGCCCGCGAAGTTGATCTCCCAGCCCGGCATGATGCGGATCAGGCCCTCGGAGAAGCCCATGTACCAGTCGGGCTGGGCGTCGGTCGACACCTGGTCCGGACGGTAGGGGCCGTACGCCCACACCGGGTTCACGGAGACCAGCGCGGACATGGCCGCGATGACACCGAAGACGATGAAGAAGAAGCCGCCCGCCTTGGCCGTGTAGACCGGGAAGAACGGCATGCCCACGACGTTCTTCTCCGACTTGCCGGGGCCGGCCCACTGCGTGTGCTTGTGGTAGACGATCAGGATCAGGTGCGCCACCAGCAGGCCCGCCATGATGCCGGGGATCAGCAGCACGTGGATCGTGTAGAACCGCGGCACGATGTCGGTGCCGGGGAACTCACCGCCGAAGAGGAAGAACGAGAGGTACGTGCCGACGATCGGCACGGACAGCACGGCGCCTTCCATGAAGCGGATACCGGTGCCCGACAGCAGGTCGTCCGGCAGCGAGTAGCCCATGAAGCCGTCGAACATGCCGAGGAACAGCAGCAGGAAGCCGAAGACCCAGTTGACCTCGCGCGGCTTGCGGAACGCACCGGTGAAGAAGATGCGCATCATGTGCACGAGCATCGCGGCCACGAAGACGATGGCCGCCCAGTGGTGGATCTGGCGGACGAGCAGACCGCCGCGCACGTCGAAGCTGATGTGCAGGGTCGACGCGTACGCATCGGACATCGTGATGCCCTGCAGCGGCGCGTAGGAGCCGTCGTAGACGACCTCGTTCATCGCCGGGTGGAAGAACAGCGTCAGGTAGACACCGGTCAGGATGATGATGATGAAGCTGTAGAGGGCGATCTCGCCCAGCATGAAGGACCAGTGGTCCGGGAAGATCTTCCGCAGGTTGGCCTTGCCCAGGCTGTAGATGCCCAGCCGGCCGTCGGCCCAGTCGGCGACACGTTCGCCGGCGGGCGCCTTTCCGCGCTGCTTCGCGCTCGCGCTCGTGTTGGTGCTCATCCACGCTCCCAAAACGCAGGGCCCACGGGCTCTTCGAAGTCGCCCAGTGCCTCGAGGTAACCCTCACCGTTCACGCTGATGTGCAGCTGCGGCAGGGCGTGACCGGCGGGACCGAAGATCACCCGGGCACCGTCGGAAAGGTCGAACGTCGACTGGTGGCACGGGCAGAGCACGTGGTGCGTCTGCTGCTCGTAGAGGCTGATCGGGCAGCCGACGTGGGTGCAGATCTTGGAGAACGCCAGGATGCCCTGGTGCGCCCACTCGCGGGACTTCTTGTCCTTGATGTCGTCCGGCTGGATGCGGACGATCATCAGGGCCGCCTTGGCGAGCTGCTCCTGGTAGTCGTGCTGCTCCTCCTCCAGGCCCTCGGGCACGGCGAAGGTGAGCGAGCCGACGGCGACGTCCTCGGGACGCAGCGGCTTGTTGGTGTTCTGGTTGATCAGCAGCCTGCCCTTGGACCACAGCGTGTGGCGGAGCTTGTCCTCCGGCAGCGGGCCGAGGTCGCGCAGCAGGAACACACCGGAGAGCGGCACCAGGGTCAGCGCGCCGAGCATGGTGTTGCGGATCAGCTTGCGGCGGCCGATCTGGCTCTCCCCGGCCCCGGTGGCGAAGTCGGCCTTGACCTTGGCGCTGACCTCGGGGCTCGCCTCGATCGGGTGGCGGTCGTCGGCGACCTCGACGTCCGACATCAGCGTGCGGGCCCAGTGGACCGCGCCGGCGCCGATGGCGAAGAGCGAGACGCCGAGGGTCATGCCCAGCGCGAAGTTCAGCGCGCTGATGTGACCCAGCGGCCAGATGTAGACGATCTTGTCGATCGGGATGACCACGAAGCTGGCGATGAAGGCCAGCGTGGCGAGCATCGACACGGTGAACAGGAAGGCCACCGTGCGCTCGGAGGACCTCGCGGCCTTCTCGTCGATGTCCTGGCGGCGCGGCAGGTGGGCCGGGAAGCCCGGGTCCGCGAACGGGTTCTCCGCGGTCGCGAGCTGGCCGCCGCCCTGGTGTGCCGGCCTGTCCGGCAGGTTCTCTTGTGACATGTCCTGACTCATGACTTCTTCGCCTTGGTGGTGTGGGCCGCGAGCCAAATGGCGCAGGCGATCAGGGCCCCGAGGCCGAAGATCCAGCCGAAGAGACCCTCGGTGACCGGGCCGAGGCTGCCCAGCGACATGCCGCCGGGGCTCGGCGCGCCCTCGCCGTTGACGGCGTCGAGGTAAGCGATGATCTCCCGCTTGTTCTCCTCCGGCATCGTCGTGTCGGGGAAGGACGGCATGTTCTGCGGGCCGGTCAGCATGGCCTCGTACAGGTGCTTGTCGCTCACGCCTTCCAGCGTGGGCGCGTACTTGCCGTGCGTCAGCGCTCCGCCCTTGCCCTGGTAGTTGTGGCACTGGGCGCAGTTGGTGCGGAAGAGCTCCCCGCCGCGCGCGGCGTTGGCGCCGGCCGGGTCGTACTGCTCCTCGGTGGGCGTGACCGGACCGGGGCCCAGCGAGGCGATGTACGCCGCGAGCTGGTCGATCTGCTTCTGGTCGTAGATGACCTTCTTGCGCGGCACCTGGGCGCCGGGCTGCTGGGCCGGCATGCGACCGGTGCCGACCTGGAAGTCCACGGCCGCGGAGCCGACGCCGACGAGGCTGGGGCCGTCACTGCCGCCCTGCCCCGACGTACCGTGGCAGCTGGAGCAGCCGACGGCGAACAGCTTCTTGCCCTCTTCGATGGCGAGGGACTGAGAGCTGTCGTCGGCCTGCGCCTTGGGCGCCGGCGCGAGCGCGGCGTACAGCCCCCCGATGGCCGTGAGCGCGACAAGTAGGACGACGAGCGCCGCCAGCGGGTGGCGCCGTCGTGCGGAGAGCTTTTTCACGGATTACCCCGGTGTCAGGATCTCTTGCGTCGATGGTTCTGGATGTCGTTGACCGTGTGCGCAACTCGCGCGGGGCCCCGACTACTTGATCAGGTAGATCGTGGCGAAGAGGCCGATCCAGACGACATCGACGAAGTGCCAGTAGTAGGACACGACGATGGCCGCGGTGGCCTGCTCGTGGGTGAACCGCCGTGCCGCGTAGGTCCGTCCGAGGACCAGCAGGAAGGCGATGAGACCACCCGTCACGTGCAGACCGTGGAATCCGGTGGTCAGGTAGAACACCGAACCGTACGGGTCGGAGGAGAGCGAGAGGCCGTCCTCCTTGACCAGGTTGGTGTACTCGAAGATCTGACCGCCGACGAAGATCGCGCCCATGATGAACGTCACGATGAACCACGCGCGCAGCTTCTTCACATCGCCGCGCTCGGCGGCGAAGACACCCATCTGGCAGGTGAAGGAGGAGAGCACGAGGATCGTGGTGTTCGTCGCCGAGAACGGGATGTCCAGGACGTCGGCGTGCGCCTTCCAGTACTCGGCACCCGTCACCGAGCGAAGGGTGAAGTACATCGCGAAGAGGGCCGCGAAGAACATCAGCTCGGAACTCAGCCAGATGATGGTTCCGACGCTGGTGAGGTTCGGCCGGTTGACCGACGGGTGCGCGTGCCCGGTTTCTACTGCTGTTGCTGTCGCCACGACCGACATTATGTCGGTCGCTTATCTCGCGCTCACTCCGGGGGGTGCCATTCGGTGTGTCAAGGCCCTTGAGGTAGGGAAAGGCGTCGCCCGAAGGAGCTAACCCTCCTCGAAGCACCCTGCCCGGGAGTAAGGTTCGGCCACAGGCAGGCGACTCCACGAGGGCGAGGAGGCACGGATGCAGACGACCGCGACGGTGCTGGTCTACAGCGACGACAGGAACACCCGGGAACAGGTCCGTCTGGCCGTCGGCCGCCGCCTGGCGAGCGACCTGCCGCCGGTGGAGTACATGGAGTGCGCGACCCTCCCGGCGGTCCTCAGCGCGCTGGAGAACGGCGGCATCGACGCGTGCGTGTTCGACGGCGAGGCCGTCCCGGCCGGCGGCATGGGAGTGTGCCGCCAGGTGAAGGACGAGATCTTCCGCTGCCCGCCGGTGCTGGTGCTCATCGGGCGCCCCCAGGACGCCTGGCTGGCCAGCTGGAGCCGGGCCGACGCGGCGGTGAGCCACCCGGTCGACCCGGTCGCGCTGAACGAGGCCCTGGCGGGGCTGCTGAGGCAGCGGCTGGCCGTCGACGCGTAGCGTCACATCTCGGGCTGAAGACGGGCCTCAGGGGCGTCGGTACGGTCGGCGACGGCCGGGTCGGCGCCCTTGCGCGTTCCCGTCGCACTGCCCTTGCGCCACTCGCTCCAGGACAGGTTCCAGTCGCCGAAGCCGTTGCTGAAGGCGGGCATGTCCTCACCCAGGCTGTGGACGACCGAGACCAGGTCGCCGCGCCGCACGTTGTCGAAGAACCAGTGGGCGTTCTCGGTGCTCATGCCGACGCAGCCGTGGCTGACGTTGGCGATCCCCTGAGAGCCCACCGACCAGGGCGCCGCGTGCACGTACTCACCGCTCCAGGTCACACGGGTGGCCCACTGGACGGGCAGGTCGTAGGAGTCGGAACTGCCCGAGGCGATCCCCACGGTCTCGCTGCGCATCCTTACGTTGGCCTCCTGACCCAGCACCACCTTGATGCCGTTGCGGGTGGAGAACCCCGGCTTGCCGGTGGTCACCGGGATGGTGCGGACGAGCTTGCCGTTGCGCTTGAAGGTCATGGAGTGCGTCGCGGCGTCGGTGACGGCCTCGACGCGGTCGCCGGTGCGCAGCGTCAGCGGCTTGACGTCGCCCCCGTAGAGCGAGCCCTTGATGTGCACGTTGTCCAGGGTGCTGCGCACGTCGATGCGGGCGTGCGCGGGCCAGTAGGTACGGGGGCGGTAGTGCAGGGTCTTGTCGTCGACCCAGTACCAGGCGCCCTCGTCGGCCGCCGGGGAGGCGTTGACGTGCAGGTTGCGCTCGACGACGCTCCGGCCGAGGGTGTCCTTCACGGCCGCGCTCAGCTCGGCGGTGATGGGCTGTCCGACGCCGTAGGTGCCGCTCTCCGGGCCGAAGGTGACCTTCAGATGGCGCTTGGTGCCCGAGGTGTCCACGGCGAGCGTCTTGCGTCCCTGGTGGCCCTTCGCGTCCTCGGTGGTCACCTTGACGACGTAGTGCGCCGCGGAGGAGAGCTTCGAGGTGCTGCGCCAGCTCTTGCCGTCCGCGGACAGGCGGCCGCTCACGTAGCGTCCCGAACCGTCGGTGGCCGTCACATCGGTGATGCGGTTGCCCTCACCCTTGACGGTGATTTCCAGCGGCTTCTTGGGGTCGGCCTTCTTCGACCCGGTGGTTCCCCCGGTCCACACGACCTGGCCGGCGGCGTCGTAGGGGGCGGTGGCGAGGGGATCGCCGCCGCCCGAACAGGAGGCCAGCGGCGCGGAGAGTGTCACTGCAGCGATCGCGGTCGCCATGCGGCGCGGAGAAAAGTGACCCATGGTCACCACGCTAGGCAGAGATGATCTCCGGCGCTCGCCGAGCGCGTACGAACGGGCGATGGCCCGGACCCCCCGTTCGGGGTCCGGGCCATCGCCGTGCGGTGCGTGGGCGCCGGGCGCTCACTGGGTGCGGTTCTCACCCCGGTAGTACTCGAAGACCCAGCCCCACAGGCCGACGAGGATGAAGGGCGCGCCGAAGTAGATGAGCCACCAGCCGAAGATGATGCCCAGGAAGGCGGTGGCTCCACCGAAGGCCAGCAGCAGCGGCTGCCAGCTGTGCGGGCTGAAGAAGCCCAGCTCGCCGGAGTCGTCCGCGACGTCCGCGTCCTCACGGTCCTGGGCGCCGGTGTCGGCGCGCCGGGCGGTGAACGCCAGGTAGAAACCGACCATCACGGCGAGGCCGAAGGAGAGGAAGAGCGCCGTGGTGCCGACCGGCTCCTTGGACCACAGGCCGTAGACGACGGCCATGCCCAGGAAGAAGACGGACAGCCACAGGAACAGCTTGCCCTGGAACTTCACTTGCCGCTCTCCTTCTCATCGCCGCCGGAGACGGCCGGGGCCGCGCCGACGTTCTCCAGCTGGTCCAGAGCGGCCATCTCCGGGTGGTGGAGGTCGAAGGCCGGGGATTCGGACCGGATGCGGGGCAGCGTGAGGAAGTTGTGCCGCGGCGGCGGGCAGGAGGTCGCCCACTCCAGCGAGCGGCCGTAGCCCCACGGGTCGTCCACCTCGACCGGCTTGCCGTACTTCGCCGTCTTCCACACGTTGTAGACGAACGGCAGGACCGACAGGCCCAGCAGGAAGGAGCTGATCGTCGAGATGGTGTTCAGCGTGGTGAAGCCGTCGGCGGCCAGGTAGTCCGCGTAGCGGCGGGGCATGCCCTCGGCACCCAGCCAGTGCTGGACGAGGAAGGTGCCGTGGAAGCCGATGAACAGCGTCCAGAAGGTGATCTTGCCCAGGCGCTCGT
Source organism: Streptomyces sp. NPDC006207 (assembly GCF_040613835.1). NCBI lineage: Bacteria > Bacillati > Actinomycetota > Actinomycetes > Kitasatosporales > Streptomycetaceae > Streptomyces > Streptomyces sp. NPDC006207. Next base: position 147,500 of record NZ_JBEXSX010000015.1, on the reverse strand, counting down.
CGAGCATCTTGCCGGTGAACTTCGGCCACCAGAAGTGGAAGCCCGAGAACATCGCGAAGACGACCGTGCCGAAGACGACGTAGTGGAAGTGCGCCACCACGAAGTACGAGTCGGAGACGTGGAAGTCCAGCGGCGGCGAGGCCAGGATGACACCGGTCAGACCACCGAAGGTGAAGGTGATCAGGAAGCCGATGGCCCAGAGCATGGGTGTCTCGAAGCTCAGTGAGCCCTTCCACATGGTGCCGATCCAGTTGAAGAACTTCACACCGGTCGGTACCGCGATCAGGAAGGTCATGAAGGAGAAGAACGGCAGCAGCACACCACCGGTGACGTACATGTGGTGGGCCCACACCGTCGCCGAGAGGCCGGCGATCGAGATCGTCGCCGCGATGAGGCTGACGTAGCCGAACATCGGCTTCCGGGAGAAGACCGGGATGACCTCACTGATGATGCCGAAGAACGGCAGCGCGATGATGTACACCTCTGGGTGCCCGAAGAACCAGAAGAGGTGCTGCCATAGCAAGGCGCCGCCGTTGGCGGCGTCGAACACGTGCGCACCGAACTTCCGGTCGGCCTCCAGGGCCAGCAGCGCGGCGGCCAGCACCGGGAAGGCGAAGAGCACCAGCACACCGGTGAGCAGCACGTTCCAGACGAAGATCGGCATCCGGAACATCGTCATGCCGGGGGCGCGCATGCAGATGATCGTGGTGATGAAGTTGACCGAGCCGAGGATCGTACCGAAGCCGGAGAACGCCAGACCCATGATCCACAGGTCGCTGCCGATGCCCGGCGAGCGGACCGCGTCGGTCAGCGGGGAGTAGGCGAACCAGCCGAAGTCGGCGGCGCCGTTCGGGGTGAGGAAGCCGGCGACCGCGATCAGCGAGCCGAACAGGTAGAGCCAGTAGGCGAACATGTTCAGCCGCGGGAACGCGACGTCGGGGGCGCCGATCTGCAGCGGCATGATCCAGTTCGCGAAGCCGGCGAAGAGCGGGGTCGCGAACATCAGCAGCATCACGGTGCCGTGCATCGTGAAGAGCTGGTTGAACTGCTCGTTGGACACCACCTGGGTGCCCGGGCGGGCGAGTTCGGCGCGCATGACGAGCGCCATCACGCCACCGATGAGGAAGAAGAAGAACGACGTCGCCAGGTAGAGCGTGCCGATCGTCTTGTGGTCGGTGGTGGTCAGCCACTTGACGATGACGTTGCCCGGCTGCTTCGTGCGGACCGGCATCTCGTCCGCGTACGCGTCGTCGTGCGCGGCGGCCGCACCGTGGGGTTCGTTGAGAATGCTCACTGGGTCTTGGTCTCCGCGTTCTTGGCGTTGCCGGTGGTGGCAATGCCTGCCGGGACGTAACCGGTCTGGCCCTTCTTCGCCAGGTCCTGGAGGTGCTGCTTGTAGGCCTCCGGGGAGACGACCTTGACGTTGAAGAGCATCCGGGAGTGGTCCACACCGCACAGCTCGGCGCACTTGCCCACGAAGGTGCCCTCCTTGTTGGGGGTCACCTGGAAGACGTTGGTGTGTCCGGGGATGACGTCCATCTTCATCAGGAAGGGAACCACCCAGAAGGAGTGGATGACGTCACGCGAGGTGAGGACGAACCGGACCGACTCGCCCTTGGGGAGCCACAGGGTCGGGCCCGGGTTGCCGGTGTCCTGGTCCTTGGAGGCCGGCGTGCCGAAGTCGTAGACGCCGTCGGCACCCGCGGGCGCGTCCAGCTTCTTCGCCGAGATCGTGGAGAGCTCCGCGGGCACCGTGCCGGCCGCCGGGGTCGACGGGTTGCCGTCCACGTCCTCGACGTAGTTGAAGGCCCAGCTCCACTGGAAACCGACCACGTTGACGACGTGGTCGGGCCGCGCGGAGGTCTCCAGGAGCTTGGACTCGTCCCGGGCGGTGAAGTAGAAGAGCACCGAGATGATGACCAGCGGGACGGTGGTGAAGAGCGCCTCGATCGGCATGTTGTAGCGGATCTGGGGCGGGATCTCCACCTTGGTGCGGCTGCGCCGGTGGAAGATGATGCTCCAGAGGATCAAGCCCCACACGAGCACGCCGACCGCCAGCGCGGCAGCCCAGGAACCCTGCCAGAGCGACAGGATCCGCGGTGCCTGTTCCGTGACGGGGCTGGGCATGCCGAGGCGGGGGAAGTCCTCGTATGTGCAACCGGTGGCGGTCGCAAGGACCAGGCCCGCGGCCAGCGCCTGCGGCAGAATCCGCCGCATCGGGCGCCGCGACGAGCGGTCGGAGCCGTAGGGACTCACGTAGCGCCTTCCCGAGAGTCTCGCCCACGCGTCCGGATGCCCGGCCTGTGCTGGTCGGTCGCCCTGGCGCGGGCAGTGGTGTGGATGTTTATGCGGACCAAACCCTACTGGACTCGATTTTGGGGCGCGCGGGGAGGGGTGCCAACGCGCCGGGGCTGCCCCCGAAGGGGTGTCGGGCACCGCTGCGCACCTGCGGAGGGCCCCGTTTCGGGGGCTTTTGACTGGTCCCCAGACGCTCCGCGGGGACGCCGGGGCGTAGCGTGCAGGACGTGCCCTACTTCGACGCCGCGTCCGCCGCACCACTGCATCCCGTCGCCCGGCAGGCACTCCTCGCCGCGCTCGACGAAGGGTGGGCCGATCCCTCCCGGCTCTACCGCGAGGGGCGCCGCGCACGGCTGCTCCTCGACGCCGCCCGCGAGGCCGCCGCCGACGCCGTCGGGTGCCGTCCGGACGAACTCGTTTTCACTCCTTCGGGTACTCGTGCGGTGCACGCGGGGGTGGCCGGGGCGCTCGCCGGCCGACGCCGGATCGGCCGGCACGTGGTCGTCTCGGCCGTCGAGCACTCCTCCGTGCTGCACGCGGTGGAGGACGCCGACGTCACGCAGGTGGGCACGGACCGCACGGGTCTGGTCGACCCCGACGCCTTCGGCGCCGCGCTGCGCGAGGACACCGCGCTGGCCTGCCTGCAGTCCGCCAACCACGAGGTCGGCACGGTGCAGCCGGTCGACCGGGCCGCCGAGCTGTGCCGGGCGGCGGGGGTGCCGCTGCTCGTGGACGCCGCCCAGTCACTGGGCTGGGGCGCGGTGGCGGGTGGCTGGTCGCTGCTGACCGCGAGCGCCCACAAGTGGGGCGGACCGTCCGGCGTCGGCCTGCTGGCGGTCCGCAAGGGCACCCGCTTCGCCGCCCAGCACCCCTCGGACGAACGGGAGTCGGGGCGGGCACCCGGCTTCGAGAACCTGCCCGCGATCGTCGCCGCGGCGGCCTCCCTGCGGGCGGTGCGCGCCGCGGCGGACGCGGAGGCGGCACGGCTTTCCGCCCTGGTCGACCGCATCCGTACGGCGGTGCCCGAACTCCTCCCGGACGTGGAGGTCGTGGGCCACCCCGAGGTGCGGCTGCCGAACGTGGTGACCTTCTCCTGCCTCTACGTGGACGGCGAGGCGCTGCTGCACGAACTGGACCGGGAGGGCTTCTCCGTCTCCTCCGGGTCGTCGTGCACCTCCAGCACGCTGACGCCCAGCCACGTGCTGAAGGCGATGGGCGTGCTGTCCGAGGGGAACGTCCGGGTCTCGCTGCCGGCGGGTACGGAGGCGGGCGACGTGGACCGCTTCCTCGAGGTGCTGCCGGGCGTGGTGCGGACGGTACGGGAGCGGCTCGGCGCTCCGGCGCCGGCGTCCGGGCCCGCGGCGCGGGCGGCGCGGACGGCGGGTGGAGCGGGGGCTGCGGAGGAGGAGGGCGAGCCCGACCTCGTCGTGGACTCCCTCGGCAAGCGGTGCCCGATCCCGGTCATCGAGCTGGCGAAGGTCATCGGGGACGTGCCGGTCGGCGGCGTCGTGTCGGTGCTCTCCGACGACGAGGCCGCCCGGCTCGACATCCCCGCGTGGTGCGACATGCGCGAGCAGGAGTACCTCGGCGCGCACGCCGCGCCCCGCGGCGTCGCGTACTGGGTGCGCCGCGTCTCCTGACGGGCCCGGGGGTTGCGGGCGACCGCCCGCAACCCCGCGGTGAGCCTCAGTGCAGGTGGGTGCGGACCTCTTCGGCGGCCTCGTCGCCGTAGGCCTTGGTGAAGCGGTCCATGAAGTGGGCCCGCCGCAGCTGGTACTCCTGCGTGCCGAGGGTCTCGATCACCAGCGTCGCCAGCATGCAGCCCACCTGTGCCGCGCGCTCCGCCTCGACGCCCCAGGCGAGGCCGGAGAGGAAGCCGGCGCGGAAGGCGTCGCCGACGCCGGTGGGGTCGACCTTGGCGTCCTCCTCCGGGCAGCCCACGACGATCGGCTCCTCGCCGGCCCGCTCGATGCGGACGCCGCGCGAGCCCAGCGTGGTGACGCGGGTGCCGACCCGGCCGAGGATCTCCTCGTCCGTCCAGCCGGTCTTGGACTCGATGAGGCCCTTCTCGTACTCGTTGGAGAAGAGGTAGGCCGCGCCGTCCAGCAGTATCCGGATCTCGTCGCCGTTCATGCGGGCGATCTGCTGCGAGAAGTCCGCCGCCCACGGGATGTCGCGGGAGCGGCACTCCTCGGTGTGGCGGAGCATCGCCTCGGGGTCGTCGGCGCCGATGAGCACCAGGTCGAGACCGCCGACGCGGGCGGCGACCGAGTGCAGCTCGATGAGGCGGGCCTCGCTCATGGCACCGGTGTAGAAGGAGCCGATCTGGTTGTGGTCGGCGTCGGTGGTGCAGACGAAGCGCGCCGTGTGCAGCACCTCGGAGATGCGGACGGAGGCGGTGTCGACGCCGTGCCGGTCGAGCCAGGCGCGGTACTCGTCGAAGTCGGAGCCGGCGGCGCCGACGAGGACGGGCCGGACACCCAGCTGGCCCATACCGAAGCAGATGTTCGCACCGACGCCACCGCGGCGTACGTCGAGCGTGTCGACCAGGAAGGAGAGGGAGACCGTGTGCAGCTGGTCGGCGACGAGCTGGTCGGCGAATCGGCCGGGGAAGGTCATCAGGTGGTCGGTGGCGATGGAGCCGGTGACTGCGATACGCACGGCTGGAACGCTCCTGCGGAGGCGGGCTGCGGACGGGACCTGTCCACGCTACCGGCTGGGCCGGTGGACGCCGACATGGTGAAACTACCCGATAGTAGGGCTTTCTCCCGTGACGCCACGTGCCTAGGGTCGTATGCATGACCACTCCTCTTCCCCCCGCGCCCCTCGGCGACCCCGAGTCGCTCGCCGAGCTGATCGGCGACTGCCGCAAGATGGCCGCGCACTGGGAGGTCCCCGCGGAGGACGAGTCCGCGCGGGTCAGCCCGGCGAGCCTGCACGGGATCACGGTGCCGGCCGCGTCGTCGCACGTCGTCGAGGGCATGGCCGAGTACGCCGACTGATCGGAACCGCGAAGCGCTCCGGCCCGTCCAAGTGGCGTCCCCCGGTTGAAGGACCGGGACGTCAGCAGCTGTGCGGAGCCGAAGGAGCCATCGTGGAGAGCGAGCCGACGCGAACGCGCCGCCGGCACAGGCCGCCGTGGGTGATGTCGACGGTGGCCGTGGCCGTACTGGCCGCCGGGGGCGGTGGTGCCTACTGGGCCTCGTCGAGTGCCGAGGGCGGTGTACCGCGCGCCTCGGGCGGCAGCGGGAGCGACGCCGCGGAGCCGCTCGAACTGGACTCCGCCACCGGCGGCACGGGTGCCGAGCTCACCGTCCGGGGCGATCTGCCCGACGGCCCCTCCTCCGCCGCCGTGCAGCGGCCGGGCAGCGTGTCGCGTGCCGCCGTGGAGCGGCTCGCGCAGGCCCTGGGCGTGCCGGGCACGGTGAAGTCCGACCACGGCGTGTGGAAGGCCGGTGGTACGCCGGACGGGGGCGGTCCGGTGCTCCGGGTGAACAAGGACGCTCCAGGCACTTGGGCGTACTCGTACTACGGCGGCAAGCCCCGCGAGGGCCGCGCCCCGGCGCAGGACGACCTCGCGGTGCCGGCGGCGGAGGCGCTGCGCAGGGCCGCGCCGGTCTTCGCGGCGCTGGGACTGAAGGGCGCACGTACGGACGCCGGCGAGGTCTCGGGGGTCCTGCGCACGGTCACCGCGGACCCGCGGGTGGCGGGGCTGCCCACGCACGGCTGGCGGTCGGCGGTGCAGGTCGCCTCGGACGGGCTGCTGGTCACCGGGCACGGCATGATGGCACCGCTGACCAGGGGTGACACCTACCCGGTGGTGTCGGCGAAGGAGGCGCTGAAGCTGCTGGAGCGCCCCGGGACGGGCGGTGACCTGGGGATCGGCGACTGCCCCACCGTGGTGCCGAAGCCCTCCCGCGCCCCCGGCGACGACCCGACGCTGCCGCAGGTGCTCCCCTGCGTACCGACGGCGCACCGGCCGATGGAGGTGCGGAAGGCCGAGTTCGGCCTGTCGGCCCAGTTCGTGGCCGGGCGGCAGACGCTCGTGCCGTCCTGGCTCTTCGAGGTGGCGCAGGAGGGCGTGACGCGCACCTCGGTGCTGGCCCAGCCGGCGGTGGACCCGGCGTACGTGCGGGGCGGCACGGCCTCCCCCGCGCCCTCGGGGACGGCGGCACCGGCCGCCGGGGCGGCGAAGGTCGAGTCGTACCGCGCCGAGGGGACGCAGCTGACCCTGCGCTTCTGGGGCGGGGTGTGCAGCGACTACACGGTCTCGGCCGACGGCTCGGGCACGGTGGTGAAGGTCAAGGTCACTGCGGTGGAGAAGGAGCCGGGGAAGGCCTGCATCATGATCGCCGAGCGGTTCTCCCGCACGGTCCGGCTCGACACGCCGCTGGGCGACCGCAAGGTCGTCGACCTCTCCGACGGCAGCACGGTGCCGCGGAAGTAACCGGGGCGCCGGGAAGGCGCGTCAGGACATGCCGAAAACGGCGGGCACCCCGGGTGTCCGCCGCTTTCGCGCGGGGCTCAGTGGAACGAGTCGCCGCAGGCGCAGGAGCCGGTGGCGTTCGGGTTGTCGATCGTGAAGCCCTGCTTCTCGATCGTGTCGACGAAGTCGATGGAGGCGCCGCCGAGGTACGGGGCGCTCATGCGGTCGGTGACCACCTTCACTCCGCCGAAGTCCTTCACGACGTCGCCGTCGAGCGCGCGCTCATCGAAGAACAGCTGGTAGCGCAGGCCGGAGCAACCGCCCGGCTGGACGGCGACGCGCAGCGCGAGGTCGTCGCGGCCCTCCTGCTCGAGCAGGCTCTTGACCTTGGAGGCCGCCGCGTCGGACAGGATGATGCCCTCGCTCTGGCTGGTCTCGTCCTGAACCGTCATCTGATCCACTCCCGGGTTGTACGGATGCTGCCACAACGGTGAACCGGTGGCTTCCCGGATTCATTCCTCCGGGTCCCATGCGTCTTGGCGCCATCCATGCTCGCACACCGGGCCTTGTTCGGGTAATGCGTCACATTGACGCGAGGGCCATCGTCATTCTGACGCGAACGGGTTATGATAGATAGCGTCAAATAGACGAAAAGGTTTGAGCCGTAGTTCCGCAGAGAAAGGGCTTCGGGCCCGTGACCACCACATCCGAACCGCTGGACGTCCAGCCGACCCCGCTCGCCCTGCTCCTCCTGGGCCGCGAGTCCGACCCGCGCAGCGAGCGCGGCGTCGACTGTCCCGGCGACCTGCCCCTCCCCTCGGACCCGGATCTGGTGGAGCGCGCCCGCGCCGCCAAGGCGAAGCTCGGCGAGAAGGTCTTCGTCCTGGGCCACCACTACCAGCGCGACGAGGTCATCCAGTTCGCCGACGTCACCGGCGACTCCTTCAAGCTGGCCCGTGACGCCGCCGCCCGGCCGGAGGCGGAGTACATCGTCTTCTGCGGTGTGCACTTCATGGCCGAGTCCGCGGACATCCTGACCTCCGACGCCCAGCAGGTGATCCTCCCCGACCTGGCGGCCGGCTGCTCCATGGCCGACATGGCCACCGCAGAGCAGGTCGCCGAGTGCTGGGACGTGCTCACCGAGGCCGGCGTCGCCGACGTCACCGTGCCCGTTTCGTACATGAACTCCTCCGCCGACATCAAGTCCTTCACCGGCCGTCACGGCGGCACGATCTGCACCTCCAGCAACGCCAAGCGCGCCCTGGAGTGGGCGTTCCAGCAGGGCGAGAAGGTGCTCTTCCTCCCCGACCAGCACCTCGGCCGCAACACCGCGGTCCGGGAGATGGGCCTCTCGCTGGAGGACTGCGTCCTCTACAACCCGCACAAGCCGAACGGCGGGGTCACCGCGGAGCAGCTGCGCGACGCCAAGATGATCCTGTGGCGCGGGCACTGCTCGGTGCACGGCCGCTTCTCGCTGGACTCGGTGGAGGACGTGCGCGCCCGCATCCCCGGCGTCAACGTCCTGGTGCACCCCGAGTGCAAGCACGAGGTCGTCACCGCGGCCGACCAGGTCGGCTCGACCGAGTACATCATCAAGGCCCTGGAGGCGGCGCCGGCCGGTTCGTCCTGGGCGATCGGCACCGAGCTCAACCTGGTCCGCCGACTGGCCAAGGCGCACCCGGACAAGCAGATCGTCTTCCTCGACAAGACCGTCTGCTTCTGCTCGACCATGAACCGGATCGACCTGCCGCACCTGGTGTGGGCGCTGGAGTCGCTGGCCGACGGCAAGGTCGTCAACCGCATCCAAGTCGACCGGGAGACCGAACACTTCGCGAAGCTGGCGCTGGAGCGGATGCTCGCCCTGCCCTAGGGGCAGGATGGGCGCATGATCCTGCGCCCGTTGCACGACACCGACGAGGACGCCGACGCCGTAGCGGTCGTGGCCGCCGCCGCGTTCGGCGCCTCCGACGCCCTGCCCGGTGGCGGCCCGCCCGAGGAGATGCCTCCCGAGCGGGCCGCCCTGCTGCGACGGCGCAACCGGTACGTCGCGCGCACCGACCCCGGTGGCTGCTGGCTGGCCGTGGACGAGACCTCCGGCATGCCGCTCGGGGTCGCCATGTCGACGCGCCGCGAGGGGACGTGGGGGCTGTCGCTCTTCGCCGTGCTGCCCTCCGCGCAGCGGCAGGGGGTCGGGCGCGAACTGCTCGCCGCGGCGATGGCGTACGGGCGCGGCTGCCTGCGCGGCATCATCTGCAGCTCCCGCGACCCGCGGGCGGCGGCGACCTACCGCCGGGCGGGTTTCGCGCTGCACCCGGCGATGCGCCTGGAAGGCGCCGTCCGCAAGGGCGACCTGCCCGCGCCGGACGGGGCGGTGCACGAGGGCTCGGCGAAGCACCGCGACCTGATGGACTCCGTGGACCGGCGCACCCGTGGCGGCGCGCACGGCCCCGACCACGACCAACTGCTCACCGAGTGCCCCCTGTTGGTCGTGGACGACCTCGCCGGGAGCGGCTACTGCTACGTCGACCGGGACGGGAACGTACGGCTGCTGGCCGCCACCTCCCGTCGCCTGGCGTCCCGGCTGCTCACCGCCGCGCTGCTGAGCCTGCCCGAGGGCACGACGGCGCAGGTCCCCAACCTGACGGCCGAACAGCAGTGGGCGGTGGACGTGGGCCTGACGGCCGGGCTGGAGCTGAGCACGTCCGGCTGGGTCTGCCTGCGCGGGATGCGTCCGCCGGAGCCGTACATCCCGTCCGGGTTCTTCCTGTAGACGGGGCAGGGCCCGGGGCGTTCGTGAACGCCCCGGGCCCTGCCGCCTGTCGTACTGCGCCGGGTCTCAGACCCCGGCCAGCTCCGACTTCTTCTGCGTCTCCTCCTCGCCCGGGCCCGCGGCCCCGGCCGCCCGCTTCAGCGCCTTGCGCTTGGCACGGCGCTCCTTGCGGATCTCGACCATCGTGTAGAGGGTCGGGACGAGCAGCAGGGTCAGCAGCGTCGAGGTGAGCAGACCGCCGATGACGACGACGGCGAGCGGCTGGGCGATGAAGCCGCCCTCGCCGGTCACCCCGAGGGCCATCGGGAGCAGGGCGAAGATGGTCGCCAGCGCGGTCATCAGGATCGGCCGCAGACGGTGCCGGCCACCCTCGATGACGGCCTCCACGACGCCGTACCCCTGGGCGCGGTACTGGTTGATGAGGTCCATCAGCACGATCGCGTTGGTCACGACGATGCCGATGAGCATCAGCATGCCGATCAGCGCCGGGACGCCCATCGGGGTGCCGGTGATCAGCAGCAGGCCGATCGCGCCGGTCGCGGCGAACGGGATGGACACCAGCAGCACCATCGGCTGGATCAGGCTGCGGAAGGTGCCGACCAGCAGCATGAAGACGATGGCGATCGCGGCGAGCATCGCGAGCCCGAGCCCCACGAAGGCGTCGTCCTGGTCCGAGGAGACACCGCCGATCTCGGCGGTGGCGCCCTTGGGCAGGTCGAGCGACTTGATCTTCGACTGCAGGGCGGTGCTCACCGCGCCGGTGTTGTCACCGGCCGGCGTCGCCGTGATCGTCGCGGCGCGGGCGCCGTCGATCCGGGTCTTCTGCACCGGGCCGGGGGCCTCGACGACCTCGGCGACCTTGCCGAGCTTCACCGGTCCCGCGGGGGCGGGGATGGTGAGGGCCTTCAGTTCGGCGACCGTCCCGGCCTTCTGCTCGGAGACCACCCGCACGTCGCGCTCGGTGTCGTCGAGCACCGCGGTGCCGACGGTCGTACCGCGCACGGCCTGGGTGACGGCGGCGCCGATGGTGGCGTCGTTGAGGCCGTACTTGGCGGCCTCGGCCTGCTTGGCGTGGACCTCGATGCGGGGCACGCTCTGCGCGAGGTCGCTGGTGACGTCGGTGACGTCGTCCAGCCCGGCGACGGCGTCGCGGACCTCGGCACTGGCCTTGGCCAGGGTGTCGGCGTCCGCGGCCTTGACCACGACCGACAGGTTCTGGCTGCCGAAGCCGCCGCCACCGGAGACCGAGGTGGTGCCGACGCCGTCGAGCGTCTTGAGGCCGGCGCGGATCTCGTCGAGGACGTCCGCGCTGTCGTCGGCGTTCTTCAGCTTCACCTGGAAGCTGGCCTGGTTGGCGCCGGTGCCGCCGCCGAAGGCCGCCAGGAAGCCGGAGGAACCGACGGTGACCTGGTAGTCCTGGACCTGGTCGATACCCTCGAGGAGCTTCTCGACCTTGCGGGCCGCCGCGTCGGAGGCCGCCAGGCTGGTGCCCGGCGGGAGCTCCTGCCTGACGGTCAGGGTGTCCTGGTCGCCCTGGTCGAAGAAGTTGGTCTTGAGCATCGGGGCGAGCCCGAAGGTGCCCAGCAGGACCGCGACCGCGATCGCGATGCTGGTGAGGCGGCGCCGGGTGGCGAAGCGCAGCACCGGCACGTAGAGCCGCTGCAGCAGGCTGCGGGCCTCCTCCTCCTCGGCCCTGCGGCGGATCTCGTCCGGGTCCACGGTGCCGGCGTCGGCCGGGGGCTTGAGGAACCAGAACGAGAGCACCGGGACGACCGTCAGCGACACCAGCAGCGAGGCCAGCAGCGCGGCGGCGACGGTCAGCGAGAACGAGCCGAACAGGGCGCCCACCATGCCGCCGACCAGGCCGATCGGCACGAAGACGGCGACCGTGGTGAGCGTGGAGGCGGTGACCGCACCGGCCACCTCGCGCACGGCGGCGATGATCGCGGACTGCTTCTCCTCACCGTAGGCGAGGTGCCGCTTGATGTTCTCCAGCACCACGATCGAGTCGTCGACGACACGGCCGATGGCGATGGTCAGCGCGCCCAGGGTGAGCATGTTGAGCGACAGGTCGCGGGTCCACAGCACGATCAGCGTCAGCACGACGGAGAGCGGGATGGAGACCGCGGTCACCAGCGTCGAGCGCAGAGACGCCAGGAAGACCAGGATGATCACGACCGCGAAGAGCAGACCGAGCAGGCCCTCGGTGGTCAGTCCGTCGATGGACTTGGAGACCGCGGGGCCCTGGTCGCTGACGACGGTGAGCTTGGCGCCCTTGCCGAGGTCGCGCTCGAGGTCGGCCAGCTTGTCCTTGACCGCCGAGGAGATCGCGACGGCGCTGCCGTCCTGGTCCATGGTGACGGCGACGCCGAGGCTCGGCTCGCCGTCGGTCCGGGTGATGGAGGCGGCGGCGTCCGGGCGCTCCGCGACGGTGGCGACGTCGCCGAGGCGCACGGGCTCCGGGGCGGCGGGGATCCGCAGGTCCTCGATCTGCTGCACGGAGGCGTACTCGCCGCCGACCTGGACGGTGCGGCTCTTGCCGCTGTCGTCGAAGGAGCCGGCCGGGACGGGGTGGCCGCCAGCCTGCAGCGCCTGCACCAGGGCGATGGCGCCGAGCTTGCGGGCGGCGAGCTTCTTGTCGTCGGGGGTGACGGTGACGATCTGGTCCTGGACGCCGGTGACGGTCACCTGGCCGGCGCCGTCGATGTCCTGCAGGACCGGGACGACCGACCGGTCGAGCGCGTCGGCCAGTGCCTGCTGGTCCAGGCCGGTGGAGGTGGCGGCGAGGACGACGGTCGGGATGTCGTCCGTCGAGCCGGCGATGACCTGCGGGTCGGCGTCCTCCGGCAGCCGCGAGGAGACCCGGTTCACCGCCTGCTGGACGTTGGCCACCAGCTTGTCGCTGTCGTTGCCGTAGTCGAACCGGGCCATGATCACGGCAGCGCCCTCGCTGGCCGTGGACGTGATGCCCGTGATGCCGTCGACGCCCTTGACGCCGGCTTCGATCGGCTCGACGACCTGCTTCTCGACGACGTCGGGGGACGCGCCCGGGTAGGTCGTGATCACCGACACCATGGGCAGGTCGATGGAGGGCAGCAACTGCTGCTTGAGGGACGGTATCGCGATGGCGCCGAAGCCGATGGCGACCACCGCCATCAGCGCGACCAGACTGCGCTGGGCGAGGCTGAACCGGGACAGCCAGGACATCGTGGTGCGGTCTCTTCTCTGTGCTCAGAGTGCTCGGGTGTTCTCGGGTTGCGGACTTTTGTCAGCCCACGCCACTTTCTCCTGTCGCGGAGGGTGGTTTCCTCAGCCCGAGGTCGTGATTGGTTCCGGGGGCGTACTGCGGATGCGGTACACGCCGGTCGTACTCAGCGCGCCGCGGGCCGCACCAGGCCCGACTCGTACGCGGCGACGACCAGCTGCGCGCGGTCGCGGGCGCCGAGTTTGGCCATGGTGCGGTTCACGTGCGTCTTGACGGTGAGCGGGCTCACCCCGAGGCGTTCGGCGATCTCGTCGTTCGGCAGCCCCAGCGCCACCTCGACCAGCACCTCGCGCTCGCGTGCCGTCAGCGCGTCCAGGTCCGGGGCCGCCGGTCCGCCCTCCGAGGGCAGCGGGCGCTGGCCGCCGCTCTGCGCCAGGAACTGGGCGATCAGGCTCTTGGTCGCCGACGGGGACAGCAGCGCGTCGCCCTCGGCGACGGTGCGAATCGCGGCGAGCAGCTCGGCCGGCTCGGCGCCCTTGCCGAGGAACCCGGCGGCGCCGGCGCGGATCGCCTGCGCGACGTACTCGTCCGCTTCGAACGTCGTCAGGACGAGGACCGCCACACCGGTCAGGTCCTCGGCGGCGGTGATCTCGCGGGTGGCGGCGAGGCCGTCCGTGCCGGGCATCCGGATGTCCATCAGGACGACGTCCGCCCGGGTGCTGCGGGCCAGCGCGACGGCCTCGGCGCCGTCCGAGGCCTCCCCCACGACCTCCATGTCCGGTTCGGACTCCACGAGGACGCGGAACGCGCCCCGCAGCAGCGCCTGGTCGTCCGCGAGCAGCACCCTGATCATGCCGGGATCCTCCCATCCCCCCGCCGGGCGGCCGGCTGGCCCGGCACCACCAGCGGCAGGCGGGCGTGGACGCGGAAACCGCCCTGCGTGCAGGGGCCGGCCTCGCAGGTGCCGCCGAGGGCCGCGGCCCGCTCGCGCATGCCGATCAGGCCGTGGCCGCCGCCCGCGGTGCCCGGGGCCTGCGGGCTGCCGCCACGGTCGACCACGGTGACCTCCAGCGTCCCGTCGCCGCGCGCGATGCGGATCCGCGCCCGTGCACCCGGGCCGGCGTGCTTGTGGACGTTGGTCAGCGACTCCTGGATGACCCGGTACGCGGTGAGGTCCACGCTCGCGGGAAGCGTGCCGGGGTCCTCCTCGGCCACCTCCACCGGCAGCCCGGCCCGGCGGAAGCCGTCGACGAGCTGGTCCAGCACACCGAGGCCGGGTGCCGGTTCCATGGGTGCGGCGGGGTCCCCCGACTGCCGCAGCAGGCCGACGGTCGCACGGAGCTCGTCCAGCGCCGAACGGCTCGCCTCGCGGACGTGTGCGAGGGCCTGCTTCGCCTGGTCGGGCCGGCTGTCCATGACGTGGGCGGCGACACCGGCCTGCACGTTGACCAGGGCGATGTGGTGGGCGACCACGTCGTGCAGCTCGCGGGCGATCCGCATCCGCTCCTCGGCGACGCGGCGCTTGGCCTCCTCCTCCCGGGTGCGCTCGGCCCGCTCGGCGCGCTCCTCGACGGCGGCGACGTAGGCGCGGCGGTGCCGGGTGGCCTCGCCGGCGGCTGCGGCCATGCCGCTCCACGCGAACAGGGCGATGTTCTCCGCGGAGTACCAGGGCCGGGCCCCGAAGAGCATGGCGATCGCGGGCAGCAGCAGGCAGGTGGCGAGGCCGAGCCGGAAGGTGGTGGTGCGGTCGGTGCGCGTGGAGGCGGAGAAGAGCGCCACGACGACGGTGGCGGCCACCGGGGCGCGGCCCTCCCCGGTCGCGGTGAGCAGGTAGACGACGGTGACCGCGCCGGTGAAGGCGAGGACGCCCAGCGGGCTGCGCCGGCGCACCATCAGCGCGGCGGAGCCGAGGACGGCCAGCAGGATGTCGGGGACCGAGGCGTCGTACCGCTCGGTGTGCGGCCCGATGAACATGTTGCCGAGGATCACCGCGAGGACGGCGAGCGCCAGCCCGGCGTCGAGGGCTACGGGGTGGGCCTGCGGCCACAGCCGGGCCCGGTCCTTCATCGATCGATGCTGCACGCTCACCAACGGTACGGGTCCCCCAGGAACGGCCGTGCCCCGGTCCGGTGCGGTACCGGGCCGGGGCACTCGGCGGGTGCGCTGGTCGGCGAGGTGTCAGCCGGGGATGAGCCCGCCGTCCCCGAGCAGTGCCCGGACCTCCTCCAAGGTGGCCTCCGAGGCCGGCAGGATCAGCTCGGACGGCTCCAGGGAGTCGTCCGGCAGAGGTGTGCCGAGCCGCCGGACGGCGTCGAGGAGCGCGGTGAGCGTGCGCCGGAACCCGGCGTCGTCACCGCTCTCCATCTCCGCCAGGAGCTCGTCGTCGAGCTTGTTGAGTTCGGTGAGGTGGCTCTCGTCCACCGTGACCTGGCCCTCGCCCATGATCCTCACGATCACGACGCCCTCCTCTAGGGGTGTCTCACTGCTTGTCGAACCGGGGCTGGTCCTGGGTCTGCGACGGGGTCTGGCCCTGCTGTCCGCTCTCGATGGCCTGCTGCGGGGAGCCGCCGGCGAGCTCGGCCTTCATGCGCTGCAGCTCCAGTTCGACGTCGCTGCCGCCGGAGAGGCGGTCGAGCTCCGCCTGGATGTCGTCCTTGGCGATCCCGGTCGGGTCGTCCAGGGCGCCGGAGGCCAGCAGCTCGTCCAGGGCGCCGGCCCGGGCGCGCAGCTGCTCGGTCTTGTCCTCGGCCCGCTGGATCGCCAGGCCGACGTCGCCCATCTCCTCCGAGATGCCGGAGAAGGCCTCGCCGATCTGGGTCTGTGCCTTGGCCGCGCTGTAGGTGGCCTTGATGGTCTCCTTCTTGGTGCGGAAGGCGTCCACCTTGGCCTGCAGGCGCTGGGCGGCGAGGGTGAGCTTCTCCTCCTCGCCCTGCAGCGTCTGGTGCTGCGTCTCCAGGTCGGTGACCTGCTGCTGGAGGGCGGCTCGACGCGACAGCGCCTCGCGGGCCAGGTCCTCCCGTCCCAGGGCGAGCGCCTTGCGGCCCTGGTCCTCGTACTTCGCGGACTGCTGCTGCAGCTGGTTCAGCTGCAGCTCCAGGCGCTTGCGCGAGGTGGCGACGTCGGCCACACCGCGCCGAACCTTCTGCAGCAGCTCCAGCTGTTTCTGGTACGAGTAGTCGAGGGTCTCGCGCGGATCCTCGGCCCGGTCAAGGGCCTTGTTGGCCTTCGCGCGGAAGATCATCCCCATCCGCTTCATGACACCGCTCATGGGCCTCGCGCGCCCCCTTCATTCAGCTCGCCAGCACACCTCTACAGACCCCACAGTACGGGGCCTGGTTCCATTACCCCACTGTTCTGTTGCTGATGCGCTCATCCTTAGGAACGATCACAGTTCGATGACCTCAGGCGCAGGGAGTAGGTGAGGGGCTGGGGGTCCCGTCGGCGAGCACGTAACCTTGGAGTCGTGTTCCGACGTCGTTCCCAAAGCGAGCAGACCGCGTCCACCACTGTGGTGGACGACCGGCAGCCCCGCGACCCGCAGGCTCCCAAGGGTCGCCCCACGCCCAAGCGCAGCGATGCCCAGGGCCAGCGCCGCAAGGCGGTGACCGCGCCCACCGACCGCAAGGCCGCCACCAGGCAGGCCCGCGACGCCCGGCGGGCCGACCTGGCCAAGCAGCGCGAGGCCCTGATGAACGGGGACGAGCGCTACCTGCCCGCCCGTGACAAGGGCCCCGTGCGCAAGTTCGCGCGCGACTACGTGGACTCGCGCTTCCGCATGGCCGAGTTCTTCCTGCCGCTCGCCGTGGTCATCCTCGTGCTCAGCATGCTCCGCAACCCCGCGCTGCAGAACCTCTCCCTGCTGCTGTGGCTCGTGGTCATCGTGCTGATCGTCGTCGACTCGGCCTTCACCGGTTTCCTGCTCCGCCGCGAGCTGGCCAAGCGCTTCCCGGACAAGCCCACCAAGGGCGCGGTCGCCTACGCCCTCATGCGGACCCTCCAGATGCGCCGACTGCGCCTGCCGAAGCCGCAGGTCAAGCGCGGCACCAAGCTCTGAGCGGGAACGGCGGTTTCGCCGGCGCCGCCGGCTCCTGGCTGGACCGGCTGGGCGGGCTCCGGAACACCGTGCGCCAGGAGCTGGTCGCGCGCCAGCTGGACGAGCAGATCACCGCGCGCTTCCCCGTGGGGCGCCGGCTCAGGATCCTCGACGTCGGCCCCGGCCAGGGCACCCAGGCGCTGCGACTCGCCCGTGCCGGCCACCTGGTCACCGGCCTGGAGGCCGATCCGGAGATGGCGGGGGTCCTGCGCGGGGCCGTGGCCGCCGAGCCGGAGGGCATACGCGAGCGGATCAGCCTCGTCGAGGGCGACGGCCGGGAGACCGGCCGGCACTTCGGGCCCGGCAGCTTCGACGTCGTGCTCTGCCACGGCGTGCTGATGTACGTGCCCGAGCCGGACGCGATGGTCGCCGGGCTCGCCCGGGTGCTGGCCCCCGGCGGGCTGCTGTCGCTGCTGGTGCGCAACGCCGACGCCCTGGCGATGCGGCCCGCGCTGCAGGGCGACTGGGCCGGTGCGCTGTCCGCCTTCGCGGGCGACACGTACACCAACCGGCTGGGGCTCGCCGCCCGTGCCGACCGGCGCGCGGACCTGACGACGACCCTCAGCGCCATCGGCGCGCCGCTGCACGCCTGGTACGGGGTGCGGGTCTTCACCGACACGGCGCCGGACGACTCCGTGGAGGTGCCGGAGGAGTTGCTGGCCGCCGAGGAGCTGGCCGGCCGCACCGACCCCTACCGCGGGGTCGCGGCACTGCTGCATTTGTGCGGCGTACGGAACTGACCGGGGCGGGATACCGAGGACGGGACGTCACGAACGCGACACTTCGGTCATGCGCGATTCGAAGCCCAACCGATGGCGGCCGCCGACGGCGCTCCGGGCGGCGGCCCTGCTGCTGGCCGTCGCGTGCTGCGGTGGCGTCACCGCCGGATGCACGGGGGACTCCCCCTCCCCCAGCGCGGCATCCTCGGCGCCCGCGCCCGTCGCCGCCTCCGAGCTGGCCGGCGCCCGTGATCTGGAGCGCTCCTACCAGCAGGTGGTCAAGGCGGTGCTGCCGTCCGTCGTCCAGATCAACACGTCCGAGGGACTGGGCTCCGGCATCGTCTACGACACCAAGGGCCACATCGTCACCAACGCCCATGTCGTCGGCAACTCCCACACCTTCGAGGTCACCCTCGCCAACAGCGACACCCCGCACAAGGGCCGGCTCGTGGCCGCCTACCCCGAGCAGGACCTCGCCGTCATCGAACTCGACGACCCGCCGAGCGGGCTGCGCGCGGCGTCCTTCGGCCGCTCACGCGACGTCCAGGTCGGCCAGATCGTGCTCGCCATGGGCAGTCCGCTCGGCCTGAACAGCAGCGTCACGCAGGGCATCGTCTCGGCCGTCGGCCGTACGGTCAGCGAGACCGGGGCCGAGGGCGGCACCGGCGCCACCCTGGCCGACATGGTGCAGACCTCGGCTCCCATCAACCCCGGCAACAGCGGCGGCGCACTGGTCAACCTCTCCGGCCAGGTCATCGGCATCCCGACGCTCGCCGCGGTCAACCCCACCATGGGCGACTCCTCGGCCCCGGGCATCGGCTTCGCCATCCCCGCGGCGACCGTCACCCGCATCGCGGACCAGATCATCCAGCACGGCAAGGTCGTCGACTCCGGCCGCGCGGCGCTGGGCATCGTCGCGCGCACCGTCCTCGACGAGAACTTCCAGCCCGCCGGGGTGGGCGTCGTCGAGGTGACCCGGGGCGGAGCGGCGGACAAGGCCGGGATCAAGCCCGGGGACGTCATCACCGATGTCGGGGGCGACGACATCACGACCCTCCAGTCGCTCTCCGAGGCCCTGGTCCAGCACGCGCCCGGCGACACCGTGGACGTCACCTTCCAGCGCGGCGGCAGCGAGAAGACCGTCAAGGTCACGCTCGGGCAGCTCCAGTAGCGGCCGGACGCACAGCGGGGGGCGGGGCCGTGGGACGTCCCACGACCCCGCCCCCGCCGTGGTGCGGCGGCCGGACCCCCGGCCGCCCGGTCACCGGTCTACTCGTCGGCGTGCAGGCTCATCGGGCCGTAGATCTTCGTGCCGTCCTCGAAGAGGTGCACCTGGTCGGCGCCTCCCTGGAGGAGGTCCTTCCAGACCTCGCCGATCCAGGACTCGGCATCGCCCTGCGTGGGGAACTCCTCGGGCTCGACCGCGGGGGTGACCTCCGTGCCGTCGGTCTTCTCGAAACGCCACGTCCACGCCATGTCCGTCTCCTCGTCCCTGGGGGTGCCTGCCCGGCAGCGTAGCGTGCGCGGACGCGAGAGGATCTGCACGTGGAACTGACTCTCCTCGGCACCGGTGGCCCCGACGGCCTGCCCCTCCCCGGCTGCCCGTGCGCGGCGTGCGCGACGGCGGTGGGCGACCAGGCGCGGGCGGCGACCTCGCTGCTCGTGGACGGGGTGCTGCTGCTCGACCTGACGCCGGGCCTCGCGCTGACCGCGGCGCGCTCCGGTCACTCGCTCGCCGGGGTCCGCCAGGTGCTGCTGTCGCATCCGCACGACGGGCCGGCCGTGGAGATCCCGGCGGGGCTGCCCGCGCCGGGCCGGGTGGCGGCCGGGCAGGAGATCACGCTGCTGACCGGGCACCGGGTGCGGGCGGTGCCGCTCGACGCGCCCGGGACCGGCTACGAGGTGACAGGACCGTACGGCGAGCGGCTGCTGTACCTGCCGCCGGAGTGCGCTCCGGCGGGGCTGCCGGAGGCCGTGGAGCCGTACCGGATGGTGCTGCTGGACGCCGTGGGCCGGCCGGACGGGCTGGCGCGGCTGCGCGCGGCCGGCGCGGTCGGGAGCACCACCGACGTCGTCGCGGTCCACCTGGACCACCGTGCCCACCCCGGGCCGGAGCTGCGGCGCCGGCTGGCCGCGCTCGGCGTACGGGCGGTGCCGGACGGCACGACGCTGACCGTCGGCGACCTGCACGACGTGCCCGACGTGCCGCGGCGCACGCTCGTGCTGGGCGGGGCGCGGTCGGGCAAGTCGGTGGAGGCGGAGCGGCGGCTGTCGGCCTTCCCCGACGTGCTGTACGTGGCCACCGGCGGGACGCGCGGCGGTGACCCGGAATGGGCGGAGCGCGTGGCGCTGCACCGCGAGCGGCGTCCGCAGTCGTGGCAGACGGTGGAGACCTGCGACCTGCTGCCGCTGCTGGCCGAGGAGGACGGGCCCGCGCTGCTGATCGACTGCCTGTCGCTGTGGCTGACGCACACCATGGACGAACTCGGCGCGTGGGACGACGAGAAGTGGGCGGAGGGCGCCGAACGCGAACTGCGCCGCCGCGTCGGGGAACTGACCGCGGCGTGGCGCGCGACCCGCCGTACGGCCGTGGCGGTCAGCAACGAGGTCGGCTCCGGGGTCGTACCGGCCACGGCCAGCGGGCGCAGATTCCGGGACGAGCTGGGGCGGCTGAACCTCGCGCTGGCCGACGAGTCCGAGCACGTGGTGCTGGTGGTCGCGGGACAGGCGCTGTCACTGCGGGGCTGACCTCGGCGCGCGACCCCGCGGACCGGTAGTGTTCGACCCCGTGAGCGGCCTGAACCTTGATGACTTCGCGACCCTGGTGGAGCGTCCGGACGCCGGTGTGCGCCGTGACGCACGCGACCGTTGGCAGCGGCTGGTGCGCCCGGCGAGCGCGCTGGGCGGGCTGGCCGAGCTCGCCGACTGGCTGTCGGCGGTCCAGGGCGCGGCGACCCTACGCCCGATCGAGCACCCCAAGGCCGTGCTCTTCGCGGCGGACCACGGGGTGGCGGCACTGAAGGTGTCCGCCCGCCCCGGGGGCACCGCGGTCGAGCTGGTGCGGCGGGTCCTGGACGGGTCCTCCCCGGTCAATGTGCTGGCCCGTCAGTACGGCGCGGCGCTGCGCGTGGTGGACGTCGGCGTGGACGCGCCGGCCGATGACCTGCCCGCCGACGTGACGGCGCACCGCGTGCGGCGCGGCTCCGGCCGGATCGACGTGGAGGACGCGCTGACGGCCGAGGAGGCCGAGGCGGCGTTCCGGGCCGGCATGGCCGTCGCGGACGAGGAGGCGGACTCCGGCACGGACCTGGTGCTCCTGGGCGATCTGAGCGTGGGCGGCACCACGGTGGCCGGGGTGCTGATCGCAGCGCTGTGCGGTACCGACGCCTCCGTGGTGACCGGCCGTGGTTCGGGCATCGACGACATCGCGTGGATGCGCAAGTGCGCGGCGATCCGCGACGCGCTGCGCCGGGCCCGGCCCGTGCTGGGCGACCAGCTGGAGCTGCTGGCGGCGGTCGGCGGCGCGGACGTGGCGGCGATCACCGGTTTCCTGCTGCAGGCCTCGGTGCGGAAGCTGCCGGTGGTGCTGGACGGCGTGGTGTCCGCGGCGTGCGCGCTGGTCGCGCAGCGGATCGCCTTCCGGGCGCCGGACTGGTGGCTGGCGGGGCAGGCCAGCGGTGAGCCGGGGCAGGTCAAGGCGCTGGACCGGCTGTCCATCGAGCCGCTGCTCGACCAGAAGGTGACGGCGGGTGAGGGCACCGGCGCGCTGCTGGCGCTGCCCCTTCTGAAGGCGGCGGCGGCCCTGTCGGCGGAGCTGCCGGAACGTTTCTGACCCATCGCGAACCGGGTCGTTCCCGTAGGATCCGGACCTATGGGAACGGCCGTCTCGGTCTGGCGTGAACGCGGCGCGGTGTCCACCGTCCGGTACCTGCGCCTGGTCGGCCTGGTCGACCTGCTGGGTGCGGTGTGGGTGTCCTTCGGGAACGACATCCGGCGTCATGACGTCGACGAGTACGTCACCCCGTACCTGCTGACCGCCGGCTACACCCCGGCCTTCCTCGCGCTCTTCCTGGCGGTCACGATGCGCCGCAGGAAGCGCGCGGCCTGGCTGCTCAACCTCGTCCTCGCCGGGCTCTACCTGCTGTTCCTGGCCGCGGCGACGGCCGTCCCCGCGTTCCGCGGCCACCCGCAGAACTGGGTGTCGCTGGGGATCACCGCCGCCTTCTGCGCCGCGCTGCTCGCCGGGCGCCGTGCGTTCCGCGCCAAGGGCGACCCCTCCAACCCCCGGCTGGCCGCGGCGGTCGCCGTCGGCGGCGTCGCGGCCGGCGGACTCCTCGCCGCGGGCCTGGTCACCGTCACCGACACGGGGCACGGCTCGACCTTCGGCCAGCGGTACGCGTACGCCATGCTCCGCGTGGTCTCGCTGGCGGACGCCGAGGAGTCCTTCCCGGGGATCTCGACCCCGGGCTGGGTCGACGTCACCATCAACGCCATGAGCGCCGTGCTGTTCCTGCTGGTGCTGTACGCGGCCTTCCGCTCGCCCCGCGGCCGCGAACTGCTGGGCCCGCAGGACGAGATGCGGCTGCGGGCCCTGCTCGACCGGCACGGCGAACGTGACTCGCTCGGCTACTTCGCGCTGCGCCGCGACAAGAGCGTCGTCTGGTCGCCGTCGGGCAAGTCGGCGATCGCCTACCGCGTCGTCGGCGGGGTGTCCCTCGCCTCCGGCGACCCCATCGGCGACCCAGAGGCCTGGCCCGGGGCGATCGAGGCCTGGCTCGCCGAGGCCCGCGAGCACGCCTGGGTACCGGCGGTGGTGGGGGCCGGCGAGGAGGCCGGCACCGTCTACGCACGGCACGGGCTGGACGCCCTGGAGCTCGGCGACGAGGCGATCGTCGAGGTCGCCGACTTCACCCTGGAGGGCCGCGCGATGCGCACCGTGCGGCAGGCGTACCACCGGATCGGGCGCGCCGGGTACACCGTCCGCGTACGGCGTCACGAGGACATCCCGGCGCGGGAGATGACGGCCCTGCTGGAGCGCGCGGACCGCTGGCGGTACGGGCAGACCGAACGGGGCTTCTCCATGGCGCTGGGGCGGCTCGGCGACCCGGCGGACGGCCGGTGCGTCATGGTGGAGTGCGCGGACGGGCAGGGCGAGCCGAGGGCGCTGCTCAGTTTCGTGCCGTGGGGGCGGCACGGGCTGTCGCTGGACCTGATGCGCCGTGACCGGGACTCCGACAACGGGCTGGTGGAGTTCATGGTGATCGAGCTGATCCGGCGCGCGGAGGAGACCGGGGTCGAGCGCGTGTCGCTCAACTTCGCCGTGTTCCGTTCGGTCTTCGAGCGCGGGGCGAGGCTGGGCGCCGGGCCGGTGCTGCGGATGTGGCGGGCGCTGCTGACCTTCTTCTCCCGGTGGTGGCAGATCGAGTCGCTGTACCGCGCCAACGCCAAGTACCGGCCGGTCTGGGAGCCGCGTTTCCTGCTCTTCGAGAAGGGCGGCGAACTGCCCCGGATCGGACTGGCGAGCGCACGGGCCGAGGGCTTCCTCGCCGCGCCCCGGATGCCCTCGCCGCGGCGCTGAGCCGGCCCGGATCGCCGGGACGCCACGGCGGCACGGCGGCACGGCGGCACGGAGACGATCGGGCACCTGGAGCGGCCGACCGCCACCGGCGGTGCCGACGAGGAAACCGTCGCCGGCGGGCCCTGCCGGGGCGCCGCGGCGGCCTGCACCCGGCACGCGGCCACCACACGCGCCGCACACCCGGCGGACGCGCCGGGGCTCAGCGCTCGGTGAAGCCGCCGATCCAGTCCTGGAGCCGCCGCAACGGGCCCGACCAGCGCGCGTCGTGCCGTGCGGCGCGGGCCTCCGCCCGCCGGACCGCCCCGGGCCTGCGGGAGTAGAGCCGCTCGGCCCACAACGAGTCGGGGCGCGCCAGCCGCAGGGCCGCGTACAGCGCGACGAAGGGCACGAAGACGCCGACGACGGCGGAGCGCAGCTTGCCCTTGACGAGGGCGACGAGGACGAACAGGAAGTTGACGGCGATGGTGAGGATCACCGAGACGCGGCTCTGCTGCTCGTCCGGGCTGACCGAGTTGACGCCGAAGGGGACCAGGCCGAGGAGCATCATCACGACGACGGAGAAGGTGACGACGACGGCCTCGACGCTCTTGCGGCCGCGATCGCTCCAGTACACGTCGTCGAGGTAGAGCACGAGCGCGAACTCGTCGAGCACCAGGCCCGCTCCGGCGCCGAACAGGGCCGCGGACAGGTAGGCGCCGAAGCCCCGTGAGGAACTGGCGACGCCCCCGAAGCCGCCGATCGTCATGAGGATGATCCCGGGCACCACGTGGTGGATGTGGGTGCCGCCCGAGGAGATGTTGCGGAAGGGGCCCCTGCCGGCCCGGATGAGACGGGTGATCATCCGGGTGACCAGGAAGGTCAGTACGAACGCGCCCAGCGCAAGGAGCAGCGGCAGCTTTCCCGGCTCGATGATGTTGCGGTACCACCAGTCGCCCATGCCGATTGCTCCAGATTCGCCCCGTACGCGGCACTATACGGTTCCGGCCCGGCGGTTACCCTGCACGCCATGACCGCCGACCCCGCACCCGCTCCCGCGGACCCTGCCGTCACGGCCGCCGACGGACTGCGCTTCGCCTTCGGCACCCTGACGGTGCTGCGGGTCCGGGTCACCCGCTGGGACCGCCCGGCGGCCCGCGCCGGGATGCTCTGGGCGCCCGTGGCCGGGCTGGTCGTGGGGCTGTGCGCGGCGGCGGCCGGCGGACTCCTGCTGCTCCTCGGCTCGGGGCCGCTGCCCGCCGCGGTGGCGAGCGCCGCCGTACCGGCCGCCCTGACGCGGGGGCTGCACCTGGACGGGCTGGCCGACACCGCCGACGGGCTGGGCAGCGGCAAGCCCGCCGAGGACGCGCTGCGCATCATGAAGCAGTCCGACATCGGGCCCTTCGGTGTGCTCACGCTGGTCCTCGTCCTGCTGGCCCAGGTCGCCGCGCTCGCCGAGCTGTACGGCCAGTCCTGGACCCGGGGTGCGGTCGCCGCCGCCCTGGCCGGGCTCACCGCCCGCGCCGCGATGACGCTGGCCTGCCGTGACGGTGTGCCCCCGGCTCGCCCCGGCGGGCTCGGCGCGGCCGTGGCGGGCGAGGTCCCCGCCCGTACCGCCTGGGCGTCGGCCGCGCTGACAGTGGCGGTCTGCGCCGGCTGCGGGGCCGCCTTCGGCGTGCCGGACGCGGCGCGCTGTGCGGCGGCGGCGGCGGTGGCCCTGGCCGCCGCGGAACTGCTGCTGCGGCGGTGCCGCCGGCGCCTGGGCGGCGTCACCGGTGACGTCTTCGGCGCGTTGTGCGAGACCGCCGCGACGGCCGCGCTGCTGGTGCTCACCCTGGGCTGAGCGCCGCACGGCGACCGGGCGCGATGCGGTCCGGCGCCCCGACTCCCGCCGGGCGGAAGGGGATCGGGACCCTGCCCGGGGTGCCGCGCGGGCGCGTTCCCATAGGGAAAACCCGCGCCTTCGCCGCCATGGGCGCAGGTCGTGGTCGCAAGCGACAGGAGTGAGCGTAAGGTCGGTGCTGCACCCCCGCCCGTGCCGCGAAGGACGCCCGGCGTCGGGCACGAGGGAGCCGGACGGAGTCCGGCGTCAAGTATTGGACCCCCGAAGGAACAGGATCCGCATCACCGTGACTGCACTGACTCTCAGCACCTCCTCCGCGGCAGCGCTGCGCGCTGACGCCGTCGTCGTCGGCGTGACCAAGGGCGCCAAGGGCCCCGAGGTCGCCGCCGGGGCGGAGGCGGTGGACCAGGCCTTCTCCGGCCGGCTCGCCGCGACGCTCGAGACACTGGGCGCCTCGGGCGCGGAGGGTGAGGTGACCAAGCTCCCCGCCCCGGACGGCCTGAAGTCCCCGGTCGTGCTGGCGGTCGGGCTCGGTGAGGCCCCGGCCGACGGCGCCGCGTACGACACCGAGGCGCTGCGCAAGGCCGCCGGCGCCGCCGCCCGCGCGCTGGCCGGGTCGAAGAAGGCCGCCTACGCCCTTCCGGTGCAGGACGCGGACGCCGCGCAGGCGGTCGCCGAGGGCGCGCTGCTCGGCGCCTACGCGTACACCGCGTACCAGTCGTCCAACGGCAAGGCCCCGCTCGCCGAGGTCGCGCTGGTGGGCGCGAAGCCGCGGGACAAGGCGTTCAAGGCCGCCGCCGAGCGGGCCGCCGTCATCGCGGCGGAGGTCAACCGGGCGCGCGACCTGATCAACATGCCGCCGAACGACCTCCACCCGAAGTCCTTCGCCGCGCTCGCGCAGGAGGCCGCCAAGGAGCACGGCCTCAAGATCGAGGTGCTGGACGAGAAGGCGCTGGTCAAGGGCGGCTACGGCGGCATCATGGGCGTCGGCCAGGGCTCGGCGAACCCGCCCCGCCTGGTGAAGATCGCCTACACGGGTGCCAAGGGCCGCGGCGCCAAGCACCTGGCACTGGTCGGCAAGGGCATCACCTACGACTCGGGCGGCATCTCCCTGAAGCCGGCCGGTCACAACGAGACCATGAAGTGCGACATGAGCGGTGCCGCCGCCGTGCTGTCCACCGTGGTCGCCGCCGCGCGCCTCGGCCTGCCCGTCAACGTCACCGGCTGGCTGGCGCTCGCCGAGAACATGCCCTCGGGCAGCGCCGCCCGCCCCGGCGACGTGCTGAAGATGTACAGCGGCAAGACCGTCGAGGTGCTCAACACCGACGCCGAGGGCCGCCTGGTGATGGCCGACGCCCTCACCCGCGCCTCGGAGGAGAAGCCCGACGCGATCATCGACGTGGCGACCCTGACCGGCGCCATGGTGCTGGCCCTGGGCAACCGCATCTTCGGCGTCATGGCCAACGACGACGCCTTCCGCACCGCGCTGCACGAGGTCGCGACCGAGGTCGGCGAGCAGTCCTGGCCGATGCCGCTCCCGGCCGACCTGCGCAAGGCCATGGACTCCCCCACCGCGGACATCGCGAACATGGGCGAGCGCATGGGCGGCGGCCTGGCGGCCGGCCTGTTCCTGAAGGAGTTCGTCGGCGAGGGCATCACCTGGGCCCACCTGGACATCGCGGGCCCCGCCTTCAACGAGTCCGGCCCCTTCGGCTACACCCCCAAGGGCGGCACCGGCTCCGCCATCCGCACCCTGGTGCGCGTGGCCGAGAAGGCCGGCGAGGGCGAGCTGCTCTGACCGCGGTGTAAGCCTCGGCACATTCCGTACGGCCCCGGGTATGGCATCCGGGGCCGTACGCGTTCGCCAAGGGCGAGCAAAGAGTGCAACCGCTCCGTATTTCGCAAGGGATACCGGCGAGTAGCCCCGGCCGGGGACGTTCCGTACGTCTCAGACACCGGCCCGGTGCCTCGTCGGCCCCGAACAAGTGCGAAGATGTTGTCTCGGCACGACAGGGCCCCGTTTAACAGAAGCGGCCGAACAAAAGCCGCCGCCCGGTCATGACGGACCGGCTCCGGCGTATCCATGCATGGAGGACGTGACGTGGCGAACGACGCCAGCACCGTTTTCGACCTAGTGATCCTCGGTGGCGGTAGCGGCGGCTACGCCGCAGCGCTGCGTGCGGCGCAGCTCGGTCTGGACGTCGCCCTGATCGAGAAGGACAAGCTCGGCGGCACCTGCCTGCACCGCGGCTGCATCCCCACGAAGGCTCTGCTGCACGCCGGTGAGATCGCGGACCAGGCCCGCGAGGCCGATCAGTTCGGTGTCAAGGCCACTTTCGAGGGCATCGACATCGCCGGGGTCCACAAGTACAAGGACGACGTGATCTCGGGCCTCTACAAGGGCCTGCAGGGCCTGGTGGCCTCCCGCAAGGTCACCTACGTGACCGGTGAGGGCCGGCTCTCCTCCCCCACCTCCGTGGACGTGGGCGGCCAGCGCTACACCGGCCGGCACGTCCTGCTGGCGACGGGCTCCGTGCCGAAGTCGCTGCCGGGCCTGGCCATCGACGGCGACCGCATCATCTCCTCCGACCACGCGCTGGTCCTGGACCGTGTGCCGAAGTCCGCGATCATCCTCGGCGGCGGTGTCATCGGCGTCGAGTTCGCCTCGGCGTGGAAGTCCTTCGGCGCCGACGTCACCATCGTCGAGGGCCTGCCGCACCTCGTGCCGGTCGAGGACGAGAACAGCTCGAAGCTGCTGGAGCGCGCCTTCCGCAAGCGGGGCATCAAGTTCAACCTCGGCACCTTCTTCTCCAAGGCCGAGTACACCGCCGACGGCGTCAAGGTCACCCTGGCCGACGGCAAGGAGTTCGAGGCCGAGGTCCTGCTCGTGGCCGTCGGCCGCGGCCCGGTCTCCCAGGGCCTGGGCTACGAGGAGGCCGGGGTCGCCATGGACCGCGGCTACGTCCTCGTCGACGAGTACATGCGCACCAACGTGCCCACCATCTCCGCGGTCGGCGACCTCGTCCCGACCCTGCAGCTGGCCCACGTCGGCTTCGCCGAAGGCATCCTCGTCGCGGAGCGGCTGGCCGGTCTGAAGACCGTGCCGATCGACTACGACGGCGTGCCGCGCGTCACGTACTGCCACCCGGAGGTCGCCTCCGTCGGCATCTCCGAGGCCAAGGCCAAGGAGCTGTACGGCGCCGACAAGGTCGTCACCCTGAAGTACAACCTGGCCGGCAACGGCAAGAGCAAGATCCTCAAGACCGCGGGCGAGATCAAGCTCGTCCAGGTCCGCGACGGCGCCGTGGTCGGTGTCCACATGGTCGGCGACCGCATGGGCGAGCAGGTGGGCGAGGCCCAGCTGGTCTACAACTGGGAGGCGCTGCCGGCCGAGGTCGCGCAGCTCATCCACGCGCACCCGACGCAGAACGAGGCCCTCGGCGAGGCGCACCTCGCGCTCGCGGGCAAGCCCCTTCACTCGCACGACTGACCCACGGACACGCAGACAGATCCGCACAGATCGTTAGGAGCAACCGAAACCATGGCGGTTTCCGTAACCCTGCCGGCGCTCGGCGAGAGCGTGTCCGAGGGCACCGTCACCCGCTGGCTCAAGGCCGAGGGTGAACGCGTCGAGGCCGACGAGCCGCTGCTCGAGGTGTCGACCGACAAGGTCGACACCGAGATCCCGGCGCCCGCTTCGGGCATCCTCTCCTCCATCAAGGTGGCCGAGGACGAGACGGTGGAGGTCGGCGCCGAGCTGGCCGTCATCGACGACGGCACGGGCGCCCCCGCTGCCGCCCCCGCCCCGGCCGCCGCGGCGGAGCCCGCGCCGGCTCCGGTGCAGGAGGCCCCCGCCCCCGTCCCGGCCCCGGCGCCCGCCGCCGCGGCCCCCGCCCCGGCCCCGGCCGGTGGCGCCGAGGGCACCCCGGTGCTGCTGCCTGCGCTGGGCGAGTCGGTGACCGAGGGCACCGTCACCCGCTGGCTGAAGTCGGTCGGCGAGAGCGTCGAGGCCGACGAGCCGCTGCTCGAGGTCTCCACCGACAAGGTCGACACCGAGATCCCGTCGCCGGCCGCCGGCACCCTGCTGGAGATCCTCGTCGGCGAGGACGAGACCGCCGAGGTCGGCGCCAAGCTCGCCGTCATCGGTGCCGCCGGTGCCGCGCCCGCCGCCCCGGCCCCCGCCGCCCCCGCTCCGGCCCCGGCCGCCGCGGCCCCGGCGCCCGCCCCGGCCGCTGCCCCGGTTCCGGCCCCCGCGCCGGCGCCTGCTCCGGCCCCGGTCGCCCCGGCTCCGGTGCCCGCCCCGGCCCCCGCGCCGGTCGCGGCTCCGGCTCCGGTCACCCCGGCTCCGGCCGCCCCGGCCGCCCCCTCGGCGACCGCGCCGACCGACGAGGGCGCGTACGTGACCCCGCTGGTGCGCAAGCTCGCCGCCGAGAACGGCGTGGACCTCGCCTCGGTCAAGGGCACCGGTGTCGGTGGCCGCATCCGCAAGCAGGACGTCCTGGCCGCCGCCGAGGCAGCCAAGGCCGCCGCTGCCGCGCCGACCGCCCCGGCCCCGGCCGCGGGCGTCACGGTGCCGGCCGCCGCCGCCGCGCTGCGCGGGCAGACCGTCAAGATGACCCGCATCCGCAAGGTCATCGCCGAGAACATGATGAAGGCCCTGCACAGCCAGGCGCAGCTGTCGACCGTGGTCGAGGTGGACGTCACCAAGATCATGAAGCTGCGGGCCCGGGCCAAGGAGTCCTTCCTGGCCCGCGAGGGCGTCAAGCTCTCGCCGATGCCGTTCTTCGTGAAGGCCGCCGCCGAGGCGCTGAAGGCCCACCCGGTCATCAACGCCAAGATCAACGACGACGGCACCGTCACCTACCACGACGCCGAGAACGTCGGCATCGCGGTGGACTCGGAGCAGGGCCTGATGGTCCCGGTCATCAAGGGCGCCGGCGACCTGAGCCTGGCCGGCATCGCCAAGAAGACCGCCGAGCTGGCCGGCAAGGTCCGCAACAAGAAGATCAGCCCGGACGACCTGTCCGGCGGCACGTTCACGATCAGCAACACCGGCTCGCGCGGTGCGCTGTTCGACACGATCATCGTGAACTACCCGCAGGTCGCCGAGCTCGGCATCGGCGCCACCGTGCGCCGCCCGATCGTGATCAACCACCCGGACCTGGGTGAGACCATCGCGATCCGCGACGTGGCGTACCTGACCCTGTCGTACGACCACCAGCTGGTCGACGGCGCGGACGCCGCCCGCTACCTGAACGACGTCAAGGCCCGTCTCGAGGCCGGCGAGTTCGAGGGCGACCTCGGTCTGTAACCGACCGGAGTCCTCGCGGGACCGTACGACGGCCGAGGCCCCAGCCCCCTCCGGGCTGGGGCCTCGGCCGTTCTCCGGCAACTCCCCCGCCCGTTGAACGGTCCGGGCCCGGCGTACGTACGGAAGGGGGCAGGGCCCGGGGAGCCGGATGCCGCCGAACGCGCCCTGCAGCGACGGCGGATCGGCGAGGCCGACCACCGCCGGGCGGTGTCCGCGGGTCACCGTCCCCTGCTCCCGCCGGGGCGCCACCGTCCCCACCGGCCCGGCCGCCCTGGCGGGTTGCACGCTGCGGTGACCTTCCCCCCGCGCTGACGCGCACGCAGCGGGCTCCGGCGGGGCCGGTCCGGACCTCCCGGACCGGCCCCGTCCCGGTGCCCACGGCGACCGCATAGCCTCGGGGCATGCGTGCGGCACGACTGATCCACCTCGTCCTCCTGCTCCAGTCCCGCGAGTCGATGACGGCCACCGAACTCGCCAAGGCCCTGGAGGTGTCCGAGCGCACCGTCGGCCGGGACGTACTGGCCCTGTCGGAGGCGGGGGTGCCGGTCTACGCCGAGCGGGGACGCGCCGGCGGCTACCGGCTGGTCGACGGCTACCGCACCCGGCTGACCGGGCTGGCCCGCGCGGAGGCGGAGGCGCTCTTCCTGTCCGGGGTGCCCGCCGCGCTGCGGGCCATGGGCCTGCACGACGCCGGTTCCTCGGCCCGCCTGAAGGTCTCGGCCGCCCTGCTGCCCGAACTGCGGGACGCGCCGCGCGCGGCGGCACAGCGCTTCCACCTGGACGCGCCGGGCTGGTGGCAGGAACCGCAGACGCCGCGGCTGCTGCCGGCGCTCGCCGAGGCGGTGTGGGGGGACCGGCGGCTGCGGGCCCGATACCGGCGCGGGGAGGCGGAGATGGAGGTGGAGCGCGCGCTGGATCCGTACGGCCTCGTGCTCAAGGGGGGCGTCTGGTACCTGGTGGCGCGTTGCGGCGCGGACGTCCGGGTCTACCGGGTGGACCGGTTCACCGCGGCGGAGCCGACGGAGGATCGTTTCAGCAGGGACCCGGACTTCGACCTCCCCGCGTTCTGGGACGCCCGGGCCGCCGAGTTCGCCCGCTCGGTGCTCCGCGACGAGGTCGTCCTGCGCCTGACGCCCGACGGCGCCCGCCGCCTGCCGTACGCCGCCGACCGCACCGCGGCCCGCGAGGCCCTCGCGGCCGCCGCGCCGCCGGACGCACGGGGGCGGGTGACCGTCACGCTCCCCGTCGAGAGCCAGGACGTCGCCTACGAACAACTCCTCTCCCTCGGCCCCGACGCCGAGGTGCTCGGCCCGCCGGCCCTGCGCGAGCGGCTGGCCGACGCGGTCCGCGCCATGGCCGCCGTCTACGCCTGAGGGCCGTGCGGTGCGGCCCGCGACACGGGGCCGCGTCTGCCGTGTTCCGCGTGCGTCGGAGGGCCGCAGCCAGGATGCTGGAGCGGTGATGGACGAGACGGAGTTCTGGGAGATCGTCGACAGCACGCGTGAGGCAGCGGGGGGCGACCCGGAGGAGCACGCCGACCTCCTGGTGGAACGGCTGACCCAGCTCGACCCGGAGTCCGTCGTCGACTTCGCGCGGCACTTCGAGAGCCGTTTCAACCGGGCCTACCGCTGGGACGTGTGGGGCGCCGCCGACCTCATGCTGGGCGGCGCCGGCGACGACGCTTTCGACTTCTTCCGGTGCTGGCTCATCGGCCAGGGCCGGCACGTCTTCGAGGGTGCCGTCCACGACCCCGACAGCCTCGCGGAGATGACCGACTCCTTCGACCCCGAGGTCGACGGCGACGCGGAGGACCTCGGCTACGCGGCGGACGAGGCGTACGAGCAGCTCACCGGGGTCCGGCTGCCGGACCTGGACCTGCCGCCGCAGCCCGCCGAGCCGGAGGGCGTCTACATCGACTTCGAGAACACGGCCGCGGTGGCGGAACGATTCCCCCGGCTCTGGGAACGCTTCGGCTGAGCCGGACCGCGTCGGCCGGGCGCCCGGCGTCCCGCGCCGCCGGGCCGTACCGGGTGACCCGTCAGACCCGGCGCCCCATGCACACGTCGTCCACGTAGACGCCGTCCAGCAGGAACTCCCCCCGCAGGACGCCCTCCACGGTGAACCCGGCCGCCTCGTACAGCCGCCGGGCCGGGGTGTTGTGGCCCAGCACCCGCAGCGTGACGCGCACCGCGCCCTGCCGGCGGGCCTCCGCCACGGCCGCCAGGACGAGTTCCAGCCCCACCCCGCGGCCCCGCGCCCAGGTGTCGACCGCCAGGCCCTGGATCTGGCGCACGTGGGCGTTGGAGGCCAGCGGCGTCGGCGGCGCCACCCCGACGAAGCCGGCGACGCGGCCGTCGGCCTCCGCCACCAGGAACGCGTCCGGGCCCCAGCGCTCGCTGAAGAAGTCCTCGTTCTCCTCCCGGGGCGGCCGCACCGCGTGCAGGGTCGACCAGGTCGCCCGCTCCAGACGGACGAGCGCGGGGTCGTCGGAGAGCTGGGCCGGGCGCACGCGGAGGTCGGACATGCGGGTCACCTTCCCACACCACGGGGGCCGTTCCGCGCGACGATGTCCCCATGCGCATCGCCATCACCGGTTCGTCCGGCCTCATCGGCTCCGCCCTGGTCCGCTCCCTGCGCTCCGACCGGCACGAGGTCGTACGCCTCGTCAGGCGCGAGCCGTCCGGGCCGGACGAAGTGCGCTGGGACCCATGGGAAGGCACGATCGACACCGCGGGACTCGCGGGCGTGGAGGCCGTCGTCCACCTCGCCGGCGCCGGGGTCGGCGACCACCGCTGGACGGACGACTACAAGCGGACCATCCGCGAAAGCCGCGTGCGGGGCACCGACACCCTCGCGCGGGCCCTCGCCTCCCTGGACACCCCACCGCGGGTGCTCGTCAGCGGCTCCGGCATCACCGCGTACGGCGACACCGGCGACCGCCGCGTCGACGAGGGCGCCCCGCTGGGCACCGGTTTCCTCCCCTCCGTCTGCCGCGACTGGGAGGCCGCCGCCGGCCCGGCCCGCGACGCCGGCGTCCGCACGGCGTTCGCCCGCACCGGTCTGGTCGTCTCCGGCAGGGGCGGGGCGTGGGGCCGGCTCTTCCCGCTCTTCAAGGCGGGCCTGGGCGGCCGGCTCGGCGACGGCCGCCAGTACTGGAGCTTCATCTCCCTGCACGACCAGATCGCGGCGCTGCGCCACATCGTCGACACCGGGTCCGTCTCCGGGCCGGTCAACCTGTGCGCGCCCGAAGCGCTGACCAACGCCGAGGTGACCCGGGCGATGGGACGGGTGCTGGGCCGGCCCACGGTGTTCGCGGTCCCCGGACCCGTACTGCGCACGGTCGTCGGGGAGTTCGCCACCGAGATCCTCGGCAGCACCCGTGCGGTGCCGCGGGTGCTGCTCGACTCCGGGTTCACCCACACCCACCCCGGGATCGACGAGGCGATCCGCGCCGCACTGGCCGAAGAAAGGCACTGAATGCCACCCACAGCCATTTTCCGGCATCAGTTGGCGCGTGAGTGGGCATGACGGTTCCAGCGCCAGCTGACGCGAGCGGGGAAACGTGCCGACCTCGGGGAGGGGCATCGTGCTCTCTACAGCACGCTCTACGGGTTCACCTACGGACGTGTGCGTGATCGGAGCCGGCCTCGCCGGGCTCTCCGCGGCACATCACCTCACCGGTGCGGGGCTCACCGTCACCGTGCTGGAGGCCGAGGACCGGGTCGGTGGCCGCATGGCGACCGAGAAGGTCGACGGCTTCCTCCTCGACAGGGGTCCACAACTGCTCAGCACCTCCTACCCGGAGCTGCGCCGCACCGCGGTCCTGCGGGGCCTGCAGCTGCGGCCGCTCTCCCCCGGCGTCCTGGTACGGGCCGCCGGCCGCGGCTACCGCGTCGGCGACCCGCGCGGCGCACTCGCCGCCGCGCGGGCGCCCATCGGCTCGCCGCTGGACAAGGCCCGGCTGCGGGCGGCCCTCAACCGCCTGGCCGACGCCCCCGTCGAGCGCCTCCTGGACCGTCCCGAGACCACGGCCGCCGCCGCCCTCGCCTCGCGCGGCTTCGCACCCCGCACGGTCGACGGGTACCTGCGGCCGCTGCTGTCCGCGCTGCTCTGCGACCCGGACCTCACGACGTCCAGCCGGGTCGCCGACCTGGTCCTGCGCGGCTTCGCGCTCGGCCGTACGTGCCTGCCGGCGGGCGGCGCCGTGACGGTGCCGCAGGCCCTGGTGGCCGCGCTGCCGCCCGGGACGGTCCGCACCGGGGTGCGGGCGGTCGCCGCGGCCACCAACGGCGTCCGCACCGCGGGCGGGGACGAGATCCCGTGCCGGGCCGTGGTCGTCGCCACCGGGGCCCGCGCGGCGGCCGGACTGCTGCCGGGGCTGCGGGTCCCCGCCTTCCACGGCGTCACCGTCCTGCACCACGCCGCGCCCGCGGCACCGCTGAAGCAGCCCGCGCTCGTCCTCGACGCGGACCGGCGCGGGCCGGTCTCCCACACGTTTCCGGCCAGCCTCGTCGACCCCTCCCGCGCCCCCGTGGGCCGCGCCCTGGTCACCTCCGTACTGCTCGGCCGCGCCGCCGCCCCCGTCCCGGACGACATCGCCGTCCGGACCCACCTCGCGGAGCTCTACGGCACGTCCACGGCGGCGTGGGAGCTGCTCGCCGTCCACCACGACGCCGAGGCGCTCCCCGCGATGACGGCCCCGCACGACCTGCGCCGCCCGGTGCGGATCCTGCAGGGCCTCTACGTCTGCGGCGACCACCGGGACACCAGCACCGTCCAGGGCGCCCTGCTCTCCGGCCGCCGCGCGGCCCAGCGCCTCCTCCGCGACGTCGGCCTCCCCCCGGCGCCCCCCGCCGAACCCCTGGCCGCCTGACCGCCACCCGGGGGAGGGCGTGGGTCGGACCGCGCGGTCTGATGGGACGCGCTGCGCGGCCTCAGCCGGGCGCCGAACGGGCGGCATGCCCTGCGCCGCCCGAAGCCGGTCCGACGTGCGCGGCCTGCCCTGACGCCGGCCCGTCAGGGTCGCGGGCACACCGCCGGTCGTGGACGCGCGGACGGGGCGGAGTCGCGGTGGAGCGCCGAGGCGGCAGAGCGGCGGCCGCGCACCGGCGCGGTCCCTCTCGCCACCGTCGCGTACCTGCCGGATCGGCGGCCCGGCACCCCCGGGGCTCCCTCTCCACACGAGACACCCGGCGCGGCTCAGTGGCGCCCGCCGGCCCCCGGCTCTCCGGCCCCATGGGCGCGCCGCCCTCCGGCCGCGGCGCCGTCCGGTGCACCCGGCAGCCTGGGCCGGGGCACCTGAGGCCAGCGGGCTCCCCCCGCTGGTCCACGGACCGCACCGGGCCGGTACAGGACCCCCTGCGACCGCCGGAGCCTGTACCCCACGCGCCGGCGCGGCACCACGGCGGAACCCTGCGAACCGCGCCGGGGCGGGAACCCGTCAGGGCCGGACCTCGACGGCGGCACCCCCCCGCGCCGCCGACCGGTGTCACCCCGCCGGGACGCCCAGCGCGGCGGCGCGGTCGTGGAAGGCGCGGACGGGGGCGGCGTCGCGGTGGGTTTCGAGGCGGCGGCTGAAGTCGCGGACGTACTCGACGGCACGGAGCGAGCGCATCTCGACCGCGGCCTGCATGGCCTCCGCGCCGAGGGCGCAGGCGGCGTCGACCTCGCCGAGGCCGAGGCGCGCGGCGGCCAGCACCGTGCGGCAGAAGACGCGGCTGCGCGCGTACGCGTGGCCGCGCAGTTGCAGCGAGCGTTCGGCATGCTGCGAGGCCGCGCGGTACTGGCCGAGGTCGCGGTGGCAGTGGCCGAACTCGTCCGCGAGCTGGGCCTCGTCGAAGAAGCGCGCCCAGGACGGGACGTCGTCGCCGTTCCTGACCGCCTCCAGGGCGCGTTCGGCCCGCACCAGTGCCGCCGTGCAGGCGCGGACCTCGCCGAGCAGTCCGTGACCGCGTGCCTCGGCGGCGTGGAAGAGCGCCTGTACGACCGGTGGGGCACCGCCGGCGGCGCCCTGCTGGGCGACCCGCGCCAGCTGGACGGCCTCGCGGCCGTGCCCGAGGTAGACCGCTTGGCGGCTCATCGTGACGAGGACGTACCCCCCGTAGACCCGGTCCCCGGCGGCCTGCGCGAGCCGTAGCGCCTGCACGAAGTACCGCTGGGCGAGCCCGTGCGCGCCGATGTCGTACGAGGTCCACCCCGCGAGCCGGGTGAGGTCGGCGACCGCCGCGAACAGGCGGCGCCCCATGGTCTCCCCGTAGGTGCCGCGCAGCATGGGTTCGGCCTCGTGCTCCAGGTAACGGACGAGGGCCTGCCGCGCGTGGCCGCCGCCGTAGGCGTTGTCGAGGGTGCGGAAGAGCTCACCGACGGAGCGCAGGGCGGCGATGTCCCCCACGCCGACCCGCTGACCGGTGCCCCCGAAGACCGCGGGCGCGGCGACCACGACCGGTGCGGGCGCCCCGCGTGACCCGCCCCCCGCGCGCTGGGCCGGCAGCCGCGCCGCCCCCGGACCGCCGCCGTGGCCGGGACCTGGACCGGAGGGGCCGGTGCCCGGCTCGGGGCCGCGCCCCACCCGGTCGTCCGCCCTGCCGATCAGCCAGTCACGGCTGGGGACGACCAGTCCCGCGGGGGTGAACGCGATCTTGCGGAGGTCGGCCTGGTTCCCGGTGTCCTTCCGCCACAGCCCGGAGATGATCTCCACGGCCTCCTCCGGGGAGGAGGCGTACTCCAGTCCCGCGTAGACCGGGGCGACGGCGTCGAGGCCGAGGTCGTGGGCGGACAGCCGCCGGCCGAGCCGCCGGGTGAAGACCTCGGCGATGAGTGCGGGCGTCGTGCCCCGGGGCTGCTGGCCGCGCAGCCACCGGGTGACGGAGGTCTTGTCGTACCGCAGATCCAGACCGTGCTCGATGCCGAGCTGGTCCACCCGACGGGCGAGCCCGGCGTTGGAGAACCCGGCTTCGGCGATCAGGGCGGCCAGTTGACGGTTCGGGGGGCGCTGCGAGGAACGGTCGGACATCAGTGGTGCGGTCCCCTGCCTTCCGGGCGTGCGGGCGTGCGAGTTGCGGAGTTGCGGGTGTCCGGCTGCGCGGGTGCGCGGCGCCGCGGGCGTCCGGAGCGGTGTTCACCGCCCGCGGCCCCCGGAGCCATCCGCAGAACGGCGCGAATGTAACGTTCTGTATCGACTCACTCACCACCCGAGCGCCTCGCATTCGCTGTATCGGGTGAATCTGCACCCACATATCGGCAGAACGCTTCCTTTGCCCTTCGTCGGGTGCTAAGCCCCCGGCCCCGTGCGGGACACCACCTGACCGGACGTACAGTTGCTGGGGCGCTCTTGACTCGTGGAGGGGCGCCGCAAAGGACCACAAAGGGAGCGGCCGTGAGTGACCTGCGCTTCGTCCACCTGGGCTTCGGCGAGGACGCGGTGGAGTACCTGGAGGCGTGGGAGGAGCAGCGGCGCGTGCACGCCGCGCGCTTCGCCGACGAGATCCCCGACACGTGCCTGCTGCTGGAGCACCCGCCCGTCTACACCGCGGGCCGCCGCACCGAGGACAGCGAGCGTCCGCTGGACGGCACCCCCGTGGTGGACGTCGACCGCGGCGGCAAGATCACCTGGCACGGGCCGGGCCAGCTGGTCGGCTACCCCATCCTGAAGCTGCCGCGCCCGGTGGACGTGGTCGCGCACGTGCGCCGCCTGGAGGACGCGCTGATCAACGCGTGCGCCGAGTTCGGCCTGGAGACCACCCGGGTGGAGGGCCGCAGCGGCGTGTGGGTGCTGGGCGACCCGATCGAGGACCGGCCGCCGGTGATCCCGGGGCTGACCCTGGACTTCGACCCCCGGCTGCAGGACGACGAGTTCGACCCCCGCCTCTCGGGCCCCGAGTACGCCCCGTCCAACGCCGGCCAGCGCCGCGAGGACCGCAAGCTCGCCGCCATCGGCATCCGCGTCGCGAAGGGCGTGACGATGCACGGCTTCGCGATCAACTGCAACCCCGACAACACCTGGTTCGACCGGATCGTGCCGTGCGGCATCCGGGACGCCGGGGTGGCCTCGCTCAGCAACGAGCTGGGTCGCGAGGTCGCCGTCGCCGAGGTCCTCCCGGTGGTCGAGAAGCACCTGCGGCTGGTCCTGGAGTCGGCCGAGCCGCTCCCCCGGGCCGTCCAGGAATCCACAGGCGTACGCTGATGTTCACCAAGGAAATGAAGCCGCGAGAGGGAGTCGGACGTGTCCGCTGTCGCACCTGAAGGCCGCAAGATGCTGCGTCTGGAGGTCCGCAACAGCCAGACCCCCATCGAGCGCAAGCCCGAGTGGATCAAGACCCGGGCCAAGATGGGTCCCGCGTACACCGAGCTGCACGGCCTGGTGAAGCGCGAAGGTCTGCACACGGTGTGCCAGGAGGCGGGCTGCCCCAACATCTTCGAGTGCTGGGAGGACCGCGAGGCCACCTTCCTCATCGGCGGCGACCAGTGCACCCGGCGCTGCGACTTCTGCCAGATCGACACCGGCAAGCCGCAGGCCCTCGACCGTGACGAGCCGCGCCGCGTCGGCGAGTCCGTCGTCACCATGGACCTGAACTACGCCACGATCACCGGCGTCGCCCGCGACGACCTGGAGGACGGCGGCGCCTGGCTGTACGCCGAGACCGTGCGGCAGATCCACGCCATGACCGCCAAGCGGGCCGACGGCCGCACCAAGGTCGAGCTGCTGATCCCCGACTTCAACGCGGTGCCCGAGCAGCTCGCCGAGGTCTTCGGCGCCCGCCCCGAGGTGCTGGCCCACAACGTGGAGACCGTGCCGCGGATCTTCAAGCGCATCCGCCCCGGCTTCCGCTACGAGCGGTCGCTGGAGGTCATCACCAAGGCGCGCGAGGCGGGCCTGGTGACCAAGTCCAACCTCATCCTCGGCATGGGCGAGGAGCGCGCCGAGGTCAGCCAGGCGCTGCAGGACCTGCACGACGCGGGCTGCGAGCTGATCACCATCACCCAGTACCTGCGTCCGAGCCTGCGGCACCACCCGGTGGAGCGCTGGGTGAAGCCCCAGGAGTTCGTGGAGCTGAAGGAGGAGGCCGAGGAGATCGGCTTCGCCGGTGTCATGTCGGGCCCGCTCGTGCGCTCCTCGTACCGGGCCGGCCGGCTCTTCCAGCAGGCCGTCGAGCGCCGCGGCGAGCGCGGCGAGGTCGTCGCCGCACAGGCGGTCTGATCACGCTGCGGTGACCTCCGGATCACCGCCGGAACGTGCGGTTCGTCACGTCAGGGGCTCCCCCGGGGGCCCCTGACGCGTCCCTGACGTGCCGTACGTCCGCGGAGGACGGCGCAAAGCCACCGCCGGGGTTTCACGACGGTTTGACCGACCGGTCACGGACTGGTAACACAATGTGGTGACTCTGGATGAGCGGAACATCCACCCGCGTCTGAGCCGTCCTGAGGGGGACACCACCATGCAGGCCGAGGCCGCACACCTCCACCGCCAGAGCACCACCATCCCCGGCGCCGCCGCCGGCGCGCTGCGCGCCGTGGAGTACTTCCTGTTCCGCGGCGCGGAGGAGACGGCCCGCCGCAACGCCTGGTCCGCCGTCCTGGAGGACCGCAAGCGCGCCAAGGACCGCCGCGACGCCCAGCACGTGATGGACGCCCTGGTCTCCTCGCGCGCCCCGCGCGGCGACGTCCTCTAGACCCCGGCAGAGCCTCCGGGCGAAAACCGGACCCCCTCCGGTGGGGCCCGGGACGCGCGGGCCACGTATCCTGTGCGGCATGGCGAGGGAAACATCCGAGAGCAACCCTGGGCGCCTCAAGCAGATCGCCCAGACCTACAAGATGACCAGGCGGGTCGACTCCAAGGTCGGTCTCGTCCTTGCGGCTGTGGGAATCGTCACCTTCGGTGTCATCCTCGCCATCGGCTTCTTGATCGGTCACGAGATCTACGCGGGCATCCTGGGCTTCCTGCTGGCCCTGCTGGCGATGGCGGTCATCTTCGGGCGGCGTGCCGAGAAGGCCGCGTTCGGCCAGCTCGACGGACAGCCCGGCGCAGCGGCGGCGGTGCTGGACAACGTCGGCCGCGGCTGGTCGGTGACGCCCGCGGTGGCGATGACACGTAGCCAGGACGTCGTGCACCGCGCGGTCGGCAAGGCCGGCATCGTCCTGGTCGGCGAGGGCAACCCGAACCGGGTGAAGGGCCTGCTGGCCTCCGAGAAGAAGAAGATGGCGCGCATCGTCGTCGACGTCCCGGTCACCGACTTCGTCGTGGGCAACGACGAGGGCCAGGTGCCGCTGAAGAAGATCCGCACCACCCTGCTGAAGCTGCCGCGGGTCCTGCCCGGCCCCAAGGTCACCGAGGTCAACGACCGGCTGCGGGCACTGGGCGACCTGATGAGCAACATGCCGGTGCCGAAGGGCCCGCTCCCCAAGGGGATGCGGATGCCGAAGGGCCGCTGATCGCATACGAAACGGAACGCGGAGTGCCCCGGACGAATCGATTCGTCCGGGGCACTTCGCGTGGTGTGCGCCGCGGTCACATCCGCAGCCGCGGTCACATCCGGATCTGGACCGCCTTCACGGCCCGGTCGTGCATGCCGCGGGTGTCGCGGTCCCAGACCACCGCCGGGATGACCAGCAGGAGCAGCAGCGTCCGCAGCGCCGCGGCGCCCATGCCCAGCCGCCCGCCGTCCTGCCGGACCACGCGCAGCCGCAGCAGGCGCTTGCCCGGGGTGGTGCCGATGGTGCCCAGCAGCAGCACGCTCATGAGGCCGAAGACCACCGTGGTCCACGGATTGGCCGCGGCCGCGTCACGGTGCGCGATCAGCCCGTATGCGATCACCGCGCACAGGCCCCAGTCGATGAAGAGGGCCCCGATGCGCCGCCCGACCGGGGCGATCGAGCCGGGGCCCTCCTCGGGCAGCCCGAGGCGCTGCCCGCGGTAGCCGAAGTCGACGCCCATCCGCTCCGCGGCGGCCTTCGGGCCCTCGATCCACGATCCGATGACATCCCTGTTGTCCACGGCTCCACGGTAACCCCCCGCCCCGGGGCGCCCGCGTCCGACCCGGCACCCGTGCGGCGGCTCGGTTAACCTGCAAGAAACAAATGGGTCACGAGAGGGAAATGCCCGATCTCTATGGTCGGCACCAACGTGCGCCACCGCACTGGTCGCACCCATGAGCTGCAATCCGGCCTCCCGGGCCGGGCCAAGGAGGAGTTGGATGTCGTTCCAAAACGCCGACGAGGTGAAGAAGTTCATCTCGGACAACGACGTCAAGTTCGTGGACGTCCGGTTCTGCGACCTGCCCGGTGTGATGCAGCACTTCACGGTCCCGGTCGAGTCCTTCGACCCGGACGAGCAGCTGATGTTCGACGGCTCCTCGATCCGCGGCTTCCAGGCCATCCACGAGTCCGACATGGCGCTGATCGCGGACCTGTCCACGGCCAAGCTGGACCCGTTCCGCAAGGACTCCACGCTCAACGTCAACTTCTTCATCCACGACCCGATCACCGGCGAGCAGTACAGCCGTGACCCGCGGAACGTGGCGAAGAAGGCCGAGGCCTACCTCGCCTCCTCCGGCATCGCCGACACCGCGTACTTCGGCCCCGAGGCCGAGTTCTACGTCTTCGACAGCGCCCGCTTCGAGACCAGCGCGAACCAGTCCTTCTACCACATCGACTCCGAGGCCGGCGCCTGGAACAGCGGTGCGGAGCAGGACAACCGCGGCTACAAGGTCAAGTACAAGGGCGGCTACTTCCCGGTCCCGCCGGTCGACCACTTCGCCGACCTGCGCGCCGAGATCACCCTGGAGCTGATCAAGTCCGGCCTGCAGGTCGAGCGCCAGCACCACGAGGTGGGCACCGCCGGCCAGGCCGAGATCAACTACAAGTTCAACACGCTGCTCGCCGCGGCCGACGACCTGATGCTCTTCAAGTACATCGTGAAGAACGTCGCCTGGCGTGCCGGCAAGACCGCGACCTTCATGCCCAAGCCGATCTTCGGTGACAACGGCTCCGGCATGCACGTCCACCAGTCGCTGTGGACCAACGGCGCCCCGCTGTTCTACGACGAGCAGGGCTACGCGGGCCTGTCCGACACCGCCCGCTACTACATCGGCGGCATCCTCAAGCACGCCCCGGCGCTGCTGGCCTTCACCAACCCCACGGTGAACTCCTACCACCGCCTGGTCCCCGGCTTCGAGGCCCCGGTCAACCTGGTCTACTCGCAGCGCAACCGCTCCGCGGCCATCCGCATCCCGATCACGGGTGCGAACCCCAAGGCCAAGCGCATCGAGTTCCGCGCCCCGGACTCCTCCGGCAACCCGTACCTGGCCTTCTCGGCGCTGCTGCTGGCCGGCCTCGACGGCATCAAGAACAAGATCGAGCCGGCCGAGCCCGTCGACAAGGACCTGTACGAGCTCGCCCCCGAGGAGCACGCGGGCGTCCCGCAGGTCCCGACCTCGCTGTCGGCGGTCCTGGAGTCCCTCGAGGCCGACCACGAGTTCCTCCTCCAGGGTGGGGTCTTCACCTCCGACCTGATCGAGACCTGGATCGACTACAAGCGGACCAACGAGATCGCGCCGATCGCGCTGCGCCCGCACCCGCACGAGTTCGAGCTCTACTTCGACATCTAAGAACGCCGCAGGTCACAGCACCTGCATCCCCTCCGGGGCCGTACCGGGGCCGTCGCCTGCGTCCTTCCTCATCCGGAAGACGCGGTCGACGGCCCCGTGCGTTCGGCGCCGGGCGGTGCCGGATCCCACGGCGCCGGTGAGGTTCGGGGCCGGTTGGTGGCACCGACGCCTGTCGGGTCGGTAGGTGCGTCCGCCGCTCGAATTCCTCGTCGAGCAGCGCGACGATCTGCCGAAGCTCACGGCGGGCACGCAAAGGCAGGGCCTCCAGGATCGCTTCGACGTTGTCCCGGCCGGCCAAGCGCTCATAAGGCACCGGTCAACTGACCGTGCTCTG
This sequence comes from Streptomyces sp. NPDC006207, assembly GCF_040613835.1. Lineage (NCBI taxonomy): Bacteria > Bacillati > Actinomycetota > Actinomycetes > Kitasatosporales > Streptomycetaceae > Streptomyces > Streptomyces sp. NPDC006207. Next base: position 104,345 of record NZ_JBEXSX010000015.1, on the reverse strand, counting down.
ACCAAAATTGCCTTCGGCCGAGCCTTCCTTGAACACCCTCTTCCTGGTCATGCGAACGGCGACATTCCCGTGCTCTCCAGGTGAGCGAGCACCGCGTCAAGGCATGCATCCGCCGTGGCCATGTCCGCGCGGAAGAACGAGTCCTCGCCGAGCGGTCCACCGCTGACGAGCCTTGAACACGGTCGCGACTCCGCGCTCGGCCAGCCACGCCATCAGTTCGAACATGTCCCTACGCGCCCCTCCGGGAGGATCCTCCCACCCCAGAGCCGGCTGACGGCTTTCCCGTTCCCGGGTGCCGAACGGGGCGCGTACGGGGCTGCGCGGTGGGAGGATCACGGTGCCGCGCGCCGTGTCGAGGAGGGGTCCGGGATGCCGTCCGCCGAACTGAAGCACACCTTCCGGATAGCCGCGCCGCCGGAGGAGGTCTTCGCGCACCTGGCGGAGCCGTCGCACTACATCGGCCTGTCGCCGCTCCTCGTCGACGTCCGCAACGTGCGCCGCAGCGGCGGGACCGTGCGCTACACGGCCGTGGAGCGGTTCCGCTTCCTCGGCCTGCTGCGGCACGACAACGTCATCGACGTCACGCTCGTCGCCGTCCCGGACCGCCTGCCGCACTCCGCCGAGATCTCCGGCGAGGTGCGCAGCCCCGCGCGGGTCCGCATGGGCTACCGCTTCGCCATCGACCGCGACGGGGCCGGCAGCCTCGTCACCGACACCCTGCACCTGCGCACGCCCCCCGGCCTGCTGCGCTTCGCGGCCTCCCAGGCGGGGGCGGTCCAGCAGGCCAGGGCCCGGGTCCTCGCCGCGCGTCTGGACCGGCCCGCCTGAGGGGCGGGGTCCCGCTAGCCGCGGCGGGCCACGCCGCCGTAGAAGCCGATCTCGGCGGAGCGGGGCGGGACCGGGGCGTCGGGGCGCCAGAAGGGGACCTGGACAAGGCCCGGGTCCTCCAGCTGGAGACCGTCGAAGAACCGCTCGACCTCGGAGCGGGAGCGGAGGTTCAAGGTGGCGGTGGCGTCGTTGTAGACCGCCTGGGCGTCGCTGCGGTCGGCGAAGTCGCCGGTGGCGTGCGAGAGCACCACGTAGCTGCCGGCCGGGAGCGCGTCGCGCAGGGTGGCGACGATCTCCGCGGGCTTCTCCGCGTCGGTGAGGAAGTGGAGGACGGCGACGAGGAGCAGGGCGACGGGTTCGTCGAAGTCGATGACCCGGCGGACGTCGGGGTGCTCCAGGACGGCCCGCGGGTCGCGCAGGTCGGCGAGCACGACGCTGGTGGCGCCCGAGCGGCTGAGCAGGGCGTTGGCGTGCGTGTTCACGATCGGGTCGTTGTCGACGTACGCGATGCGGACGTCCGGCGCCACCTCTTGGGCGATCTCGTGCACGTTGGGGGAGGTGGGCAGGCCGGTGCCGATGTCGAGGACCTGGCGGACGCCGCTGCCGACCACGTGCCGGACGGCCCGGCGCATGAAGGCCCGGTTGGCGCGGACGCCGATCCTCACCTCGGGCGCGACGGCGGCGAGCGCGTCGGCGGCCGTGCGGTCCACCTCGTAGTTGTCCTTGCCGCCCAGCAGGTAGTCGTAGATCCGCGCGGGGTGCGGCCTGCCGGTGTCGATCTCCTCGGCGCGGAAGCCGTTCTCCATCACGCTGCGCTCCTCTCGGCGGCCGTCCGGGCCCTGACCCGGCACCGCTGACGACAGCTTTTCACATCATCAACTTCTCTGCCCACGTAGATAGTTCCTGGTCGAGGGGCCGAACGAAGGGCACCCTTCCCGCCCTCAGCGCAGCACGCAGTCCCCGCACAGCCCGCCGCCGGGCACGCGGTAGTACAGGCAGCAGCTGCGGCGTGCGTAGGCGGGCGCGCCGGTCCCGGTGAGCCGAAGGTCGCCGGCGTCGCGCAGCAGCGGGTCCGCCGTCAGTTCCTCCGTCAGCGCGACGGCGCGGGCGGCCGCGTCGGGGCGCGCGCCCTCCCCCAGGCACCAGGAGTGCAGCACCCGCAGGGTGCCGGCGAGGGCCGAGGCGGCGTTGCCCCACAGCAGTCCGGGCGCGACGCCCGACACCGCGTGCACGGCCGCGCAGAGGGGCACGAGGTGGCCGTGGAGGACGTCCTCGCGCAGCCGCCCCGCGGGCACGTCCGGGGCGTCGTCCGGCAGCCACAGCTCGTCCGGCGTGGACCGGCCGGGGTGCCACCACAGGCGTCCGCCGGACAGGTCGGGCATGCGGCCGGTGAGCGCCGCCGGTCCGAGTGCGACGGACCACAGCCGTGCGGCCAGCCCCTGGTGGGCCAGCGAGGCGGCGACGCGCCGCTCGGAGGTGCGCAAGCGCCGCCCGACCTCCGCCACACGGCCGGTGAGGTCGGGCGACGGCCGCCCGGCGTACACCTGCGCCAGCGGCACGAAACCCTCGGCCCGCGGCTCCCCCGGCCCGGTGCGCACGGTGAAGAACGGTCCCGGTCCCACGGCGCCTGCGCCGGTCATCGCGCCCACAGGCCCCTGACGTGCCCGAGGTGCCGGGTTATGACGGCCTGTACGGTCGCGCCGTCGCGGGCCAGAAGGGCGTCCAGCAGCTCCAGGTGCTCCTCGGCGGAGGCCCGCAGCAGGCCGCGCTCGGCGAGCGCCGTGAGGCCGTACAGCCGGGAGCGCTTGCGCAGGTCGCCGACGACCTCGACCAGGTGCTCGTTGCCGGCGAGCGCGAGCAGCCCGAGGTGGAAGCGGCGGTCGGCCTCCACGTAGGCGATGAGGTCGCCGGCCGCGGCGGCGGTGACGATCTCCTCGGCGGCCGGGCGCAGCGCCTCCAGCGCCGTGGCGTCGGCGGTGGAGGCGAGGCCGGTGACGGTCGGGACCTCGATGAGCGAGCGGATGTGGGTGTACTCGTCGAGCTGCCGCTCGGACACCGCGGTCACCCGGAAGCCCTTGTTGGGCACCGGGTCGAGCAGCCCCTCCTTGGCCAGGTCCAGCAGCGCCTCGCGGACGGGCGTGGCGGAGATGCCGAAGCGGGCCGCCAGCGCGGGCACCGAGTGCACCTCGCCGGGGCGGAGCTCCCCCGCGACCAGCGCCGCGCGCAGGGCGTCCGCGACGAGTTCGCGGTAACTGCCGGTGCGCTGCCCGCCGAGGGCGGGCAGGGCGGGCCCGTCGTGCGCTGCCATGCGGTGGCTCCTCCTCGGCGACGTGGCATGTATGCGCCCAGTATCGGTGCCCGGGCGGCTAGAGGACGAATCCGGCGGGGAACGGGTCGGCCGGGTCCAGCAGGTACTGGGCGGTGCCGGTGATCCAGGCGCGGCCCGTGACGGACGGCAGCACGGCGGGCAGACCGGCCACCTCGGCGGTGCCGGTGAGCCGGCCGGTGAAGTGCGTGCCGATGAAGGACTCGTTCACGAAGTCCTGGTGCAGGGGCAGTTCGCCGCGGGCGTGCAGCTGGGCCATGCGCGCGCTCGTGCCGGTGCCGCAGGGTGAACGGTCGAACCAGCCCGGGTGGATGGCCATGGCGTGCCGTGAACGGACGGCCGTGGAGCCGGGCGCCAGCAACTGGACGTGCTTGCAGCCGCGGATGGTGGGGTCCTCCGGGTGGACGGGCGGGTCCTCCGCGTTGATCGCGTCCATCAGCGCGAGGCCCGCGGCGAGGATGTCGTCCTTGCGGGAGCGGTCGAAGGGCAGGCCGAAGGCGTCCAGGGGCAGGATCGCGTAGAAGTTCCCGCCGTAGGCGAGGTCGTACGTGACCGTGCGGCCGTCGGCGAGGACGGCCTTGCGGTCCAGCGCGACGCAGAACGAGGGGACGTTGCGCAGGGTCACGGCGGTCGCCGCACCGCCCTCGACGGCGACCTCCGCGACGACCAGGCCCGCCGGGGTGTCGAGGCGGACCGTGGTGACGGGCTCGGTCACCGGCACCATGCCGGTCTCGACGAGGACGGTCGCCACGCCGATCGTGCCGTGCCCGCACATCGGGAGGTAGCCGGAGACCTCGATGTAGATCACGCCGTAGTCGGCGTCCGGACGGGTCGGCGGCTGCAGGATCGCCCCGCTCATCGCGGCGTGGCCGCGCGGCTCGTCCATCAGCAGGTGCCGTATGTGGTCGAGGTGGTCGCGGAAGTGGAGGCGGCGTTCGTTCATGGTGGCGCCAGGGACGGTGCCGATGCCGCCGGTGACGACGCGGGTGGGCATGCCCTCGGTGTGGGAGTCCACCGCGTGCAGGACGAGTTTGCTGCGCATGGGGGTGTGTCCTCCTCGTGGGTCGGGGGGCCGGAGCCCGGTCAGGCGAGGCCGGAGCCCGGTCAGGCGAGGCCGGCGGCGATCGCGGCCTCGGTGGCGGCCCTGACCTCCTTCTCCTGCTCCGGCAGCAGCGGCGTGCGCGGCGGGCGGCAGGGGCCCCCGTACCGGCCGGTGAGGTCCATCGACACCTTGATGGCCTGGACGAACTCCGTCCGGGAGTCCCAGCGCAGCAGCGGGTGCAGCGCCCGGTAGAGCGGCAGCGCGGTCGCGGTGTCCCCGGCGACCGCGGCGCGGAAGAGCTCGCCGCAGGCGCGGGGCAGCGCGTTGGGGTAGCCCGCCACCCAGCCCTTGGCGCCCGCGGTGGCCAGTTCGAGCAGGACGTCGTCCGCGCCCACCACGAGGTCGAGTTCCGGGGCGAGCTCGGCCAGCTCCCAGGCGCGGCGCACGTCGCCGCTGAACTCCTTCACGGCCTGGATGTGACCCGCGCCGTGCAGCTCCGCGAGCAGGCGCGGGGTCAGGTCGACCTTGGTGTCGTAGGGGTTGTTGTACGCGACGACCGGCAGCCCCGCCCGCGCGACCTCGGCGTAGTGGGCGTGCACGGAACGCTCGTCCGCACGGTAGGCGTTGGGCGGCAGCAGCATCACGGCCGAGCAGCCGGCGTCGGCGGCGTGCTCGGCCCAGTGGCGCGCCTCGCCCGAGCCGTACGCGGCGACGCCCGGTACGACGCGCTCGCCGCCGATCGCGGCGACGGCCGTCTCCACGACCCGCGCGCGCTCGGCGGGGGTCAGGACCTGGTACTCGCCGAGGGAGCCGTTGGGCACGACGCCGTCGCAGCCGTTCGCCACCAGCCAGGCGCAGTGGGCCGCGTAGGCCTCGTGGTCGACGGACAGGTCACCTGCGCGCAGCGGCAGGGCGGTGGCGACGAGCACGCCGCGCCACGGGCGGTCGGGGGTGGTGTTCATGGCCGTTCCCTCTCTTCCTCTTCTTCTGCCCCGCCGGCCAGCAGGCCGAGCGGCACGGGCCGGGCGAGGGACCGCCCGGGGTCGGTGAAGGGGCAACCGGCGATGGCGGCGACACCGGGGCCGCAGACGCGGCCCTGGCACCAGCCCATCCCGGCGCGGGTCAGCAGCTTGACGGTGCGCAGGTCGCCGGCGCCGAGGTCGCGGACGGCCTCGCGGACGGCGGCGGCGGGCACCTCCTCGCAGCGGCACAGCAGGGTGTCGTCGGTGACGGTGGACTCCGCCCAGTCGCCGGGGAGCCGGTAGACGGCGTCGAGCACGGCGGCAAACCTCCGCAGCCGCCCGCGGCGGCGGGCGGCCGCGACCCAGGCGGCGGGGTCGGGCTCGGTGCCGCGCAGCCGGGCGGCGGCGGAACGGCCGGCGATCTCCCCCTCGGCCAGGGCGAGCTCCGCGCCGCCGACGCCGGTCACCTCGCCCGCGGCCCAGACGCCGGGGGTGGGGGTGCGCTGTTCCGCGTCCACCTCGAAGGAGTCCGCCAGGTCGGTGTGCGGCAACAGCCCGTGGCCGACGGCGAGGGCATCGCAGGCGACGCGGCACCGTGTGCCGTCGGGCCCGGCGAGGGTGACCGCCTCGACGCGGTCCTCGCCGTGGGCGGCGACGACCGTGTGCCGCCAGCGCACGCGGATCCCGTGCCGGGCGAGCCGGACGGCGTAGGCGGCACCCTCCACGGCCTTGCCGAGGGGTACGGCGGTGGCGTGCCGCAGCAGGTCACGCGGGTCGGCGGCCTCGGCGAGCGCCGCGACGCGCGCCCCGGCCGCCGCGAGGCCCGCCGCGACCGGCAGCAGCAGCGGCCCCGTCCCGGCGACGACGACCGTACGGCCGGGGAGCACCAGGCCGCCCTTGAGCATGGCCTGCGCGCCGCCCGCCGTGACGACCCCGGGCAGCGTCCAGCCGGGGAACGGCAGCACCTTCTCGTAGCCCCCGGTCGCGAGGACCACCGCGTCCGCCCGGATCGCGCCCGCCTCGAGCGTGTGGAGGGTGAACCCCGGCTCCATGCACCAGACCTGGCGCTGCGGCAGGTGGGTGACGCGGCCCGTGGCGAGGTGGGCCTCCAGTCGCCCGTACAGCCCCCGCCAGGTGCGCCACGCGTGGTGCAGGGCCCGGGTCCTGCGCGCCCGGAGTCCCGGCGCGGGCTGCCGGTAGAACTGCCCGCCCGCCTGGGGCGCGGCGTCGACCAGGGCGACCCGTACGCCCGCGTCCGCGGCCGCCAGCGCCGCCGCGATCCCCGCGGGCCCGGCCCCCACGACGGCCAGCTCGTACCTGTCCCCGGTCACGCCCGCCTCCCCCGCGGGCCCGGTGCGGGGCGCCCCCCGCGGACCACCCCCTGAGGCGCGGACAAGCCCCGCACGGGCCCCGGCCGTCCCCCTCCGTTGGCTCCGGCACCGTCCGGCGAGTCCGGGACGGACGTCCCGGCCGTGGCCGGCGACGTCGCCGCGGTCACCGACGGACCGGGCCGGGCCGCGGCGGGACCCGCCGTCCCTTCCCGCGGATTCCGCTGCCCGCGCGCCTTCGCCGGCGCCCGCCACCGCGCCGAACCGCCGCACCGCGCCGGGCGGGCACCGCCCACGGCAGCTCCCCGTCGCCCGCCCCGGCCACGGCGCACCGCGGCCCCGACGCGGGCGCTCACGGCAGCTCCCCCGTGCCCACCTGCGGGGTGACGACGTCGCCGGGGTGGGCGACGGTGACGCAGGCGCGCTGCCCCGGGCGGGCGTTGACCGTGAGGAGGCAGTCGAAGCAGACGCCGATGCCGCAGAAGACGCCGCGCGAGGCGCCGTCGACGCGGGTGGTGCGCCAGGACAGGACGCCGGCCGACCAGAGGGCGGCGGCGACGGACTGGCCGGGGTGGGCGGGGATGTCGCGCCCCTCGAAGGTGAAGGTGAAGCCCGGGCCCGGTGCGGCGCGGGCCAGGCGCAGGGGGCTGCGACGGCTCACGGGGTGGCCTCCTCGGCGGGGAAGCGGTCGGGGCGGAAGGGGGTGAGGTCGAGCTCGGGGCGGGCCCCGGTGAGGCACTGCGCGATCAAGTGGCCGGTGGCCGGGGCGAGTCCGATGCCGGCGCCCTCGTGGCCGCAGGCGTGGTGGAGCCCGGGCACGCGGGGGTCGGGGCCGATCGCGGGGAGGTGGTCCGGCAGGTAGGGCCGGAAGCCGGTGTAGGCGCGCAGCGTCGCGACGTCCCGGAGCACCGGGAACAGGGCGAGGGCCTGGGCGGCGAGGCGGCGGGCGACGGGCAGGGAGAAGGTGCGGTCGAAGCCGACGCGTTCGCGGCTGGCGCCGATGAGGACGGGGCCGGCGGCGGTGGCCTCGACGACGGCGGAGGTCTGCAGGGCGGCGGAGTCGCTGGCGACGTCGGCGACGTAGTCGGCCGCGTACACCTTGTGGCGGACGGTGCGCGCCGGCAGGGGCTCGGTGACCAGGACGAAGCCCCGTCGCGGCAGTACGGGCAGCCGCACCCCGGCGAGGGCGGCCACCTCGCCGCCCCAGGTGCCCGCGGCGTTGACGACGCCCGGGGCGTGGATGTCGCCCCGGTCGGTACGGACCCCGCGCACGGCGCCGTCCGGCGCGCGGAGCACCGCCGTCACCGTGGTGCCGAGACGCGCCTGCGCCCCAAGGTCGCGGGCGGCGCGGACGAGGCGGGCGGCGGCGAGCGCGGGCTGCACCTGGGCGTCCTGGGGGTAGTGCACACCCCCGGCGAGTCCGTCCGCCAGGTGGGGTTCGAGCTCGCGCAGCCCGTCCGCCGGGACGGGCACCGCCTGGACGCCGCTGCGCCGCTGGGCGGCGGCGAAGTCCTCCAGTGCGCGCAGTCCGTCCGCGCCGGACGCCACGACGAGCCCGCCCTTGGCCTCGTACTCGGCGGTCACGCCCAGGTGGTGACGCTCCGTCAGTTCCTGCCACAGCCGGGCGGAGAGCAGGGCGAGTGCGAGCTCCGGCCCCGGCTCCTTGTCGGAGACCAGCAGATTGCCCTCGCCGGCCCCGGTGGTGCCGCCGGCCACCGGCCCGCGGTCCACGAGGACGGTGCGGAGCCCGGCCGCCGCGGCCTGGAGGGCGCAGGCCGCGCCCACCATCCCGGCGCCGACGACCACGACATCGCAGCTCGTCGGCTTGCTCACGCCGGTAATATGTCACACAGCACTGCTCACAACCAGCCGTTGCGCCGGAATCCGCGGTGGATGACGAAGCAGGCGACGGCCATCACGCCCACGGCGAGCGGATAGCCGTAGGTCCAGCGCAGTTCCGGCATGTGCTCGAAGTTCATGCCGTACAGGCCGCAGATCATGGTGGGGACGGCGAGGATGGCGACCCAGGCGCTGATCTTGCGCATGTCCTCGTTCTGGGCCATGGACACCTGCGCGATGTTGGCCTGGAGGATCGAGTTGAGCAGGTCGTCGAAGGAGGTGACCTGCTCGGTGGCGCGGGCGAGGTGGTCGGCGGCGTCGCGGAAGTAGGTCCGCAGGTCGGCCTCGATGCCGGGCAGGGGCTCCTCTGCGAGCCGCTGGAGGGGGCGGCCGAGCGGTGCCACGGCCCGCTTGAGCTCCAGCAGTTCGCGCTTGAGCTGGTAGATCCGGCCGGCGTCGGTGCCGCGGCCGCGGTGGTCGGAGAAGACGTCGGTCTCGACCTGCTCGATGTCCGCGTGGACCGCGGAGGTGACGGCGAGGTACTGGTCGACGACGTGGTCGGTTATCGCGTGCAGGACGGCGGCCGGCCCCTTGGCGAGCTGGTCGGGGACCGTCTCCAGGCCCTCCCGGAGCGGGCCGAGCGAGCCGTGGCCCCCGTGGCGCACCGTGATGACGAAGTCGGATCCGGTGAAGACCATGACGTCGCCGGTCTCCACCACCTCGCTGGTGGCGGTGAGCCGGTCGTGCTCGACGTAGCGGGCCGTCTTGAGGACGGTGAACAGGGTGTCCCCGTACTGCTCCAGCTTGGGCCGCTGCTGGGCGTGCACGGCGTCCTCGACGGAGAGCGGGTGGAGCCCGAACAGCTCCGCGACACCGGCGAACTCCGCTTCCGACGGCTCGTGGAGCCCGATCCACACGAAGCCCCGGCCGGACTTGCGGACCCGGGCGATCGCCTCGTACGCGGCGCAGTCGTCCTGGCGCAGTCCGTCAATGTAGACCACGCAGTTCACCACCGAACTGCCCAGCGGGGAACGCGCCGGGTGGCTGAGGTCCACACGCCGTTGGCGTACGTGGGTGAGGCGGACGGCTTTGCGGAGATTGCTGATCATCGACATGAAAGGCTCCTACGCAGGCATGCGGCCGCCAGTATTGCCCACGACCGGGCCTGTTCGAGCCCTCCGTCACACCGTCCTTGCACCGCGCGGGCCTTGGGGTGCGGCGGCGCGGACGCCACTGCCTCCTTCGCATGGCGGGGGTGTCGCGCCGGCCGCCACGTCGCCGGCGATCGCCCCCGCGCCGGGGTCGCATCGCCTTGCGTGCTTCCGCACATTTTCCTGACAGAAATAACCTTCGCCACCATTTCTCACCGGATGCCGCTGATGTGACATGCGCGACAGACCGCCGGACCGTGCTCCCGCGCGACCGCCCTGTTCGCGAGGTGGCCGCCTGCCGGGGCGTCCGGTCGGGGGTGCGGTCGGGGGTGCGGTCGGGGCGGACCTGGTTCGCGGGGGGCGCGGGACTTCTCTTACACTCCGTAGGGCTCCGGCCGGTGCAGGCCCGGGCATGCCACGTCCTCCGCAGAGATGGGTCCCATGAGCGCCATCAGTATCGGTCAGGCAGCTGTGCTCGGCGTCGTGGAGGGGGTCACCGAGTTCCTCCCGATCTCGTCCACCGGCCACCTGAAGATCACCGAGGGCCTGATGGGCATCCCGGTGGACGACAAGGCCGTCGTCGCCTTCTCCGCGGTCATCCAGTCCGGCGCCATCGCGGCCGTGCTGGTCTACTTCTTCAAGGACATCGTCCGGATCTGCAAGGCGTGGTTCACCGGCATCGTCAACCGCGAGGAGCGGTACCACCACGACTACAAGTTCGGCTGGTGGGTGATCTTCGCGACGATCCCGATCGTCGTCGTCGGCCTGGCGGCCAAGCACCTCATCGAGGGGCCGCTGGCCTCGCTGTGGGTGGTCGCGGGCTCGCTGATCGTCGGCAGCGGCGTGATGTGGGCGGCCGACCAGATGGGCCGCCACAAGCGCGGCGAGGACGACACCACGTTCAAGGACGCCATGCTCGTCGGCTCCTCGCAGATCCTCGCCCTGCTCTTCCCCGGCTTCTCCCGCTCCGGCGCGACGATGTCCACCGCGCTCATCCTCGACCTGGACCGGGTCGCCGCGACGCGACTCTCCTTCTTCCTGGGCATCCCCGCGCTGACCGGTGCCGGTCTGTACGAACTGAAGGACGCGCTCGGCGCCGGGGTGGACACGGCGCCGCTCGTCGTCGGGACGGCCGTCTCCTTCGTCGTCGCCTACGCGTCGATCGCCTGGCTGCTGAAGTTCGTGGCCAAGCACTCGTTCAACGCGTTCATCATCTACCGGCTCGTGATCGGCGTCCTCCTCTTCGGCCTGCTGGGCACGGGGGTCATCGCCGCGTAGGCGTACGGCCTGACAGGGCCAGGGCCCGCTCGAAGGCGGTGGCCGCGGCGGGGTCGGCCAGCGTGACGGGCGCGGCGAACCCTTCGTACCGGCGGTAGACCTCGGCGTACCGGTCCACGACCGCCAGCACGAACGCGCCGAGGGCCTCGCCGCAGCGGTACTCCTGGCCGGTGGCACGGGCCACGTCCCAGCCGTGGACGGCGAGCTCCTTGACGATCATCGAGGCGACCTCGGCGGCCGGCATCGACCCATGGCCCAGGTCGACCTCCCCCTCCCAGGCCTCCGGCGCCGCCCACGCCGCCACGGCCCGGTCCAGCTGCTCCGCGTACGCCCCGGCCCAGTCGGAGCCGGCGGTGAAGTCGCGGGCCGTGAGCTCCTCGGGCAGCGGCTTGCGCAGCGCGCGGTGCTCCAGGCCGTGCGAGGTGTAGAGGATCCAGTGGTTCAGCAGCGTGCGGGTGTCCCACTCCCCGCAGGGCGTCGGCGCGGAGAGCCGGGCGGGGTCGCCGCCCACCCCGCGGGCGACGCGGGCGGCCTCGCCCGCGGCTTCGATCAGGTACGCGTGCAGTTCGGTCATGCGGCCATGCTGCGCGCAGGGGCCGCGGCCGGTCTTGAACAAACCCGACAGCCCGGGCGGCCGCCCGCCGCCCCCGCGGCCTACACGTCCACGACGACCTTGCCGACGACGCCCTCCTCCACCGCCGCGTGGGCGTCGGCGGTGCGCTCCAGCGGGAAGCGGTGCAGCGGCAGCCCCGACTCCTCGCCGGACCGCAGGGCGCCGTCCCGCAGGGCCTCGGTGACGGCCGCGACCGCCTGGCGCTTCGCGACGTCCGGCATGCTGTAGACGAGCACGCCGTGCCAGCGCAGATTGCGCGCGAAGGTCTCCCTGACGGGCAGCGTGAACTCGGCGCCCCCGTTGTCCGCGTAGTAGGCGACGACGCTGTTCGGCGCCAGCACCGCCAGGTCGAGCCCGCTGTTCACCGCCACGGCGACCTCCACGACGACGTCCACGCCCTCCGGGGCGGCGCGGCGGATCTCCGCGGCCGGGTCGGGGGCCGTGTAGTCCACGACGTGGTGCGCCCCCGCGGCACGGGCGAGCTCCGCCTTGTAGGGGTTGCTGACCGTGGCCACGACGAACGCCCCCGCCCAGCGCGCGAGCTGGATCGCCGCGTGGCCGACCGCGCCCGCACCACCCGCGACCAGGACGTTCCGGCCGCCGAGGACACCCGGGGCGAGCCGGGCCGGGCCGCCTTCCGCCACCGTCAGCGCGCGGTGCGCGGTCATCGCCGGGATCCCGAGGCTCGCGCCGGTGTCGAAGGACGCGGTCGCGGGCAGCGGCACGGCGTGTGCCTCCGGGAGCGTCACGTACTCCTGGGCGGTGCCGTCCGCCCGCTGCCAGGCGGCTTCCCACAGCCACACCCGCTCACCGGTCCGTCCGGGGTCGACGCCGTCCCCGACCGCGTCGACCACCCCGGCGCCGTCCTGGTTCGGCACCTGCTCCGTGACCGTGGCGGGTGGACCGCCGCGCCGCGACTTCCAGTCCGTCGGGTTGACCCCCGACACCTCGACCCGTACCCGTACCTCGCCCGGACCCGGCTGCGGCAGCGGCCGCTCGGTCAGGCGCAGCACTTCGGGGCCGCCGCCTTCCGTGTACACGATGGCCTTCATGATCCGTACAAGGCGGCACCGAGGCGCATTCTTCCCGCCGCACAGGTGTCCGGTCCGGGTAGGGTCCGCCCGTGTCCGCCGCGCCCGCCGATCCGCCGTCCCTGGAGGCGGCGTTCCCAGCCCCGCTCGCGCCGGACGTGCGCGCCGTCGCAGCCCTGCTCCCACCGCCCCCGGCCTACGACCCCCACTGGGAGGTCCACGGCGATGTGCGGCTGCCGGTGCGCCTCCACCGCCGCGAACCGGACCCGGAGTGCCGGCCGTCCTCACCCCCCGGCAGCGCCTCGTCCTGCACTGTCTGTACGCGCTGCACCACGACGGGTACGTACGGCAACGCCACGCGGCGCACGTGGCCGGGGTGGCCGAGCCCTGGGCGGTGCCGTTCGTGGTGCGGCTCACCGGCGAGTACGTGCCGGAGATCGTCGCCGACCTCCACGCACGGCTCACCGGGGCCCTGGCGCCGGGGAGCGAGGCACGCCGGGTGTACGGGCGGTTCGCCGCGGAGCACCCTGAGTTCCTCGCCCTCACCGAGCGCCGCGCGGTGAGCTACTGGAGCGCGTACCACCGGTGGCGGTTCCCCGCGTTCACCGACCATCCCGCCGCCGCCGTGCTCGAGTTGCTGCGGGCCGCGGCCTTGGAGACCACGGGCCACGCGTGGCCACGACGGATGCGGGCGGGGCGGGGCGCGCGCTGAGGGGCGTTACGCGCGCGCCGCCCGTTCGCACAGGACGGCCGCGCCGGACGGTTCCGGCGGCGGATCGGGGAGACCCACCGCGGCCGCGCCCGGCGACCGGTGCGGCGAGCGGGGGACGAAGGCTCCGCTGGTGCCGCCGCGACCGCGGTGGACCAGGACGCCGGAGACCGGATCGGGGACGGCGTCGAGCGCCGCGCGAGTGCCGGGCAGGGCGCGCCATGCGAGCCAGTGCTCCTCTTCTCGGAAGCACAACTCGAAGACGACGCCCCACCCGTACGAGTGCCATTCCCACGCCAGTGCACGGTTGGTGACCGCCGACTCCACGAGCGTCGGCGCATACGCGTCACGCCATGCCGCGGCGGATGTGCTGGCGTTGAGGACTTCGATGGACCACCAGTCCGCTGCCATACCCAAAACGATAGGCACTTCGCAAGTCGCCCGCCAGGGTCCTGCCCCTGACGGCGCGTCACGCAGGGTCGGCCGAGGCCAGCAACTCCGTCACGCGCGCCGCGAAGCGGGCGTCGCAGGGGTGGGGGACGCCGGTGCGCACGGCCGTGAGCAGGGCGTCGATGGCGTTGCCGAAGGCGGGCACGGGACCATCGGCGCGGCCGGGGAGCGAGACCACCCCGGAGGTGCCGCGCAGCTCGACGGTCATGCCGGCGGCCGCCGGCGGGGCCGTGAGGCTGAGCGCCGCCGTGCTGGAGGCGCCGCTGTCGTGCCGCAGCACCAGGTGCGCGGTGTCGCCGGGCCCCTGGACGGCGGTGAGCGCGGTGACGTCCCCGAGGACCGGGAGGAGCACGGACAGCGCGTGCGGCCCGACGTCCCACAACGCGCCCTTCTCGCGCCGCCAGGGGGATGCCGCGAAGGGGCTGTCGCCGGAGGTGAACACCGAGCCGAACCACTCCGCACGAGCGGTGAACCAGCCGTCCACGGCGGCCTGCTCGTCGATCCAGGCGGAACTCGTGGCGTCGAAGCGGAGGGTGAAGAAGACCACCGACGCGACCCCGGCGGCCTCGGCGGCGTCGGCGACACGGCGGGCGTCGGCGACGGTCGTCGCGACCGGCTTGTCGAGCAGCAGGTGCCGGCCGGCCTCGGCGGCACGCGCGGCCAGCGGGGCCTGCACGTCCGGGGGCAGGGCGATGGCGACCGCGTCCACGTCGCCGATGAGCTCGTCCACGTCGGCGTAGGCACGGGTGCCGAGGGTCGCGGCGAGCGCGGCCGCCGCCTCGGGGCGGCGGCCCCAGATCCCGGTGAACTCGACCTCGGGGTGGGCGACGAGGGCGGGGCCGTGGGCGATCTCCGCCCAGGGGCCGGTGCCGAGCAGTCCGATGCGCATGGTCACCGCTCCCCCGCCGGCTCGGTGTGGCTGCGGTACCAGGTGCGGTCGAGGTCGACGACGTCGACGGCGGTCTGCACGCTCAGCCCCGGCGTCGGCGCGAGGTGCTCCCGCACCAGCTCCAGGACGGCCTCGCTCAGCTGCGTCTTGGCCTCGGGCGTGCGCCCGGACAGGACGGCGGCCTGGACGAGCACCAGCGCGTGCTCGGGGGCGCCGTCGGCGAGGACGTACTCGTCGGACCGGCGGAAGCGGGTCTTGCACGCCTCCACCCTGGTGTCGATGGTCTTGGCGACCAGCGGGTGCAACGCGGTCGCGAAGCCGCGCCGGTCGAAGGCGTCCGCGAGGTTGCCGGTGTAGTCCACGGTGATGTGAGGCATGGCACACACCCTACGTCCCTGGTCACGGCGGTCCACGGGGGCCTGTCCCCAGGGCGGTGGAGGGCCTTCCGCAGGCCCTGCCGGGGTGTCCGGCAGGTGGGACGGCAGCGCGTTCACACCGGGTTAACACACGGGCAATGGATGCGAAATCGCAGGTTGTGAGGCTGCAGCGGCAACACCACCCACCCGCAAGGCCCCCGCCAACAAGGATGACGCCCGTGAGCTACAAGGCCGAGTACATCTGGATCGACGGTACCGAGCCGACCGCGAAGCTGCGCTCGAAGACCAAGATCCTCGCCGACGGCGCGGAGCCCGGTGTCTGGGGCTTCGACGGCTCCAGCACCAACCAGGCCGAGGGCCACAGCTCGGACCGCGTGCTCAAGCCCGTCGCCACGTACCCGGACCCGATCCGCGGCGGCGACGACCGGCTGGTGCTGTGCGAGGTCTTCAACATCGACGACACCCCGCACCCCTCCAACACCCGTGCCCTGCTGCGCCCGGTCGCCGAGCAGTTCGCGGGCCAGGAGTCGCTGTTCGGCATCGAGCAGGAGTACACCTTCTTCCAGGGCTCGCGCCCGCTGGGCTTCCCCGAGGCCGGCTTCCCGGCCCCGCAGGGCGGCTACTACTGCGGCGTCGGCGCCGACGAGATCTTCGGCCGCGAGATCGTCGAGCAGCACCTCGACAACTGCCTCGCCGCGGGCCTGGGCATCTCCGGCATCAACGCCGAGGTCATGCCCGGCCAGTGGGAGTTCCAGGTCGGCCCGCTCAGCCCCCTGGAGGTCGCCGACCAGCTGTGGGTCGCGCGCTGGCTGCTCTACCGCACCGCCGAGGAGTTCGGCGTCTCGGCCACCCTGCACCCCAAGCCGGCCCCGGGCGACTGGAACGGCGCGGGCGCGCACACCAACTTCTCCACCAAGGCCATGCGCGAGGGCTACGACGCGATCATCGAGGCCTGCGAGGCCCTCGGCCGCGACGACAAGCCGATGGAGCACATCAAGAATTACGGCTCCGGCGTCGAGGCCCGCCTGACCGGCGCCCACGAGACCGCCCCCTGGAGCGAGTACAGCTACGGCGTCTCCGACCGCGGCGCCTCGGTCCGCATCCCCTGGCAGGTCGAGGTCGACAAGAAGGGCTACATCGAGGACCGCCGGCCCAACGCCAACGTCGACCCCTACGTCGTCACCCGCCTCATCGTCGACACCTGCTGCTCCGCGCTGGAGAAGGCCGACCTCGTCTGACGCTCCGCACCATCCCCGAGGGCGCCCGTCCACACGCCGGGCGCCCTCGGCGCGTCCACCGCACCGTCACGGCACGCGGACGGCCTCGAAGAGGAAGCAGCCGTACTCCACGGCCCGTACGTGCACCAGGGCGACCCGCGGATCGGCGAACCGGGCCGCCAGGACGGCGTCGGCGGCGCCCGCGGAGACCTCGTCCGCGGTCAGCCGGACCAGCCGGCCGCCGAGGATGCGGCCCCGGGCGTCGTAGCACCGGAAGACCCGCCGCTCGGCGTGCAGGGCCGCGGGGTAGCCGGGGGCGTCCGGCGGGCCGGGGCAGTCCTCCGCGGCGGCGTGCACGAAGACCGGGCCGGTCTCGTCGTACGGGCCGGGGTCGGCCCCGGTCGCGGCGGCCCAGCGGCGCAGCGGCGCGTAGGCGGCCAGCGCGATCCGCTCCCCCGGTGCGCTGTGCCGCAGGCAGCAGCGGAGCGGGGCGCCGCCCTCCGGGTCCGGCTCGGGGCGGGGGACGAGACCGGCGTCGTCGCCGTCCCGCAACTCCTCGGCGACGGCCGGGTCGAGGGCCCGGACCTCGTACGCGATGCGATGGGTGTCCATGCCCCCAGCGTCGCCCGGTCCGGTCAGGAGGTCCGGCGGGATTCGGACGTCGTGCTCAGGGCACGCCACGCGGCACGGTCGCCGGGCAGCCCGAGCCGGGCGAGGAGGGCACCCCGGTTGCCGCCGCGCGGATCCCACAGGGTGTCGTGCGCGGCCAGGGCCCCGGCGTAGGCACGCTGGGCCGCGGTGGCGCTGTGGGGTGCCGGCCAGCCGTCGGGGAAGAACCGGGGCAGATAGGGGCCGATGTCCGGGTCGGGGTGGCGCCACGGGAGCAGCGGCAGGACGGCGAGGGCCGCGGGCAGCAGCCGCTCGGGGTCGGTGACGCGCCGGCACAGTGCGGCGGCGACGGTGAAGCGGGGCCGGCCGGTGAAGGTGGCGGGCTTGCGGCCGAACGCCGCGTCGAGCGCGGCCGGATCACGCAGGGCGTCCAGCAGCACCGTGTGCGCGTCCTCGTCGCCATCGAGGGCGGGGGCGAGTGCGGCGCAGACCCGCACGGCCGGTTCGGGGTCGGCGAGCAGGGCCCGGGGCGCCTCGCCCAACTCCCCCAGGTGGACGGCGAGGGCGGCGCGCTCGTCCGTCCCGGCCGTGGCCGCGGCCGCGGTGAGGACCCGGACGACCTCGTCCCTGCGGCCGGCGAGCGCCGGGTGCGCGGCCGTGCGCGCCACGCAGGCGGCCGCGGCGGTCCGCACCTGCGGGTCGGGGTCGGTCAGGTGGACGGCCGCTGCCGCGTGGACGGCGGGCAGGGCGTCGTACACCCCCACGGCCGCACGGACGACCGCCAGGTCGGCCATCTCGTCGTCCCAGAGGGCCTGCTGCTCCTCCTCGTCCGCGTTCGCCCAGGCCTCCTGCCAGGCGTCGGCCGCCGCCCCGTCCGCGGGGAACGCCCGCGCCCGCCACTCCTGCGCCTCCGCCGGGTCGGGCGCCGCCTGCGCCGCGTACCGCAGGAAGGCCAGCAGAGCCTGCCTGGGTGCGGCCGGGCGCTCCCCGGCGAGCAGCTCCGCGACCTGGCGGACGGCCGGCGGTGTGGCGGGCCAGGGTGTGCCCTGGTGCACGATCGCCCCGTTGAGGTGCTCCAGGGCGGCCCGGACGTCCGCCTCCCGGCCGGTGCGCAGGGCGGCCAGATGCCGCGGGGTGTCCGTGGCGGCGCCGTAGGCGTGGAACAGCCGTGCCCAGTCCGTCTCGTGCATGCGGCCATCATGGCGCGGGGCACCGACAACGCCTGCTCGCAGGCCGGTTGGGCGCTCCGGCACCGGGGCGGCGCGCGGTGGCGGGGTGACCATCCCAGGATTCACTCGTTCTACGGAACGTGAACGCCCAGCACGCGACCGCCACCCGTCCCCGGCACGGCGCAGCCGTCATCGTGGACGTCGAGGAGGCGGAGGCCGCACTCGTCGAGAACTACCCGCACCTGGTCCGGCTGGCCTACCTGACGTTGCCGCCGTCGCTCGGCCGGCACCGGAGGGTGCTGACCGCCCACACCCTGACGCAGGGCGTGCTGCCGCGCTCGCCGTGCGAGCCGGACCCCGCCGTGGTGGACGTGCCCGGGCCGCGGGGGACCGTGGACCCGGCGTACGCCCTGGTGCGGCAGGAAGTGCTGGACACGGCACTGGCGTTCGGCCGCGAGCGGGGCTGGCGGGGCCGGCTGCGCAGGACGGTGGTGGGCGGTCCGGCGCCGTACGTCTGGGGCCTGCGGCTGCACACCAAGGCGACCGGGACGGACGAGGCGGAGCTGGACCGGGCGCTGTCCGGGCTGAGCGCGGCCGGGCGGGCGGCCTACGCGCTGCTGGAGCTGGAGCGGCCCCGGCACGCGGACGGCCGCGAGGTGCGCAGGCTGCTGGTGGCCGCCGGCGTGGCCGACCCGCGGGGCGCCCTGAAGGCCGCCAAGGCGGTGCCGGAGGGACTGCTGCTGGGCGGCACCGGGTTCGACCCGTGCACGGTGCAGGCCCGGCCGACGGATCTGCTGCGCAGGCGGCAGCACGTGCGCGTGGGCCTCATCGCGGCGGGCGCGGTCGCCGTGACCGCGACCCTGGTCGCGGTACTGGCCGGCGGGCAGGACCCGTACGCGGCGGGCGGGTCGCCGGGGGGCGCGTACGGGACCGCGGATCTGCTGGACCCGGCGAAACTGGTGCGGGTGCAGGACACCGCGTGGACCCGCGCCTCCCGGGTGGACTTCACGGCCTGGCCGGCCCGCGGCGGGCGCGCCGGCGACCGGGCGCTGCTGGGCCGGGCGATGGCGGTGTGGGCGCACCCCTCCGGCAACGTCGCCGTGTCGGCCACCAAGGGCACCGCCGAGGGACTGCCCGCGCAGCAGCCGCAGTTGCTGTACGCGGGGGACGTGGACGGCGCCACCGTGGTGCTGATGTACGACGGCCTGCGCCTGGTGCGCTACGCCGAGCCGCGCGACGGCGGGGGCTCGGCGGCCCTGGACTTCGCCCGGGTGGACGGCGCGGGCGTGACCACGGCGGCCGTGGTGCTGGGCCGTACGGACGGCAACACCCGGTTCCTGACCGCCCCCTGGGTCACCGAGGCGGCCTCCCGCGACCTGCGGGACCCGGGGCGCGCCCCGGCGAAGCTGGACCGCACGGCGGACGGGGTGACCGAGCCGGTGCGGATGCCCGGCGCGGACAGCCGTCCCGGGGTGTGCGGGGACACCTGGCCCGCGCTGCAGTTCCGGGCCGCCGGCGGCCTCGGCGTGGACCGGCCGTTCCTCCTCACCGACCTCGGCGACCTCGTGCCGGCGCACCTGACGTACCAGCCCGCCGCGGACGCCACGCCGCTGGAGGCGACCGGCCCCACGGGGCTGGCGAACGTGGCCCGGACGGCCTGCAACCTTCCCTCCATGAGCGGCCTGGGCACCCGGTCGGTCAACATCTGGCGGTACGCGACGCAGCGGCTGCCGGAGGGCAACGGGCAGGCGTCGTGGGTCTGCGCCCGCGCCGACACCTGGCGCGGCACGGACGGCCGGGCGCTGGCGCTGTTCCTGCCCCCGGTCTCCGAACCGGGCACCCCGGGCGCACCGGTGGGCCAGAGCGGCCGGGACAGCGGGGCGTGCGGCCGGGCGGTGCCGCAGGTGCTGGCCGGAGCGCTGTGGAAGTCCACCGCCGGCCACTGGTACCTGCTGGCGGCGGGCAGCCGTGACGTGACGCGGATCAAGGCCACGGGCGGCGTGACCGGCGCCTCGAAGGGCCCGACGATGGCGGTGCGCGCCGAACAGGGCGCCCGGGCCGAGCTGTCGGCGGTGCTCGACTCGGGCGCGGCGCTCACGACGCTGCGCTGAGCCCGCCCTCCCCCGCCCCGGTGGCCTGCTCCGCGCCAGGAGCGGCCGCCGGGGCGCCGCGCGGGGAGCGGGCGCGGCGCGGTGCTCCCCCGTCGGGGTGCCAGCCGAAGGCGAGGCAGCTGCCGGCGACGCCGAGCAGCAGGCCGACGAAGAAGCCGCCGAGGTTCGAGGTGATCCAGCTGCCGAGGGCCAGCAGGACACCGACGACCGAGTAGAAGAGCCGCTGGGCCGGGTTGAGCAGGATCAGCAGCCCGCAGATCACCATCAGCCCGGGCAGGAGGTAGCCGGCCAGTCCCTGCGCGCCGATGTGCAGGACGACGGGCAGCGCGGCCTTCTCGGTCACCAGGATCTCGGCGCCGCCGAGGGTCAGCAGGCCCCCTCCCCAGAACGGGCGGCGGCCGCGCCACCGGCGGAAGCCGGCCATCAGCAGCCCTCGCCGCTGAACTTCAGTTTCAGGCCGGGCAGTTTGAACACCGCGGCCGTCATGGCGTAGTTGGTCTGCCGCAGGTTGTCGATGGTCACGGTGTCGGACTGCTGGCTGAAGACGCCGATCGGGCCCTGGACGCCGGCCTTGTCGAGGGTGCTGGCGTCGTTGCCGATCTCGATGCCGTCGAAGGCGGCGTCGCCGGACAGCTCGGTGGAGTCGGTGGTCAGCCCGCGGGCGGTGACCTTCTCCGCGCCGCCGCCCGCTGTGATGACGAGGTTGGTGCCACCGAGGTCGACGCTCTGGCAGAGGTCGGTGAGCGTCGCCTTCTTGATCGCGGAGACGACGACCAGGACCTGGCCGCCGGTGTCGCCGGTGTTCGGGCTGCCCTCGGCCATCGAGTCGAGGCCGCCGAACTGCGCGAAGCCCTCGCCCTTGAGTTCGGTGGCGGTGACGGTGAAGGGCATCCCGGAGATCGCGAACTGCACGCCGAGCGCGCCCTGCGCGGTGAGGACCATGAGCGTGGCGCCGATCGCGGCGGCGGGTACGGCCATCACAGCTCGGTGGCGGCGACCTCCGGCGGAGCCCCGACGGCACCGGCGGCGCCGTCCGCGGCGGTGAAGAAGCGCCGGAACCGGGCGAGCAGCACATCGCGCTCCTCGCGCCCGGCCTCCCCCACGGCGTCGATCTCGACCACGGCCATGGTCGCGAAGGCGGGCGCCCCGGCGAGGATGCCGAGCAGCGCGCCGAGGGCGTCCCGGATGCCGGCGGACCAGTCGCCGGCGGCCTCGAAGGCGGCCTCCATGGAGGCGATGACCAGGCCGCTGCTCCTGCTGCTGTTCGCCGGCGGCACGGCGGCCGGCTACGCCGCGGTCGGCGCCTTCTCGCTCCTGGCGGTCCTCACCCACCCCGGCGCCATGGACTGGGGCTCGGCCTTCGCCTGGCTGTACGTGCTGGGCATGCTCGGGCTCGTCGGCATGGGCCTGGTGGGTCTCGCCCTCGCGGGACCGGCCGAGCGATGGCCCGGAAACGGTTCCCTGACAATGGAGGCATGAACGACCTCTCCTTCCGCCTCGCACTGCCCGACGACGCCGCCCTCCTCGTCCGCCTCCGGGACGACGCGGCCCGCTGGATGCAGGAGCACGGCATCGACCAGTGGAAGCCCGGCGAGATGGACGAGGGCCACTTCCGCACGCGCATGGCGGCGGGCGAGGTCTGGCTCACCGAACGCGAGGGCCGGGTGGTCGGCGCCTGGGAGCTGTGGTGGGACGACGAGCACGCCTGGGGGGTGCGCCCGCCGGACGCGGGCTACGTCCACCGCCTCATGGTGGACCGGACGACCGCCCCGCGCGGTACCGGCCGGGCCATGCTCGACCGGGCGGAGCGCCGCATCACCGAGTCCGGCCGCCCGTACGCGCGGCTGGACTGCGTGGCGGCCAACCCGCAGCTGCGGGCGTACTACGAGGGCGCGGGCTACACCGTCGTCGGCGAGCAGCCCCACAAGCGAAGCGGCAAGGGCAGCCCGTACACGGTGACCCTGCTGGAGAAGAAGCTGTAGGCGCACGGAACGCGGCGGAGCGGCCCGCCCGGATGAGTCCGCCGTTGTTGATGTGGTTGAGCACGCTGTCGTTCAGCGGCAGCACGTACTGGAGCCCGTTGCCCGGCTGCCCGTAGAAGGGCGCCACGACTCCCGCGGAGACCGCGAACGGCCTGACCACCTTGTACAGGTGGCAGTTGAAGGGGTAGCCCGGGTCGAAGGTGTTGGGGTTGGACGGCGCGATGGAGCGCTGGGAGTACGGCGGGCCCGCGGGCGCGAGGAACCGTCCGCCCTCGCCGCCGAAGCGGTCGATCTTCTGCCCCACGGCGAGGTTGATGACCGACACGGGGCCGCCCGGGAGGAAGCCGTTGGCGTTCTGCCCGTCGAGGCGCCGATGGCCACCCACTTCGCCCGTACGCAGCACCGCCCGGCCGGGACCCGCGGAGAGCGGGCCGCCGACCGGGCGGTCACGGAACGTGTCGCTACTTCCGGACGAACACCGCGACGGTGCGGCCCGGCACGGTGAAGGTGCCGGACGCGACGTCGTAGGAGGCCCGCTTCACCACGGCGTCGGAGCCCGCGGCCTGCACCGGGTGGAGGGCGTAGCCCTTCCCCGACAGGGCGCCGACGCGCTGGTCCTGGGCCTTCGGGGTCGCGTTGAAGACCACCACCAGCCGGCCCAGCTGCAGGGTGATGACGCCGGGGGTCTCCTGCTCGCCCGAGAGCGGGAAGGACAGCTGCTCCTGGACCTGCGCCGCCGTGGTCAGCCCGAAGGCCGGCTCGGTGGAGCGGATCCGCAGCAGGTCCTGGTACGCGGCCGAGGCCGCGGTGGTCTGCGCGCAGCCGACCCGGAGCGTGTCCGCGGTCAGCAGCGGCTTCGCGAAGGACCACTTGGACTCGTTGTCGGCCTTGGGGGGCAGGCCGCGGCCGAAACCGTTGCCCGAGGAGCAGTCCCAGTGGATGGCGTTGAACCAGTCGCCGGAGTCGTACGAGTTGCGGTCCAGGGACTTGGAGCGCAGCAGGTCCGAGCCCGCCTGGTAGAGCGCCGGCCCCTGGGAGAGGGCCGGGACGGCCTCGGCGACGACCTGCATGCGTGCCCGGTCGGCGGGCGAGGTGCCCTGGGGCAGCTTGAAGGCGAGCGCGTCGTACAGGGCCTCGTTGTCGTGGGCGTCGGCGTAGGCGAGGGCGTCGCCGGGGGCGTCCGCGTATCCGGCGGGTGAGCCGTTGTAGTCGACCTCGGCGCCGCTGACCTCCTTGCCGCTGCTGTCGGTGAAGGAGAAGGACTTCAGGTTGCCGGTGAGGCCGACCTTGATGAGGTCGTGGTAGTGCAGCAGGCGGGCCCGCTGCTCGGCCTCGCTGCCGTTGGCGGCGGAGCCGTTGGGCTCGTTGAACAGACCCGAGGCGAAGCCCTGGACGCCGGGGTCGGAGTCGAAGGGGCCGCCGCCGCGGACCGCGTCGCGGGCCCGGTCGGAGAAGGTGGCGACTCCGGTGCCGGCCATGTTCTTCTGGGTGGCCTGCACGAAGCGGGCGTCGTCGGCGACCTCGCCGAAGTTCCAGCCCTCGCCGTAGAGGATGATCTTCTTGCCGTCGACGCCGTCCTTCGCGGGGGTCAGCGCGTCCAGCGCCTTGCGGACGGCGAGGATGTTCGCCTTGGGGTGGTGGCCCATCAGGTCGAAGCGGAAGCCGTCGACCTTGTACTCCTTGGCCCAGGTGACGATCGAGTCGACGACCAGCTTGCCCATCATCGCGTTCTCGGTCGCGGTGTTCGAGCAGCAGGTGGAGTTGGCGACGGTGCCGTCGTCCAGCAGGCGCTGGTAGTAGCCGGGGACGATCCGGTCGAGGACGGACTTGTCGTCCTGGCCGCTCGCGGCGGTGTGGTTGTAGACCACGTCCATGACGACCCGCAGGCCCGCCTGGTTGAGCCCCTGCACCATCTTCCGGAACTCGACGGTGCGCTCCGTGCCGTCCGGGTCGGTGGCGTAGGAGCCCTCGGGGACGGTGTAGTGGAAGGGGTCGTAGCCCCAGTTGTAGGCGTCCTTCGCGGCGACCGCGGCCACGCACTCCTGCTGCTTGTCGGAGTCGGCCGGGTAGGCGCCCAGGTCGCAGTCGACGGTGGCCTGGTCGGCGCTCTTCTCCGCGACGGTGGCGAAGTCGAAGGCCGGCAGCAGGTGGACGTAGGAGACCCCGGACTTCGCCAGCGCCTTCAGGTGCGTCATCCCCGCGGAGCCCGTGTCGGTGAAGGCGGTGTACTTGCCCTTGTCCTTCGCGGGGACGATGGCGTCCGCGACGGAGAAGTCCCGGATGTGCAGTTCCTGGATCTGCGCGTTGTTCAGGCCCACGGCCTTGGGCTTGGCCAGGTGCGACCAGCCGCCCGGAGCGAGCGCCTTGTCGTCGAGGTCGACGACCAGGCTCTGCTTCGAGTCGGCGGTCAGGGCGACCGAGTAGGGGTCGGTCACGGTGTTGGTGACGACCTTCTGGACGCTGGGCGCCCAGACCTTCACGGCGTAGCGGTACGGCTTGCCGGTCCAGCTCCGCTCACCGGTCACGCTCCACACGCCGGTGGAGCCGTCGCGCCGCATCGGGACGGTGCGCCCGTCCAGGTCCAGGGCGACGGACTGGGCGGTCGGGGCCCATACGGAGAGGATGGGCCTGCCGTGGGAGAAGACCGGGCCGAGCGCGGCCTTGGTCGCCTTCGCGGCGTACAGGTCGTCCAGGACGCCCTGGATCTGGACGCCGGTGGCGGACAGCAAGGCGCCGTTGGCGAGGTGCTGGGTTGCGATGATCTGCCCGGTGAGGGCGGTGCGGACCCGGTCGCGGTCGCGCGGGTCGATGGTGAAGGCCGCGTAGTCCTTCAGGTGCGGGAAGCGGGCCTTCTGGGCGTCGGTCAGGCCGCCCGCGACGCGCTGCAGGCGCAGCCAGTGGCCCTCGCCGGTCAGAGCCCCGTCCTTGATCGCCAGGCCGCCGTCCGGGGCGTAGACGAGCTGGTGACTGGCGGCGGTGTCGCCGGTCTTCCACGCGACGGTGTCGGCGTCGATCCACTGGGCCTTGGCCGAGGACAGGTCGAGGTCGGCGGAGGAGCCGGACGTGGAGGGCAGGAGGTACTTCTCGGTTCCGTTCAGGAGCCACACCTCGTGTCCGTAGGTGGCGAGGTCGAGCGACTGGTCGGCGGGCAGGTCCTTGGTGTCGCCCTTGTGCAGGATGTAGCTGAGCGACGTGGCGCCCGCGGCGAGCGGCACCTCGAAGACGGCGCCGTAGGCGTCGGTCCGCACCGGCTGCAACGGGGCGGTCCAGTCGGTCGGGTTCGCGGCGCCGGTCCAGGTGTGCAGGCCCCAGCCCGCGTAGTCCCCGTCCGCCCGGTGGTAGTGGAGGACGGCCTTCATCCTGTCCTGCCCCGGCTCGGTGCCGGACGGGGCCTGGGTGGCGACGGCCTCCTTGCCCTGCTCGACCCAGATCTCGCCGTTCTTGGTGACGTCGATGAACCGGTCGGCGCCGACGTCCTTGTTGCCGTCCTTGTCGATGACGAGGTAACCGACGCTGGACGCGCCCGGCTTGAGCTTCACATAGGCGAAGGCGCCATAGGCGTCGCGGCCGATGAAGTCGTGCCCGGCGGGCCAGGTGGTGCCCTCGCCGTCGGCGATGTCGCCCCAGGCGTACAGGCGCCAGTCGGTGTAATTGTTGTCGGCCCGCTTGTAGTGGACGATCGCGTAGTCGCGGCTGCTCGCCACCGGGGGCTGCGGCGGAACCGGGGTGCCGCTGGTGGTCTCGGCGGTAGCGGCGGCGGTCCGGCCGGCGGAATCGATCACGACGGCCTTGTACCGCAGCGCGGTGCCGGGCGTCACCTCGTCACCGACCGTCTGGGTGACCTTGTACGGCGCGTGGTCCGCGGAGCCGAGGACCTTCCACGGGCCGTTGCCGGTCTGCGCGGCGAAGACCACGCGGTTGAGCTGCCCGCCGTCGACGTCGGCGGAGAGCTCGACGGTGCCGGTGGCACCCGCGGCGGGGGCCTTCAGGGTGAGGGACGGCCGGTCGGCGGGGGCGCCGAGCGGCCTGCCCGCCTTGTAGACCACGGTGGACAGCGCCGGGACGGTCACGCCGATCTTCCGGTCGGCGCCGCTGGTGACGGAGCCCCCGGTGCCGTAGAGGGCGGTGAAGGCGGTGTTCGCGGAGCCCGTGGGGACGTCGGCGGTCCGCGCCTCGGTCGCGTTGTTGACGGCGACGACGTACTCGGTGCGGGTCTTCGCGTCGGTGCGGGAGAAGGCGTAGATCCCGGCGCCGTCGGCGACGTGGCGCTCGGTCTGGACGCCGTCGGCGAGCGCCGGGTGGGCCTTGCGGAGCGCGGCCAGCTTCGCGATCGCCTGGTAGAGGGGTGCGCCGGTGTCGTAGGCGTCGCTCGCGTGGGTGCGGTCGGTGCCCAGCTGGTCGTCGTCGAGGTAGTCGGCGACCTTGGACGCGAACATCGTCTGGCGGGCGTCCTTGTCGCCGCCGGCGCCGGTGAAGCCCTGCTCGTCGCCGTAGTAGACGACCGGGTTGCCGCGCGAAAGGAACATCAGCTCGTTGGCGAGCCGGTCCCGCCGCACGAGTTCGGCGTCGTCGGCCTTCGGGTTGTCCTGCTTCAGGAACGTGCCGATGCGGCCCATGTCGTGGTTGCCGAGGAAGGTGACCTGCTCGTACGCGTTGGCCTTGTCCGTCGTGTACCGGTGGTCGTCACCGAAGACCCCGGCCAGCTTCGCCGCGGAGCCGCCCTGGGAGGCGTACTGACGGGCGGCGTCCTGGAAGGGGAAGTCGAGCGTCGAGTCGAGGCGGCCCTGCGTGACGTACGGGGAGGTGACGGCGGTGTCGGCGGAGTAGACCTCGCCGAACATGAAGAAGTCCTTGCGGCCGTGCTCGGCCGCGTAGGCGTCCAGCGCCGTGGCCCACTGGGTCCAGAACGGCAGGTCGACGTGCTTGACGGTGTCGATGCGGAAGCCGTCGACGGCGAAGTCGCGGACCCACTTCTCGTAGATCTCCTCCATGCCCCTCACGACCTCGGGACGCTCGGTCCACAGGTCGTCCAGACCGGAGAAGTCGCCCTGGTCGGAGCTCTCGCCGGCGAAGGTGGAGTCGCCCCGGTTGTGGTACATCGTCGGGTCGTTCAGCCAGGCCGGGACCTTGCTGTTCGCGGTGACGACGGGGGTGCGGGGGAAGGAGTCGCGGTCGACGGCGGGGAAGCCCTTGCCGCCCTTCGCGTAGTCGGCGTCGTCGAACGGCACGCCGTCCTTCGTCAGGTAGGGGAACGCGCCCTTGGAGAGGTAGCCGTAGGACTTCTCGTCGTAGTCGACGACGTCGGCGGTGTGGTTGGTGATGACGTCGAAGAAGACCTTCATGCCCTTGGCGTGGGCCTTGGATATCAGCGCCTTGAGGTCGGCGTTGCTGCCGAAGTGCGGGTCGACCTGGGTGAAGTCGGTGATCCAGTAGCCGTGGTAGCCGGCCGACGCGTTCTCACCGGTCCCCTGCACGGGCCGGTTCTTGAAGATCGGCGCCATCCATATCGCGGTGGTGCCGAGGCCCTTGATGTAGTCGAGCCGCTGGGTGAGCCCCTTGAGGTCGCCGCCCTGGTAGAAGCCCTTGTCGGTGGGGTCGTAGCCGGTGCTGAGCCGGGTGCCGGTCAGACCGCCCCTGTCGTTGGACGCGTCGCCGTTGGCGAAACGGTCCGGCAGTACGAAGTAGAACTGCTCCCGTGTGAGGTCGTGACGCCCGGGTTGCGCGGCCAGCGCCGCGTCGGAGGGCGGCGGGGGCGGGGCGGCCGCCGAGGCGGCGGGGGCCGATGCGGGGACGGCGAAGGCGGCGGCGAGGGCCGCCACCGCGACGGCTGCGGCTCCGCGTCTGCGCGCGCGTGAACGCGCGGACGCGGGCAGCCCGGTGTGCTGGGCCACGGGGTGTTCTCCTTGCGGAATCCGTGTGCGGACGGTTGTACCTCTGGGAGCCCACGCGCCATGAGCCGTGGCCCGGCGGCAGTGCCGGACCGTGAGCGGGACCGTACCTCTTACGCGCGGCTTACAGCAAGATGTCGCAAGGATTTCCAACGTGACATCCTCCGCGTCGACGGAGTGCGGATGACGCCCCGTCACATCCCGGTCCGCCGCGGCCGGTCGCCGAACACTATGAACGCAAAGGCCACGGCTCTGGACCCCCACCGCCTCCGTCCCCAAGCATCGGGGCCCGCGCAACGAAGCGCCGGACGACGACGGAAGGACGAGACGATGGTCACCGGGCACTCCCCCCACCGCCCCCGGTCCGGATCCGCACGACACCGCATCTCCGTGACGATCGCGGGCGTCGCCGCCCTCCTCGCCACCGCCCTGGCCGGGCCCGTACCGGCGTCCGCGGCCGACGGACCCGCCCCCGCCGACTGCCCGGCGGAGCTGGCGGCGGAGGCCACCTGCTACCGGGGCCAGGACGCGAACGGCGCCTTCTACGCCATGGCGGTCCCGCGCGACTGGAACGGCTCGCTGGTCGTCCACGCCCACGGCGGCCCCGACCTCGGCGACACCTCCGACCCCGAGCGCAGCACCGGGGACCTGGCGCGCTGGTCGGTCATGGTGAAGGAGGGCTACGCCTGGGCGGGTTCGTCCTACCGCCGCGGTGGCTACGGCACGCGGATGGCGGCGAAGGACACCGAGACGGTGCGGCGGCTGTTCGTGGAGCGCTTCGGCGCGCCGCGCCTGACCTTCGTCCACGGCCAGTCCTGGGGCGGCGACGTGGCGGCCAAGGTCGCCGAGGTCTACGGCACCGGCCGGCATGCGCCCTACGACGGCGCCCTGCTGACCAGCGGCGTCCTGGGCGGCGGTTCACGCGGCTACGACTACCGGGTGGACCTGCGCGTGGTCTACCAGTACTACTGCCGCAACCACCCCAGGCCCACCGAGCCCCCGTACCCGCTGTGGATGGGGCTGCGCGCCGACTCGACGATGACCACCACCGGACTGCGCTCGCGCCTGCAGGAGTGCACCGGCTACGCCTCGCCCCCGCAGGAGCGCACCGCCCTGCAGCAGCGCAACCTCGACGACATCCTGGCGGTGACCGGGATCCCGGAGCGGACGCTGGAGTCGCACCTTCGGTTCGCGACCTTCACCTTCCGTGACATCGTGCACAACCGGCTCGGCGGCCGGAACCCGTTCGGCAACGGCACCGTCCGCTACACCGGCTCTCACGACGACGCGGCGCTCAACGCGGGCGTGGAGCGCTTCACCGCCGACCCCACGGCCCGCCGGGACCTGTCCTACGACAGCGACGTCACCGGCGCCGTGTCGATCCCCGTGCTCACCGTCCACGCCATCGACGACCCGACCGCCTTCGTCGAGCACGAGGCGGCCTACCGGGCCTCCCTGGAGGGCGCCCACCGCGGGCGGCTGCTGGTACAGAACTTCACGCGGGAGAGCGAGCACAGCGAGCTGAGCGACGCGGAGTACGCCGCCGCGATGCGGTCACTGGCGACCTGGGCGCGGACCGGCCGCAAGCCCACGCCGGCCTCGGTGGCGGCCTCCTGCCCGGCGTTCGACGCCACCTACGGCACGGGGTGCTTCTTCGAACCGGGGTACGTCCCGCGCCCCTACGCCTCCCGCGTGTACCCCCGCCCGGGGGCACGGCACTGGCCGGCGCTGTCCGCCGCCCAGGAGCGCGCGTGGAGCCGTCTGGACGGCGTGGGCATCGCACCCTGACCCCCTCCCACCTGCGGTCCCGCCCTTCCGAAAGGTCCCTGCAGAATCTTGCAGAAAGTTTCTGCAGGGGCCTTCCGTCCTGGCCGGAGCGGCTGTTACGTTCCTCTTCAGCCCGGTTCGGCCGGCCGGGGGTCCGCCCCTGACGGCGGGTCCCACGCGCCCGGCCGGCTGGACCGGTCGCCCCCGAGACGGAGGCGGGCCCAGGACCGACGAAGCCACCCCGCTGCGCCCCGCCCGGGGCAGGTCCAGGGCCCGCCTCAACACCCGCCGCGCATCAGGAACGGCCGGGGACGATCAGAGACGATGAGGGACGATCAGGAACGCCGGCCGGCGCCGGGCACCTGGCCCGTGGAGCCGCGGACGACCAGCTCCGTCTGGAAGACGAACTCCGCGCGCTGCACCGGGTTGCCGCCGATCTCCTCCAGCAGCGCGTTCACCGCGGCCGCGCCCATCGCCTCGACCGGCTGGCGGACCGTGGTCAGCGGCGGGTCGGTGAAGGCGATCAGCGGCGAGTCGTCGTAGCCGACGACCGACACGTCCCCGGGGACGGTCAGCCCCCGCTCCCGCACCGCGCGCACCGCGCCGAGCGCCATCAGGTCGCTGCCGCAGACGATGCCCGTGCAGCCCTTGTCCAGCAGCGCCCCGGCGGCCGCGTGGCCGCCCTCCACGGAGAAGAGGGTGTGCTGGACGTACTCCGCGGCCTGCTCCTCGCCGAGCCCGAGCAGGCTGCCCAGCGACTCGACGAAGCCCTCGACCTTGCGGTGCACCGGCACGAAGCGGTTGGGCCCGACGGCCAGGCCGATCCGCTGGTGGCCGAGCTCCACCAGGTGCTGGACGGCGATGCGCGCCGAGGCGCGCTCGTCCGGCGAGATGTACGGCCCGGCGATCGCCGGGTTGAAGCCGTTGACCAGCACGTAGGGCACGCCCTGGCCGAGCAGGCGGGCGTAGCGCTCGGGGTCGGCGGTGACGTCCGCGTGCAGCCCGGACAGGAAGACGATGCCGCGCACCCCGCGCTCCACGAGCGCCTCCACCAGTTCGTCCTCGGTGGAGCCGCCGGGGTGCTGGGTGCACAGCACCGCGGTGTAGCCGTAGCCGGTCAGGTTCTGCTCGATGACCTGGGCGAAGGCGGGGAAGATCGGGTTGTTGAGCTCGGGGGTGATCAGCCCGATCTGGCCGGCGCTGCGCTGGCGCAGCCGCACCGGACGCTCGTAGCCGAGCACGTCCAGTGCGGCCAGCACCTTCTGCCGGGTGGCGGGGGCGACCCCCGCCTTCCCGTTCAGCACGCGGCTGGCGGTGGCCTCGCTGACCCCCGCCTGGGCCGCGATGTCGGCAAGTCGAGCGGTGGTGTTCACAGTCCCCGACCCTATGCGACCGCGCCGCACGTCAAACGGCCCACCAGACGGTCGTGTCGGCCGGGAGGACGACCCCGTCCGCCGTGACCTCCACGGGGGAACTGGCCAGCAGCACCTGGCCCGGCGCGGGCAGCGTCACCGGAGTGCCGGTGGTGTTGACGGTGCACGCGAAGCCGGGCCGGCGGAAGGACAGCACGCCCTGCGGGGCGTCCTGCCACTGGACCGACTCGCCCGCGCCGAGGCCGTCCCGCTCGCGGCGCAGCCGCAGGGCGGAGCGGTACAGCTCCAGGGTGGAGTCCGGGTCGCCGGTCTGTACGGCGACGCTGAGCCCCGCCCACTCCGCGGGCTGCGGCAGCCAGCTGCCACCGCTGCCGAAGCCGTGGCTGGGGCCCTCGGCGGTCCACGGGATCGGCACCCGGCAGCCGTCGCGGAAGCCGTCCTGGCCGGCGGCGCGGAAGAACGCCGGGTCCTGACGGGCCTCGTCGGGCAGGTCGGTGACCTCGGGCAGGCCCAGTTCCTCGCCCTGGTAGACGTACGCGGAGCCGGGCAGGGCCAGCATCAGCAGGGAGGCGGCGCGGGCGCGGCGCAGGTCGTAGCCCTTCCCGTCGGGGGACAGCCGGGTCGCGTGGCGGACCACGTCGTGGTTGGACAGGACCCAGGTGGTGGGCGCGGCGACCGGGCGCATGGCGTCGAGCGAGCGGTCGATGACCTCGCGCAGCTCGACGGCGTCCCACTTCGTGCCGAGGTACTGGAAGTTGAAGGCCTGGTGCAGTTCGTCGGCGCGGACGTAGTTGGCGGTGCGCTCGACGGTGGGGGTCCAGGCCTCGGCGACGGCGATGCGCTCGCCGTCGTACTCGTCGAGGATGCGCCGCCACGAGCGGTAGACCTCGTGGACGCCGTCCTGGTCGAAGAAGGGCAGGACATCGTTGCCAAGGAGCTTGAGCTGCTCGTGGGCGCCGATGTCGGGCAGGCCGTCGGCCTTGACCAGGCCGTGCGCGACGTCGATGCGGAAGCCGTCGACGCCCATGTCGAGCCAGAAGCGCAGGATCGAGCGGAACTCGTCCTGGACGGCCGGGTGCTCCCAGTTGAAGTCGGGCTGCTCGGGCGCGAACAGGTGCAGGAACCACTCGCCGTCGGCGGCACGGGTCCAGGCCGGCCCCCCGAAGATGGACTCCCAGTCGTTGGGGGGCAGTTCGCCGTTCTCGCCCTTGCCGGGGCGGAAGTGGTAGCGCGCCCGCAGCGGGGAGCCGGGGCCCTCGCGCAGCGCCTGCTTGAACCACTCGTGCTGGTCGGAGGAGTGGTTGGGCACCAGGTCGACGATGATCCGCAGACCCAGCCGGTGGGCGTCGCGGATCAGGCCGTCGGCGTCGTGGAGGGTGCCGAACATCGGGTCGATGGCCCGGTAGTCGGCGACGTCGTAACCGGCGTCGGCCTGCGGCGAGGCGTAGAAGGGGCTCAGCCAGACGGCGTCGACGCCGAGGTCGCGCAGGTACGGGAGCCGCTCGCGGACGCCGGGGATGTCGCCCATGCCGTCGCCGTTCCCGTCGGCGAAGCTGCGGGGGTAGACCTGGTAGATGACCGCGTCTCTCCACCAGTCCGTGGTGGCCACGGGCTGGTCGCAGGAGTGGGGGTGACGGGTGGAGTCCGCCAGGTACTGGGTCATGGTGATCCCTTGGAAAAGTGGTTGCTCGTGCGGCGAGGGGGCGAGGCCGGGGCACCCGGCCGGTGGGCCGGGTGCCCCGGGTCGGACGACGGTCAGGACTTGGCCGCGCCGGCGGTGAGGCCGGTGACCAGGTGCCGCTGGACGACGTAGAAGAAGGCCGACGCGGGGACGGCGATGAGCACGGACGTGGCGGCCATCAGGTCCCACTGGTTGTCGTGCTCGCTGATGAAGGTGGTCAGCCCGACGGCGAGGGTGTACTTGTCGTCGCCGAGCATGAAGACCGAGGCGTAGGCGACCTCTCCCCACGCCGTGAGGAAGGTGTAGAAGGCCGCCACCGCCAGGCCCGGACGGGCCAGCGGCAGGACCAGCCGGTAGAAGGTGCCGAAGGGGGTGAGGCCGTCGACCCGGCCGGCTTCGTCGATCTCCTGCGGGATGGTGTCGAAGTAGCCCTTGAGCAGCCACGCGCAGTAGGGCACGGCGGTGGTGCAGTAGACCAGGATGAGCGCCCAGTACGTGTCCAGCAGACCCAGGTCGGCCAGGATGTTGTACAGCGGCACCATGAGGATGGCGACCGGGAACATCTGGGTCACCAGGAAGATCCACATCAGCTGCCGGTGGCCGGGGAAGCGCATCCGGGAGACCGCGTAGCCGGAGCTGGCGGCGATGAACACGCCCAGCACGCAGGTGCCGAGGGCGACGATCATGGAGTTCAGGAACCACTGCAGGAAGTTCGTGTCGCCGAGGACCTTGGTGTAGTTCTCGAAGCTGAACTTGCCGGCGATGTCGGCCGGGTGCAGGAAGTCGGTCTTGTCGGGGCCGAAGGAGACCCAGGCGATCCACAGCACGGGGAAGGCCGCGATGAGGCTCGCGGTGATCAGCACGCCGTGGATCAGCACGGACGCGCCCCGGCTGCGCTCGCCGCGGCCGGTGCGCCGGCGTACGGCCGCGCGGGCGGGGGCGGCGGTCGCGCCCTGGTCGGCCCCCGTGGCGGGGAGGTCTGCGGTGGTGCTCATGGGGGTGGCTGCCCTCTCTTGCGTCATGACGATGTCCTGGCCGGGGGCGGCCGTCAGGCGGCCGCGTTCTCGGAGCGGGCGAGCCAGCGCCGGTACACGGAGGCGAAGACGATGAGCATGGACAGGATGATCACGCCGTAGGCGGCGGACCCGGCGTAGTCACGCGGGTCCTGTCCGAAGCCGAGCCGGTAGGCCCAGGTCACCAGGATCTGGGCGTCCTGTCCCGCGCTCGCGCCGAACAGCAGGAAGATGACGACGAACTGGTTGAAGGTCCAGATGATGCCGAGCAGGATCACCGTGCTGCTCACCGAGCGCAGGCCCGGGAGCGTCACGAAGCGGAACCGCTGCCAGGGGGTGGCGCCGTCCATCTCGGCCGCTTCGTACAGCTCGGAGGGGATCGACTGCAGGCCGCCGAGGAGCGAGACCATCATGAAGGGGACGCCGACCCAGGTGTTGACCATGATCGCCGCGGTCTTCTGCCAGAAGGGGTCGCTCAGCCAGGCGGGCGTCGGCAGGTGCAGCGAGTGCAGGACCGTGTTCAGGATGCCGCCGTCGTCGGCGAGGATCAGCCGCCACGAGAAGACGGTGACGAAGGTGGGCACGGCCCAGGGCAGGATCAGGACCAGCCGGTAGAAGGTGCGGCCGCGGATCTTGCGGTTCAGCAGCATGGCGAGGCCGAGGCCGAGGCCGTAGTGCAGGGTGACGCAGACGGCCGTCCACACGATGGTCCAGGTGAAGTGCGGCCAGAACTGGTGGTCCGCCCCGGAGAGGATCTCCGTGTAGTTCTTCAAGCCCACCCAGGAGAAGGAGTCCGGGATGTGGTTGACGCCGATCGTCCGGCCGACGTTCTGGCTGTTGGCGTCGGTCAGCGACAGGTAGATGCCGCGGACCAGGGGGTAGAGCACCAGCAGGCCGATGACGGCGACCACCGGCGCCACCATGGCCCAGGCATACCAGTTGCGGTTGTACGACTGCCGGATGCGGCTGAGCGGACCGGGGCGCGGCGCCTCGCCACGCTTGGTCTTCCGGGTCCCGCCCTGGACGGCGACGGTCATCTTCGGCACCTTTTCGAGAGGTTCGCTAAGGGTGGTACGGCCGCCCCGCACGGCCGGGGGGCATGCGTGCGGACGCGGGCGGGCCGCCCGGTCCGCCCCCCGCTCGGGGGAGGCGGACCGGACGGCTCATGGCTGCCTTACTGGAAGTCCTTGACGAGCTTCTTGTAGGCGTCGGCGGTCGCGTCCAGCCCCTGCTGGGTGCCGGTCTTGCCCTGCAGGACGTTCGTCAGACCGGTGTTGAAGTCGGCGAACAGGGAGCTGTACTCCGGCAGCTCCGGACGCGGGCGGGCGACGTTGGCCAGGATGTCCTGGAACTCGGCGACGCCGGGAGCGGCCTTGACCTCGGCGGTGTAGGCGGAGGTGCGGGTCGGCAGGGTGCCGTTCTTCAGCGCGATCTTGGCCTGGGTCTCACCCGAGGTCATCCAGCCGACGAACTTCTGGGCGGCTTCCTGGTGGGCCTTGTCCGAGCCGGCGTAGACGGCCAGGTTGTGGCCGCCGGTGGGGGCGCCGGCCTTGCCGGTGGAGCCGGCCGGGACGGAGGAGATGCCCAGGTTGGCCTTGTCGGAGAAGGCCGCGCCCTTGTAGATGTTGGTCAGCTCCCAGGGGCCCTGGACGATCATGGCGACCTTGCCGTTGACGAACGCGTCCTGCATGTGGGCGTAGCTGTCGGCGGTCACATCGAGCTTGTGGACACCCGGGGCGGCGAGCACGGACTTGCTCGTGTCGACGGCCTTGACGGCCTCGGGCGAGTTGATCGTGATCTTCTTCGCCGCGGCGTCGACCATGTCGGTGCCCTCGCCGAAGAGGAAGGGCAGCTCGTAGTAGGAGTCGGCGCGGAGCCAGAAGCCGTCGACCTTGTCCTTGGCCTTGACGGCCTTGGCGACCGCCTTCAGCTCGTCCCAGGTGGCGGGGGCCTTGTCGAAGCCGGCCTTCTTCAGCAGCTCCTTGTTCCACATGAGCGCGAGGGTGTCGGTGACGATCGGGGCACCGTAGGTCTTGCCCTCGTACTGCGCCTGCTTGAGCAGGGACGGGTTGATGTCACCCTGGTCGGCCAGCGCCGGGGTGCCGTCCAGCGGCGCGAGGAACTGGGACTTGGCCCAGGAGGCGGTCCAGCCGACCTCGGCGCGGACGACGTCCGGGGCGCCCTTGCTGCCGGCGGCCGTCTGGAACTTGTTCTGGGCCTGGTCGAACGGCACGTTGACGTAGGTGACCTTGATCTTCGGGTTCGCCTTCTCGAAGTCCGCGATCAGGGCCTTGTAGGTCGGCGCCTCGTTCGTCGCGTTCGAGGTGTCCCACCAGGTGATGGTGACCGGACCGCCGGCCTTGTCACTGCCGCCGTCGTCGCCGCCGCAAGCCGTCGCCGCAAGCCCGAGCGCCGCAACCAGCGCGGTGGCCGCTATGCCACGCCGCATGTGATCTCCTCCAGGATGAAAGCCCGTGATGGTGCGGGGCGCGTCGCCGCGTCCCCCCTGCCGACTGCGCCTTTGCGGCCGCCGGGCTGTCGAGGAACGTAACAGGGATGAAAGCCCGACGAAAGACCTTGCTGCAAAGACTTGCAAGATCTTCCGATCGTTACATCTGCGTGTCCTCACAGTTGCCGATGGGAGACGTGACGTGGGACGCTCGCGCTCCTGGAAGCCGTTACGCGATCTTCCGCAAATTCTTGAAAGGCATTGCCGATCACGCGGTGGATCGGAATCATCGGCAGGGAACGGCGCCGACTCCCGAGGGACCGACATGACCCAAGAGCTCGCCCCCGTCATCCACGACGCGACCGACGAGACCCCGGCCGCCCCCGAGGGGGGCACACCCGGCTGGTGGCGCAGCGCCGTCATCTACCAGGTGTACGTACGTTCCTTCGCCGACGGCGACGGTGACGGCGTGGGCGACCTGCCCGGCATCCGGGCCCGGCTGCCGTACCTGGCGGAACTGGGCGCCGACGCGGTCTGGCTGACCCCCTTCTACGCCTCGCCCCAGGCGGACGGCGGCTACGACGTCGCCGACTACCGCACCGTCGACCCCCTCTTCGGCTCCCTCGCGGATGCCGACGCGCTCCTCCGCACCGCCCACGAGCTGGGCCTGCGGGTGATCGTCGACATCGTCCCGAACCACACCTCCGACCGGCACGCGTGGTTCCGGGCGGCGCTCACGGACCGGCGCGGGGGGCCGGCCCGTGAGCGCTACCACTTCCGCCCCGGCAAGGGCGAGCACGGCGAACTGCCGCCCAACGACTGGGAGTCGGTCTTCGGCGGCCCCGCGTGGACCCGGGTCGCGGACGGCGACTGGTACCTCCACCTCTTCGCGCCCGAGCAGCCCGACCTCAACTGGGAGCACCCCGAGGTCCGCGAGGAGTTCGACGCCATCCTCCGCTTCTGGCTGGACCTGGGCGTGGACGGCTTCCGCATCGACGTCGCCCACGGCATGGTCAAGGCGCCGGGGCTGCCCGACATCGGCCACAAGGAGCAGGTCAAGATGATCGGCTCCCAGGTGCTCCCCTTCTTCGACCAGGACGGGGTGCACGAGATCCACCGCGCCTGGCGCCGGCTGCTCGACTCCTACTCCCCCGGCCCCGGGCCGCAGGAACTGCCGTCCGAGCGCATCGGCGTCGCCGAGGCCTGGGCGCCCGACGCCGGGCGCATGGCGCTGTACGTCCGTCCCGACGAGCTGCACCAGGCCTTCAACTTCCACTTCCTGCAGTGCCCCTGGGAGGCCGGGGCGATGCGCGCGGTGATCGAGGAGTCCCTCGCCGCCACCGTCTCCGTGGGCGCCCCCACCACCTGGGTGCTCTCCAACCACGACGTGGTCCGGCACGTCACCCGCTACGGAGGCGGTGCGGCCGGGCTGCGCCGGGCCCGCGCCGCGGCCCTGCTGATGCTCGCGCTGCCCGGTTCCGTGTACGTCTACCAGGGCGAGGAACTGGGTCTGCCCGAGGTCACCGACCTGCCGGACGAGGTCCGCCAGGACCCCTCCTTCTTCCGGGACAACGGCCAGGACGGGCTGCGCGACGGCTGCCGGGTGCCCATCCCGTGGACCGCCGACGGCCCCAGCCACGGCTTCGGGCCGGCCGGCAGCTGGCTGCCGCAGCCCGCGGGCTGGGGCGGACTGAGCGTCCAGGCGCAGACCGGCGACCCCGACTCCACCCTGGAGCTGTACCGCTCGGCCCTGCGGCTGCGCCGTGAACTGCCCGGCCTCGGCGACGGGCCGATGCGCTGGCTGGACGCTCCCGAGGGGGTGCTGGCCTTCTCCCGTCCCGGCCTGGTGTGCACCGTCAACGCCCGTTCGGCCCCGGTCCAACTCCCCGTGCCGGGGCGGCCGGTGCTCTCCTCCGAGCCCGTGGCGTTCACCGGCGGATCCGTCCGTCTTCCGGCTGATTCGTGCATCTGGTGGGCGATCTGAGATGCGACCGGTACAGTCCAATCCTGTGACCGCAAGGCTTGCCGACATCGCAGCCCAGGCGGGGGTGAGCGAAGCGACCGTCAGCCGTGTCCTCAACGGCAAGCCCGGGGTCTCCGCCGCCACCCGCCAATCCGTGCTGGCCGCCCTCGACCTGCTGGGGTACGAACGGCCGGTGCGGCTGCGGCAGCGCAGCGCGGGCCTCGTCGGGCTCATCACCCCGGAGCTGGAGAACCCGATCTTCCCGGCCTTCGCCCAGGTCATCGGGCAGGCCCTGACCCGGCAGGGGTACACCCCGGTGCTGGCCACCCAGACCCCGGGCGGCTCGACCGAGGACGAACTCGTCGAGATGCTCGTCGAGCGCGGTGTCGCCGGGATCATCTTCGTCTCCGGACTGCACGCCGACTCCACCGCCGACGTGGAGCGCTACGACCGGCTGCACGGCCAGGGCGTACCGTTCGTCCTGATCAACGGCTTCTCCGGCAAGATCAAGGCGCCGTTCGTCTCGCCCGACGACCGCGGTGCCATGCGTCTGGCCGTCACCCATCTGGCGGCGCTCGGCCACGAGCGGATCGGCCTCGCCGTCGGTCCCAAGCGGTTCGTCCCCGTGCAGCGCAAGATAGAGGGCTTCCTGCGCAGCATGGAGGAGGTGCTCGGCATAGCCGCCGACGAGGCGGCCGGGCGCATCCAGCACTCGCTGTTCACCCTCGAGGGTGGTCAAGCTGCCGCCTCCGGCCTGATCGAGTCCGGCTGCACGGCCGTGGTGTGCGCCTCCGACATGATGGCGCTCGGCGCCGTCCGCGCCGCCCGGCAGCAGGGGCTGTCCGTCCCCGGGGACGTCTCCGTCGTCGGCTTCGACGACTCCCCGCTCATCGCCTTCACCGATCCGCCGCTCACGACCATCCGGCAGCCGGTCACGGCCATGGGCCAGGCCGCGGTGCGCGCGCTGCTGGAGGAGGTCGGCGGTACCCCGGCACCGCACAGCGAGTTCGTTTTCCTGCCCGAACTGGTCGTCCGCGGTTCGACGGCATCAGGTCCCAAGGCCGGGGCAGCCGTACCCGTACAGCAGTCGACCGGGAGGCGTACGCGGGATGCACGCAATCCCACCGGGGGTTGATCGGACGGCACCGGACCGCATGGCAGACTATCGCCCCATGGGGGAATCGACCGCGAAGACCATGGCCCACCGCAGTGACGCCGTACCACCGCGCTCCATCGATTCCCGTGACGCCGATGGAGCGACGACGGGCAACAGACTGCTGGCGCCACGCCGGCCCCGGCTGTGGTTCGAGATCCTGCTGATCGCCGTCAGCTACTGGATCTACTCACTGGTGCGCAACGCCGTGCCCGAGCAGCAGGACGACGCCATGCGGAACGCGGGCCACGTCTGGGGCCTGGAACGGTCCCTCGGGCTCGCCTTCGAACACGCGGTCAATCATGCCGTGAACTCGGTAACGTGGCTCATCGTCGCGATGAACTATTACTACGCGACGCTCCACTTCATCGTCACCCTCGCCGTGCTCGTCTGGCTGTTCCGCCGGCACCCCGGGCGCTACGCGCCGACCCGGCTGGTCCTCTTCGTGACGACCGGCATCGCGCTGCTCGGCTACTACTTCTTCCCCCTGGCGCCGCCCCGGCTGATGGAGGGCGGCGGCTTCATCGACACCGTGAAGATCCACCACACCTGGGGGTCGATGGCGTCGGGCGACCTGGCGCACGTCTCCAACCAGTACGCGGCCATGCCGTCGATGCACATCGGCTGGTCGCTGTGGTGCGGCATCACCGTCGCCATGCTCGCGCGGCGGGCCTGGGTGCGGGTGCTGGGCGTGCTCTACCCGGTGGTCACGCTGCTCGTCATCGTCTCCACCGCCAACCACTTCTGGCTCGACGCCGCCGGCGGCACCCTCTGCCTCGGCGTCGGCTTCGCCGCCTCCTGGGCGGTCTACGGCGGCCTCGCCTACCGGTTGCCGCGCCAGGTGCGCGTCGCCACGGCGTAGGCGGGCGGCGGGCGCGGACTACGTGGCGTAGAAGAGGCGCTCGACCACCGCGCGGGCCCGGCGCGTGGCCCGGCGGTACTCCTCGACCATGTCGCCCACGTGCCCCGGCTCGTAGCCGAGGTACCGGCCCACCGCGGCGAGTTCCTTGCCGTCACCGGGGAAGGTGTCCCCGGCCCGGGCCCGGACGAGCATGACGGCGTTGCGCATCCGGCTCGCCAGGATCCAGGCGGCGTCCAGGACTTCCGCGTCCTCGGCGAGGACCAGTCCCGCCGCCGCGGCCGCGGCCAGCGCCGGCCGGGTACGGGTGGTCCGCAGGCCGGGGAACTGCGCGCCGTGCTGGAGCTGCAGCAGCTGCACGGTCCACTCGACGTCGCTGAGCCCGCCCCGCCCCAGCTTGGCGTGGGTCGTCGGGTCGGCGCCGCGCGGCAGCCGCTCGGACTCCATACGGGCCTTGAGCCGGCGGATCTCGCGGACCGCCTCCTCCGGCAGCCCCTCGGCCGGGTAGCGCAGCGGGTCGACGAGGCCGATGAAGCGGGCTCCCAGGTCCTCGTCGCCCGCGACCGGTTCGGCGCGCAGCAGGGCGTGGCTCTCCCAGACCAGCGACCAGCGCCGGTAGTAGGCGGCGTACGAGCCGAGCGTGCGCACCAGCGGTCCGCTCTTGCCCTCGGGGCGCAGGTCGGCGTCGATGAGCAGCGGCGGGTCGGTGGTGGGGATCTGCAGCAGCCTGCGCAGCTCGTTGGCGACCTTGAGCGCGGCCTTGGCGGCCCGGTGCTCGTCGGTGCCCTCGTACGGCTCGTGGACGAACAGGACGTCGGCGTCGGAGCCGTAGCCCAGTTCGTGGCCGCCGAAGCGGCCCATCCCGATGACGGCGAACCGGGTCGGCAGGGGCTCCCCCTCGGCCACCTCGACGGCGTTGACCGCGGCCTGCAGGGCCCCGGTGACGGCGGCGGCGTTGAGGTCGGTGAGGGCGGTGCCGATGGCGTCGGGGTCGTCGCGGTGGACCCCGACGAGGTCCGCGGCCGCGGTGCGGAACAGCTCGCGGCGGCGGACTCCGCGTACCGCGGCGACGGCCTGCTCGGCGGAGTCCGCGCGGTGGACCGCGGCCAGCACCTCCTGGTCCAGCGCACCACGCGTGCGGGGCTGGAGCCCCTCGTCGTCGGCGAGCAGGGCGACCGCCTCGGGGGCCCGCATGAGCAGGTCGGGGGCGAGCCGCCCGGAGGACAGCACGCGCGCGAGGTTGACGGCGGCGGCGCCCTCGTCCCGCAGCAGCCGCAGGTACCAGGGGGTGCGGCCCAGGGCGTCGCTGACCTTGCGGAAATTGAGCAGACCCGCGTCGGGGTCCGCGGAGTCGGCGAACCAGCCGAGCAGCACCGGCAGCAGGGTCCGCTGGATGGCGGCCTTGCGGCTGACCCCCGAGGCCAGCGCCTCCAGGTGGCGCAGGGCCGCGGTGGGGTCGGCGTAGCCGAGCGCCTCCAGACGCTGCTTGGCCGCGTCCGGGGTCAGGCCCACCTCGCCGGGGGCGAGCTGGGCGACCGCGTCGAGCAGCGGCCGGTAGAAGAGCTTCTCGTGGAGGCGGCGCACCTCCCGCGCGTGCCGCCGCCACTCCCGCTGCAGCTCCGCCACCGGGTCCGCCCGGAAGCCCAGGGAGCGGCCGAGCCGCCGCAGGTCGGCCACGTCCTCGGGCACCAGGTGGGTGCGGCGCAGCTTGTGGAGCTGGATGCGGTGCTCCATCGTCCGCAGGAAGCGGTACGAGGTGTCGAGCGCCGCCGCGTCCGCCCGCCCCACGTAGCCGCCGGCGGCGAGCTGGGACAGCGCGGTCAAGGTGGTGCCGCTGCGCAGCGACGGGTCGGTGCGGCCGTGCACGAGCTGGAGCAGCTGCACCGCGAACTCCACGTCCCGCAGGCCGCCGGGGCCCAGCTTCAGCTCCCGGTCGAGGTGCGCGACGGGGATGTTCTCCACGACCCGGCGCCGCATCTCCTGCACGTCCTGGACGAAGTGCTCGCGTTCCGCGGCCTGCCACACCATGGGCGACAGCGCCTCGACGTACTCCTGCCCGAGCGCCGGGTCGCCGGCCACCGGCCGGGCCTTGAGCAGCGCCTGGAACTCCCACGTCTTGGCCCAGCGCTTGTAGTAGGCCAGATGGCTGGACAGGGTGCGCACCAGCGGGCCGCGCCGGCCCTCGGGGCGCAGGTTGGCGTCGACCTGCCAGATGCTGCCCTCGACGGTGGTGTCGGAGCAGATCCGCATCATGCGCGAGGCCAGCCGCGTGGCGGCCTGCAGCGCCTTGGCCTCCTCGGCGTCGGGGCGGGCCTCGGCCACGAAGATGACGTCGACGTCGGAGATGTAGTTGAGCTCGTGGCCGCCGCACTTGCCCATGCCGATCACCGCCAGCCGGCACAGCGCGGCATCGCCCGGCGCCTCCTCCTCGGCCATGGCCAGGGCCGCACGCAGCGTCGCGGTGGCGAGGTCGGCGAGCTCCGCGGCGGTCTGCACCAGGTCGCTGGTGCCGCACACGTCGCGGGCGGCGATGCCCAGCATGCAGCGCCGGTAGGCGACGCGCAGCGACTCGGGGTCGTCGGCCCCGGCCAGCCCCCGTTCGAACTCCGTGGTCCCCGGGTGCAGGTCGGCGTGCTCGTAGGTGACCAGGGCGTGCCAGTCGCGCGGATGCCGGGTGAGGTGGTCGGCCAGGGCCACGGAGGCGCCCAGCACCCCGAGCAGCCGGTCGCGCAGCGGCTTGGCCGTGGTGAGCGTGTCGAGGAGGGTGCGCCGCTCCCCGGGATCGAGGGCCTCGAGGAGCCGTACGAGGGAGGCGAGCGCCTGGTCGGGGTCGGCCGTGGCGCCCAGCGCGTCGAGCAGGACCGGGTCGCTGCGCACCGGGGCGAGCTGCTCGCCGCCCAGCAGCGCCTCGGCGGCCACGGCGTCACTGAAGCCGTGCCGCAGCAGCCGCCCGAACCTGGTGTCCCGTCGCCCTTCCAGCACGCCGCCTGCCTTTCCCGGTGCTCCCGGCTGGGCTGATCCGCCCTAGAGAGAGTATCCGCCCTGCCCCGGCTCTGTTACCTGGCGTTATGGCCGGTTTCGGGGTGATCGTCCGGCGGTGTGAGCGCGGTCTGGTCCTTCTGGTATAAAGCGCTTGCTGTTTCAGAGGTTTAAGAAATCAACCAACGGTACCCACGGCTACCCAGGAGTGGGACGGGGCGGGGATAGAGAACATGCGGCGAATACGTCTGCGCGGGCGTGCGTGGCTCGCGGTCGGGGCGGTCGTACTCGGAGGGGCCGGTGTCATCACCGCCGCGTCCGTGGCCAGCGGTCCGGAGGGGACCGCCCCGTCGGCCGACGCGAAGGGGCCGGTGCCCAGTGCGGTCCAGTCCGTCGACCTCAAGGGCAAGGGCGGGGAGCGCACCCTGCCCCGGCGCGACACCGACACCTTCGGCCTGCTCGGTGTGACGTGGGACGACCCGCGCACGGAGCTGGACGGCACGGTGCAGGTGCGCACCCGTTCCGTGAAGAGCGGCCAATGGTCCGACTGGCACGCGGTCGACCCGCACTACGACGACGCTCCCGACCCGAAGACCGAGGGCGCAACCCGGGGCGGTTCGGCCCCGCTGTACGTGGGCCTGTCCAACGGCGTCGAGCTCAAGGTCGTATCGGCGAACGGCGCGTCGGGCACCCTCCCGAAGGGCCTCCAGCTCGAGCTGGTCGGCGACGCCAAGAAGAGCGGCACCGACGTCGCCATGGCGCCCGCCGCCTTCGCGGCGGACGCCGAGGAGACCACGACCCCGCCGGCCGACCCCTCCGTGACGGACTCGCCGTCCGACACCGCGACGCCCGACCCGACGGACTCCTCACCGAGCGACACGGCGGCTCCGTCGACCTCGGCCCCGGCACCGGACTCCTCGGCGTCCACCAGTGCCTCCCCGAGCGCGTCCGCGAGCACCTCCGCCTCCACCTCGCCGTCGCCGAGTTCGACCCGGCCCACCGCCCCCACGTCCACCGTGGCGATGCCGGCCGTCAAACTCCGCAAGGACTGGGGTGCCGACGAGTCCAAGCGCGAGGCCGGGGACCCGCCCTACGCGGACAAGGTGAACGTGGTCTTCGTCCACCACACCGACACCGCCGCCGACTACGACTGCACCGAATCGGCCTCGATCGTGCGGTGGATCTACGCCTACCACCTGTCGCAGGACTGGCGCGACATCGGCTACAACGCCCTGGTCGACAAGTGCGGCACCATCTTCGAGGGCCGCTTCGGCGGCCTGGACCTGCCGGTCATCGGCGCGCAGACCTACGGCTTCAACACGCGCAGCTGGGGCATCGCCGCGATCGGCACCTTCCAGGTCATCAAGGGTGTCCCGGCCACACCGATCTCCTCCAAGATGCTCGGCTCGATCGCGGCGCTGTCCGCGTGGAAGCTCGGCCAGTACGGGATCAACCCCAACCCCGGCAGCAAGACGCAGACCCTGGTCGAGGGCGCGGAGGACAGCCCGCCGTGGGTCTTCAAGAAGTCGTACACGTTCAACCCGATCTCCGGGCACCGCGACGGCTTCGCCACCGCCTGCCCCGGCCAGAACCTGTACGACAAGCTCGCCACCATCCGCTCCTACGCGGCCGGCGTCGCCGCGCCGACGCTGAACGGGGTCACCGGCGCCACGCTCTCCGGGTCCTCGTACTACACCAAGGGCACGGCGACGGTGGCCTGGAAGGAGAGCACGCCGACAGCCGTCCTGAAGCGGTTCGAGGTGCTGGTGGACGGCAAGGTCGCGGCCACCGCCAAGGCCACCGCCACCTCCGCGCCGATCACGGTCGCCGCGGGCAAGCACACCGTGACCGTGCGGGCGGTGCACATGAGCAACAAGACGGCGACGTCGG
Source organism: Streptomyces sp. NPDC006207 (assembly GCF_040613835.1). NCBI lineage: Bacteria > Bacillati > Actinomycetota > Actinomycetes > Kitasatosporales > Streptomycetaceae > Streptomyces > Streptomyces sp. NPDC006207. The sequence continues at coordinate 59,419 of NZ_JBEXSX010000015.1, read as the reverse complement.
CGAGCTCGTACAGCGTGGTCGGCGACACGACCAAGCCGACGTTCACCACCGCCCCCTCGGTGAAGATCCGCAACGCCACCGTCTCCAGCACCTCCGTGCCGGTCTCGGTGAGCTGGAAGGCCGCCGACAACGGCGCCCTCAAGAGCGTCGCGGCGACCGCCCCGACCACGGCCACCTTCGGTCCGACCACCACGTCGTGGAGCACCACGGGCAAGGTGAACACCGCGGTCACCTACGGCCTGAAGGCCACCGACGCGGCCGGGAACTACACCACCGCCTCGGTGAGCCGCACGGCGGCGATCCTGCAGGAGACCTCGGCGACGAAGTCCGGGACCTGGTCGGCGAAGAGCAGCACCAGCTACCTCGGCGGGAAGTCCTACACCTCGTCCTCGAAGAACGCCAGCCTGACCTGGACGTTCACCGGCCGCTCGGTCGGCTGGGTGGTCTCTCGCGCCTCGACCTCCGGTCAGGCGTACGTCTACGTCGACGGGGTCAAGGCGGCCACGGTGGACCTGAAGTCCTCCACCACCGCCTACCGGCAGACGATCTGGTCCAAGTCCTGGACGACCAGCGCCAAGCACACGCTGAGGGTCGTCGTCGTCGGTACCTCCGGCCGCCCCGCGATCACCACGGACGGCATCACGTACGTCAAGTGACGTCCTGACAGCAAGGGCCCGGGGAACGCGAGTTGCGTTCCCCGGGCCCTTTTACCTGGGCTTGACCTCAAGATCCAGAACGTACGCACCGTTCCCCGGACCTTCACTTCCGCGGCGCTTCGGACGTCCGCGACCGCCTCCTAACCTGGCGCGGCGCCACTCCCCGTCCCCCCCTTCACGGAGGTCCGCCGTGTCCGGCTGGTCCCTGCCCCGTCCCCGTCGCACCGTCACCGCCCTCGCTTCCACCCTCGGCGTCGCCGCCGCCTCCCTCGGCCTGTGGGCCGGACTCGGCGGCGCCGAGACCGCCCACGCGGCCGGCAGCGTGCCGAACCCCGACCACGTGGTCGTGGTGATGCTCGAGAACCACGCCTACAGCCAGGTCATCGGCAGCTCCAGCGCGCCGTACCTCAACAACACGCTCAAGGCCGGCGGCGCCAGCCTGACGCAGTCGTACGGCGTCACGCACCCGAGCCAGCCCAACTACCTGCAGATCTTCTCGGGCGGCAACCAGGGCGTCACCGACGACGGCTGCTACACCCCCGGCTTCAGCTCCAAGCCCAACCTCGCCTCCGAGCTGATCGCCGCCGGCAAGAGCTGGGCCAGCTACAACGAGACGCTGCCCAGCCAGGGTTCCACCACCTGCAGCAGCGGCGACTACGCCCGCAAGCACAACCCGTGGTTCGCGTTCAGCAACGTCCCGACGTCGACGGCGAAGACCTTCGCGCAGTTCCCGACGGACTTCACCACCCTGCCGAAGGTCTCCTTCGTCACGCCGAACCTGTGCAGCGACATGCACGACTGCTCGGTCTCCACCGGTGACACCTGGCTGAAGAACAAGCTGGGCGCCTACGCGACCTGGGCGAAGACCCACAACAGCCTGCTCGTCGTCACCTTCGACGAGGACAACCGGCTGAGCGGCAACCGCATCCCGACCGTGTTCTACGGCCAGCCGGTCAAGGCCGGTTCGTCGTCCGCCACGACGTACAACCACTACAACGTGCTCCGCACGCTGGAGGACCTGGCGGGTCTCACCACGCACGCGGGCAACGCCGCCTCCGCCTCGGACATCACCGGCATCTGGGCGAGCTGAGGCCGGTGTACGTCGCGGACAGCCGCGGCGGAGCCGGCACCGGGGTCCGGGACGCGTCGCGTCCCGGACCCCGGGCCACCGCCGTCGCCCCCACCGTCCTCGTCCTGGGCACCGTCAGCCTCATCACCGACGTCTCGTCGGAGATGGTCACCGCCGTGCTCCCCCTCTACCTGGTCGCCGGACTCGGGCTCTCCCCGCTCGGCTTCGGCCTGCTCGACGGCGTCTACAACGGCTTCAGCGCCCTCGTGCGGCTGGCCGGCGGCCACCTCGCCGACCGGGGCGGCGGCCGGCACAAGGCCGTCGCGGCCGTCGGCTACGGCCTGTCGGCGCTGTGCAAGCCCGCACTGCTCCTCGTCCACAGCCTGCCCCTGATCGGTGCCGTCCTCGCGGTCGACCGCACCGGCAAGGGACTGCGCACCGCACCGCGGGACGCGCTGATCTCGCTGACCTCCACGCCCGGGACGCGCGGGCGGGCCTTCGGCGTGCACCGCGCCATGGACACCGCCGGGGCGCTGCTGGGACCGCTGGTGGCGTTCCTCATCCTGCGGCAGGCCGCCGAGGGGTACGACGCCGTCTTCACGGTGAGCTTCTGCGTGGCCGCCGTGGGGGTGCTGGTGCTGCTGCTCTTCGTGCCGGGCCGCCTCCGCGGCGGGGCCCCGGCCACCACGGCCGCCCCCGCCCCCGCCGAAGCGCCCGCGCCCTCGCTGCGGGCGTCCGTGGCGCTGCTGCGCCGCCGGGACGTGCGGCGGCTCACGGTCTGCGCGACGCTGCTGGGCCTGTCGACGGTGAGCGACTCCTTCGTCTACCTGCTGCTCCAGCACCGGCTCGGGGTCCCCGACCGCTGGTTCGCGCTGCTCCCCCTGGGCACCGCGGCGGCCTTCCTGCTGCTCGCGATGCCGCTGGGCAGGCTGGCCGACCGTGTGGGGCGCTGGCGGATGTTCCTGGCGGGACACCTCGCGCTGCTCGCCGCGTACGGGCTGATGCTCGCGCACGGCCCCGCGTACGCCGTCCTGCTGCTGCACGGCGCCTTCTACGCCGCCACGGACGGTGTGCTGATGGCCGCCGCCTCCACCGCCGTCCCCGACGAGCTGCGCGGCGCCGGGCTCGCCCTCGTCCAGACCGGGCAGGCCATGGCCCGCTTCGTCGCCTCCCTGGCCTTCGGCGCGGCCTGGACCGCCTGGGGCGACCGCACGGCGCTCACCGCCGCCGCGCTGGCGCTGACGGCGTGCGCGGTCTGCGCCGTGTACCTGCGTCCGGCGCCGAGCACGTGACCCCCGAGGAAAGGCCCCTCATGAACACCCGCAGCCGTCTGTTCGTGCTGCTCGCCGCCGTGGCGGCGCTGGCCGCCGTCGCCGCCGTGTCCGTGCTGCGCGCCGCCGACCGGGCGGCGGAGAAGGGCCGCCCGCAGGCGGGCGGCCCCGCGGTCACGGCGGGGGCGGTGACGCTGGCGCCGGACGCGCCCCGCATGGTGTTCCGCAACATGGCGTGGGGCCCGCACCGGGACGAGCTCGCCACAGTCCCGGCCGGCCGCCCCGGGGCCGCGCGCACCGCCTCGGACGTGAAGTGCCTGCGCTTCTACGCGGCCGCGGGCACCGGCATCTGCCTGCAGTCCGTCAAGGGCGCCGTCCAGGACGGCTACCGCGCCGTCGTGCTCGACGCCCGCCTGCACGAGCTGCGCCGCTTCCCCCTCGCGGGCATCCCCACCCGGGCCCGGGTCTCGCCCAGCGGGCGCATGGTCGCCTGGACGGTGTTCGTCGGGGGCGACTCCTACGCGGGCACGAACTTCTCCACCCGTACCTCCGTCCTGGACACCCGTACCTGGAGCCTCGTCGAGAACCTCGAGGACTTCCGGATCACCAGGGAGGGCCGGCCGTACCACGCCGCAGACGTCAACTTCTGGGGCGTGACGTTCTCCGACGACGCCCACTTCTACGCCACCCTGGGCACCGGCGGCCGCACCTACCTCGTCCGCGGCGACGTCGCGGCCCGCTCCGTCCGCACGCTGCGCAGCAACGTCGAGTGCCCCTCGCTCTCGCCCGACGGTACCCGGCTGGTGTTCAAGAAGCGCGTCGAGGGCCTGTCCCCCGACGCGCCCTGGCGGCTGTACGTCCTGGACCTGGCCACCCTGCGCGAGACCCCGCTCGCGGAGCGGCGGAGCGTCGACGACCAGGTCGTCTGGCGGGACGACCACACGGTCGTCTACGCCCTCGCCGGGGACTTCGGCGCGGACCTGTGGACGGTGCCCGCCGACGGCACCGGCACGGCCCGCCGCATGATGACGGCGGCGCTGGCCCCCGCGTACCTCGGCTAGGGCTCGCCGCGGGGCCCCCTCGTCCGCTCAGGTCGCCAGTGACACGTCGGTCGCCTTGACCAGCGCGACGACCGCGGCGCCCTCGGCGACGCCCAGCTCGTCGAGGGCCTCCCGGGTGATCACGGCGGTCAGCTCGCGGCCGCCCGCGAAGCCGATCCGGACGGTCGCCATGGCCTCGCCCGGCGTCACGGCGGCGACGGTCCCGGGGACCCGGTTGCGGATGCTGATGCCCTGCACCGGGGCCGTGGCGAGGGAGACCTCCGTCGCCTTGATCAGCACGGTCACCCCGCCGCCCGGGATGATGCCGAGCTCCCGCACGGCCTCGGCGGTCACGGCCGCCGTGAAGTCCGGTCCCCCGCCGTCGAGGCGCACCGTGACCACGGCCATCACCTCGCCCGGGACCACCGAGGCGACCTTGCCGTCGATCTGGTTGCGAATGCTCAGTGCCATGAGCGGCACCGTAAGCCCGCCCCCGGCGCGCCGCGCGGAACGACCCGCCGCCCGCCCCGGGCCCGGGCGGCGGTCCGGTCCCGCCGGCGGCGGCTCAGGCGGTGACCAGGTCCGCCCAGCGGGTGAAACCGGCGCAGTCGGCACGGATGCCGTGCCGTGTGGAGAGGGCGCCCACGATGCCGAGGCCCCGGCCGTGCTCGTCCGGGTCGGTGGATCCCCCCGGCATGCATGGTCGGGCCGACGGGCCCGAGTCGGTCACCTCGATGTGCAGGGCGCTGCGCCCCTCGACCTCGGTCCAGCAGATGCGCAGGGACGCGGGGCCGTCGGCGTGCACGATCGCGTTCGTGGTCAGCTCCGATATCACCAGCAGCGCGTCCTCGGCCACCTCCGCGCGCAGCTCCCACTCCGCCAGCACGCCCCGTACCCTCCGGCGCACGACGGACAGGGCGCCGGGGATGTGCGACAGCGCGCAGACGTGCACGTCCTCGCGCTGCGGCATCGTCTCGGGCTGTGCCGCCATGGTGTCCTCCTCCCGGGGAGTCCTGCCGGGTGGACTCCCGGACCTGCACGAAAGCTTCCGAGACAGGACATCCCGGGTCAATGAATCGGGGTCGTCATTATCGAACGCTGCCCTCAGAGGCCGAACGACCTGCGGAAACGCGCTGATGCCCATCGTGGTCGCCGGGGATAGCATCGACGTATGGCCGGCCCGCTCCAGTCCATCGAACGGGCGGCGGCGATCCTCAGGCTCCTGGCCGGCGGTCCCCGCCGGCTCGGGCTGGGCGAAGTGGCCGGCTCGCTCGGGCTGGCGAAGGGCACCGCCCACGGCATCCTGCGCACCCTCCAGCACGTGGACTTCGTCGAGCAGGACCCGGCGACCGGGAAGTACCAGCTCGGAGCGGCCCTGCTGCACCTGGGCACCAGCTACCTGGACGTCAACGAACTACGGTCCCGGTCGATCAACTGGGCCGACGCGCTGGCCGCCCGCAGCGGCGAGGCGGTACGCCTCGGCACCCCGCTGGAGGGCCAGGTGCTCGTCGTCCACCACGTCTTCCGGCCCGACGACAGCCTGCAGACGCTCGACGTCGGAGCCCTGCTGCCGCTGCACGCCTCCTCGCTCGGCAAGGTCCTGCTGGCGTACGGGGCGGCACCGCTGGAGCCGCTGCTGAAGGAGGAACTGGAGGCGTACACCCGGCACACCCTGGTGGTCCCGGAGGACCTGACCCGGGCCCTCGCCGACGTCCGCGAGCAGGGCTGGGCGCCGGAGGTGCAGGAGATGTCGATGGGCGAGGCCGGGGTCTCGGCGCCGATCCGCGGGTCGGGCGGCCTCGTCGTGGGCGCGATCGGCCTGTCCGGCCCGGTCGAGCGGATCTGCGACAGCAAGGGCCGCCCGCTGGCGTCCCTGGTCACGCTGCTCCGCGAGGCCGCGCGGGCGATCTCCAGAGACCTGGGCGCCGCCCGCTGGTGAGGCCCGCCCGGGCACCGGACACCCCGAGCACAGCGAACGCGTCGGAAAGCATCGGAAAGCAGGCCCCGATCATGGTTGAACGGTATGTGATGTCCATCGACCAGGGCACCACCTCCACCCGATGCATCCTGTTCGACCACCGGGGGCGCCTGGTGTCGGTGGCCCAGCGCGAGCACCAGCAGCACTTCCCCAGGCCCGGCTGGGTCGAGCACGACGCCCTGGAGATCTGGCGCAACCTCGAGCGCATCGTGCCGCAGGCGTTGTCCTCCGCCGAGATCGCGGCGGAGGAGGTCGCCGCGATCGGCATCGCCAACCAGCGGGAGACGACCGTGCTGTGGGACCGGAGCACGGGCGTACCGCTGGGCCGGGCGATCGTCTGGCAGGACACCCGCACCGCGCCGCTCGTCGAGCGGCTGCGCAAGGACCCCGGCGACGACTTCTTCCTGGAGCGCTGCTGCCTGCCGCCCTCCACCTACTTCTCCGCGCCGCGGATCCGCTGGCTCTTCGACGAGGTGCGCGGGCTGGAGCAGCGCGCCCGCGACGGCGAGGTGCTGTTCGGGACGATGGAGACCTGGCTGATCTGGAACCTGACGGGCGGGGTCGACGGTGGTCTGCACATCACCGACGCCACCAACGCCAGCCGCACCATGCTGATGAACATCCACTCGCTGACCTGGGACCAGGACCTGCTGGACTTCTTCGGCGTCCCCCGCGCGATGCTCCCGGAGATCCACGCCTCCGCCGAGAACTACGGCGCGGCCCGGACGGTCCTGCCCGGGGTCCGCATCACCGCCGCCCTCGGCGACCAGCAGGCGGCGCTCTTCGGCCAGACCTGCTTCTCCCCCGGCGAGGCGAAGTGCACCTACGGGACCGGCAGTTTCCTGCTGCTCAACACCGGGACCACGATGATCAGGTCGCGGCACGGGCTGCTCTCCACCGTCGCGTACAAGATCGACGACCAGCCGACGGTCTACGCCCTGGAGGGCTCGATCGCCGTCACCGGCTCGCTGGTGCAGTGGTTCCGCGACCGCCTCGGGCTGATCAGCAGCGCCCCGGAGATCGAGACCCTCGCCCTCACCGTCGCGGACAACGGCGGCTGCTACATCGTGCCCGCCTTCTCCGGTCTCTTCGCCCCGCACTGGCGCAGCGACGCCCGGGGCGTCATCGTCGGCCTCACCTCGTACATCACCAAGGGGCACCTCGCCCGGGCCGTCCTGGAGGCCACCGGCTGGCAGACCCGCGAGGTCGTCGACGCCATGAACGCCGACTCCTCACTCGGGCTGAAGGAGCTCAAGGTCGACGGCGGCATGACCGCGGACAACCTGCTGATGCAGTTCATCGCCGACGTCCTCGACGTCCCCGTGGTCCGCCCCATGGTCGCCGAGACCGTGTCCCTGGGCGCCGCCTACGCCGCCGGTCTCGCCTCCGGCTACTGGCCGGACCTGAAGGTGCTGCGGAACAACTGGCACCGCGCCGGGCAGTGGCTGCCCGACATGGACCCGGGGCACCGCGACGCCGAGTACGAGAACTGGCAGCGCGCCGTCGAGCGCTCCATCGGGTGGATCAGACAGCCCCCGTGACCGCCGGCGGGCCCAGGCGCACCGCCCGGCCAGTCACCCGGACGCGCGGGTCCCGTGGGTCGACGCCCACGAGCAGCTCGCTCGGGCGGCCCATGTCCTCGCCCTGCCGCACGACCACCCGGGCCGCCTCCGGCACCAGGTCCAGCTCGCGCAGGTAACCGCCGAACGCCGCCGCGGCCGCGCCGGTCGCCGGGTCCTCGACGACCCCGCCCACCGGGAAGGGGTCGCGGGCGTGGAAGCGGTCCGCGGCCTCCCGCCACACCAGGTGCACCGTGGTCCACCCGTGGCGGCGCATCACGCCGGCCAGGGCGTCGAAGTCGTACGCCAGGTCCGCCAGCCGGGCCCGCTCCGCGGCGGCCAGCACCAGGTGGTGGACCCCTCCGAAGGCCACGTGCGGCGGCAGCGCGGGGTCCAGCTCGCCCCGCTCCCAGCCCAGCGCGGCGAGCGCCGCGTCCAGCTCGGCGTCCTCGGCCGGGCGTGAGCGGGTCGGCACGCTGGTGAGCGTGGCGTGCAGCGTCCCCTCGTCACCGGCCGTCAGCACGGGAATCTCCCCAGCCGGGGTGTCGAAGACCAGCTCACCGGGGCCGATGCGCTCCGCCAGCGCGACGGCGGTCGCGACGGTCGCGTGGCCGCAGAAGTCGACCTCGGCGAGGGGGCTGAAGTAGCGGAGGGTGAACCGCCGGCGGGCGGGGTCCGCGGCCGTGACGAACGCCGTCTCGGAGTAGCCGACCTCGGCGGCGAGGGCGAGCATCCGTTCCTCGTCGAGGTCCGACGCGTCGAGGACGACGCCGGCCGGATTGCCGCCCGCAGGGTCGGAACTGAAGGCGGTGTAGCGCAGCACGTCGGTGCGGGTCCCAGGTGTCATGCCGTCCACGCTGTCACACCGGGTTCCATTGACAGAAACGATGGTTCTTCATCACCACGATTGATGGGACCGATCGCAGCGGTTACGGTCGAGCCGTGGACACCCGACTGCTCACCACCTTCCTCACCCTGGCGAGGACGGGGAACTTCACCGGCGCGGCCGCCGAACTGCACCTGTCGCAGTCCACCGTGACGGCGCAGATCAAGTCCCTGGAGAAGGAGCTGGGCGTACGGCTCTTCGACCGCATGCCGCGCGGCGCACAGCTCACCGGGGCCGGACGGCGCCTGATGACGGAGGCCGAGGGCGTCCTCGAAGCGGAGACGCGCCTGCGCGGCACGGCGGCCGGGGACGCCCGGTCGGGCGGGACCGTCGTCCTCGGCGCCGGGGACACGCTCTGCTCGACGCACGTGCCCCGGATCGTCGCCGCCCTGCGGCGCACCCACCCCGGCATCGACGTCCACCTCCACCCGGCGGGCAGCGACGCGGCCGTGGAGGGACTGCGGGCCGGGCGGCTCGACGTCGCCCTGCTGCTGGAGGACCAGGTCGCCCTTGCCGACATGACCGCACGCCCGCTCGCCGCCGAACCGCTGGTCCTCATCGCCGCCCCCGGCCACCCGCTGGCCGCGCTCGACCGGCCCGTCACCTGGGCGGAACTCGCCAGGGAGACCTTCTTCCTCCACGAGGAGGGCTGCTCCTACAGCGACCGCGTCGCGCGCGAACTCCTCGGCGTCCGCGACGCCCGGCCGCGGCTGACCCGGTTCGGCAGCAGCGAGGCCGCCCGCACCTGCGTGGCCGCGGGCCTCGGGCTCGGCGTCCTCCCCCGCGCCACCGTCCGCACCGCCCTGCGCGAGGGCACCCTGACCGCCGTCCCCGGGCCCGGCCTCCCCGACGTGCCCGTCCAGCTCGTCCGCCGGCGCGGCCGCTGGACCTCCCCGGCGGTCCAGGCCGTCCTCGACGCGCTGACGGACCACTTCGCGCGGCACGGAAACGGGGGCTCGGCGGTCGAGTAGGCCACCGCCCCGGCAGCGTGCGGGTACGGCCGTGGTCACGCCCGGGCGGAGCAGTCGTGTCAGCGTTCGAGGTTCCGCTCGAACCAGTGGTGCGCGTACGGCTCGGTGCTGAACGCCTCGACCTCCACGAATCCCGCAGTCTCGTAGAGGCGCCTGGCCTCCGCGAGCGTGCGGTTCGTCTCCAGTCGCAGCGTCCGCATCCCGCGGAGGACCGCCTCGTCGGCGAGACGCTCGAGGATGCGGCGGCCCAAGCCGAGGCCGCGAACGTCCGGGGATGCCCACATCCGCTTCACCTCCGCGATCCGCGTCTCGGGGTGAAGCTTGAGCGCCCCGCACCCCACCGGGGAGCCCTGCGCGCTCGCCACCAGGAGCAATCCGTCCGGCAGCGTCATCTCCTCGTCGCTCGCGGAGAGGCTCTGGGCGGGGTCGAAGCCCGTGTCGAACCGCCGTCCCAACTCCTCGACCGAGCTGGCCTACACGGGCTCCGGCTACGGCATGTTCCGGGCACGCTCGACCTCCGTCGGAGATTGGGAGAAGTTCTTGATCTCCTGACCGACCGACTGGTCATGACCACGGGTCAGGGCCGGGCGAGCTGAGACACGACCGCACGGAAGTCGGGCAGGGGGCGAGGCGTTTCGCCCCCTGCCCGGCTGCGACGCTCGCGGCACGCCTGTGTCATCAGTGGCCGCCGGTCGCCCGGCGGGCGCCGCCGACGCGCCGTGGTCAGGAACTCTCGACGAAGCGGACGGACCACGCGTAGCCGCTCAGGCAGTCGTGTGGGACTCGTCGGACTTCTCTGACCTGGCAACCATCGTGGGCGTACTTGCGGGCGAACCGGTCCAGGCGCTGCGCCTCGGTGAGATCCTCCATGGACAGCGGTGCTCCGACGACGAGGTCTTCGTGGATGACCTCTTCCTGCGCGCCACCGTCCGAGCAGGAAGAGCAATGATGCGTTTTGGGTAGGGCCATGGCATCAGTGTCCTCCTCACGCGGCTGCCCCGACGTACACAGCGCGATGGCCGCGCACCGTGCCGTGCGCGGCCCGACCGCGCTACCCCCGTACGGAGCGACGGCGGTGAGCTTCCCGGATGGGTCCCTGCGGATGGGCCAGTGACGGCCCGGGTTACCTCTATGAGATCTCGGATGGCAGTCCAGCGCCGTGGAGCCGCGCCCACGCGCGCAGCAGCCCCTCTGCCAGCCAGTGGCCGTTCATCGAAGCAATGTCCTCGGCCGTGCGGCCCTCCACATCACGAACGGTGAAGTCCACGTCGGCGATGAGCAGGTAAGCGACGCAGTCAACGTATGCCCGATCCCTACGCTCGGACCAGGCCCGTTCGATCTCGGCTGCAACAGCGTGGTGCAGGAGCGTCATACCCCGATGATCGGGGCGATTGCGATCGAAGAGCTCGATGGCACCGCGGTTCCCCGCGGTTTCCCGTGCGATCGGGCACGCCTGGGGCACGGGCTGGGATGGAGTGCACGTCGGCCGCATAGGCTGTTGCCCGATGAGGTCGCCCGCACGGTAAAGGACGGGACCCGGGGTGCGGACAGGGTCGTCTGCCTCATCCATCTATGGTCGCGGTGGACAACCAGTTTGGAAGGCTAAGGCTGCGGATCCTGCCTCACCTGGGCGGACGCTGCCTGCAGCAAAGCGACCCCGTCACCGCTGTTCGCCGCGGGTCCCCGTTCGGCACCGCCTCACCTGGCACGGCAGTGGCACGCCCGATCCCGGGAACGCCGACCAGTCGCCTGGGGGTGGTGATGGTTGGTCGTGGGCGCGGAGGTTGCTGTACATCGCTGCTGTACAGCGTCCGTTTACGGTGACGCGTGCACCGGGGACGCTGAGCTGCGAGGGCATCGAGCTGAGCTTCCCGCCGGATCTGGCGGCAGTCAGTCGGAATCAGAGAGCCAAGGTCGGGCGTCCTCAAGTGCAGCTTCCGTGAGGGCGGGAATCAGTTCTGCGGACGCCCAGACCGCTGTTCTTCTCGCTGCCAGGTGGCGGGGCGGTCCGCCGTACCGACTTCAACACCCGAGCCTGGAAGCCTGCACTCGCCGCTGCCGGGCTGATCCCCAACCCTGTGGACGGCGGCCGGTACGAGTCTGCTCGCGAGCACGGCATGCACGCGCTGCGGCACTTCTACGCCTCCGTGCTCCTGGACGCAGGCGAGAACGTCAAAGCCCTGAGCAGCTACCTGGGTCACACCGAGGCGGGGTTCACGCTTCGCGTCTACACGCACTTGATGCCGAGCAGCGAGGGACGGACACGCCGGGCCGTCGACAGACTCTACGAAGCTGCGCACCCGGCGCCAGACGGCCCACAGACGGCCCACAGACGGCCCAGAGCGAAAGAGACGACGCCGGGCCGACAGCATCGGCTGCCGGCCCGGATCGCGTCGTCCTCGGGAAGACCCCGCTGGCCTGCGGCTACAGGTTCGGGAGGTTCTTGCGGAGCTCGAAGGCCGTGACCTCGGAGCGGTACTCCTCCCACTCCTGCTTCTTGTTGCGCAGGAAGAAGTCGAAGACGTGCTCCCCGAGCGTCTCGGCGACCAGTTCGCTGCGCTCCATGAGGGAGATGGCCTCGCCGAGGTTCTGCGGGAGGGGCTGGATGCCGAGGGCGCGGCGCTCGCCGTCGGAGAGGGCCCATACGTCGTCGTCGGCGCCGGGCGGGAGCTCGTAGCCCTCCTCGATGCCCTTGAGGCCGGCGGCCAGCAGGACGGCGTAGGTGAGGTACGGGTTGGCACCGGAGTCGATGGAGCGGACCTCGACCCGGGTGGAGCCGGTCTTGCCGGGCTTGTACATCGGGACGCGGATGAGCGCGGACCGGTTGTTGTGGCCCCAGCAGATGTACGACGGGGCCTCGCCGCCGGCGCCCGCGGTGCGGTTGGCGCCGCCCCAGATGCGCTTGTACGAGTTGACCCACTGGTTGGTCACCGCGGAGATCTCGTCGGCGTGCCGCAGCAGGCCCGCGATGAAGGAGCGGCCGACCTTCGACAGCTGGTACTCGGCGCCGGACTCGTGGAAGGCGTTGCGGTCGCCCTCGAAGAGGGACAGGTGCGTGTGCATGCCGGAGCCGGGGTGCTGGCTGAAGGGCTTGGGCATGAACGTGGCGTTCACGCCCTGCTCCAGCGCGACCTGCTTCATGACCAGGCGGAAGGTCATGATGTTGTCGGCGGTGGACAGCGCGTCCGCGTAGCGCAGGTCGATCTCCTGCTGGCCGGGGGCACCCTCGTGGTGGGAGAACTCCACCGAGATGCCCATCGACTCCAGCATCGTGATGGCCTGGCGGCGGAAGTCCTGGCCCACGTTCTGCGGGGTGTGGTCGAAGTAGCCGGAGTTGTCGGCGGGCAGCGGCACGCTGCCGTCCAGCGGCAGGTTCTTCAGCAGGAAGAACTCGATCTCGGGGTGCGTGTAGAAGGTGAACCCGAGGTCGGAGGCCTTGGCCAGGGACCGCTTGAGGACGAAGCGGGGGTCGGCGTACGACGGGGAGCCGTCCGGCATGAGGATGTCGCAGAACATCCGGGCGGTGCCGGGCGCCTCGGCGCGCCACGGGAGGATCTGGAAGGTGCCGGGATCGGGCTTGGCGATCATGTCCGACTCGTACACCCGCGCGAAGCCCTCGATCGCCGACCCGTCGAAGCCGATGCCCTCGTCGAAGGCCTGCTCCAGCTCGGCAGGCGCCACGGCGACCGACTTGAGGTAGCCCAGCACGTCGGTGAACCACAGCCGCACGAATCGGATGTCGCGTTCTTCGAGGGTACGGAGCACGAACTCCTGCTGCTTATCCATAGCTATCCAACCTCACAGGTCATGGGGGCCTGTTGTCCGTGCCGGCTCGAGCGAGGGCCAGACCAGTATCACGTCACGGGGTTACCGGTCTGTTTCGGCGGCGGCCGGGACCGCCGGACACCCCTCGCCACCATTGTGATGCACCCTTGCGATCTTGACACAGGGGGCCGACCCCGGAAAGGCCCGTCCGCCACGGCTTCCCGGGCCGAGTGCGCGACCCCACAGGCGTCGCCCACGACATCGCGTCGGTTTGACGATTACACTGGGCGGCGTGCCTCAACTTCGCCTCGCCCTGAATCAGATCGACTCCACCGTCGGCGACCTCGCCGGGAACGCGGAGTCGGTCGTGCGCTGGACCCGGCACGCGGCCGAACAGGGAGCCCACCTCGTGGCCTTCCCGGAGATGGCGCTGACCGGGTACCCCGTGGAGGACCTCGCCCTGCGCTCCTCCTTCGTCGAAGCCAGCCGTGCCGCCCTGGAGGCCCTCGCCGAGCGCCTGGCGGCAGAGGGCTTCGGAGAGCTGCCGGTGGTCCTCGGCTACCTCGACCGCAGCGAGAAGGCCCAGCCCCGCTACGGCCAGCCCGCGGGCTCACCGCGCAACGCCGCCGCCGTGCTGCACGGCGGGAAGGTCGTGCTGAAGTTCGCCAAGCACCACCTGCCGAACTACGGCGTCTTCGACGAGTTCCGCTACTTCGTGCCCGGCGACACCCTCCCGGTGATCCGGGTGCACGGGGTCGACGTCGCCCTCGCCATCTGCGAGGACCTGTGGCAGGACGGCGGCCGGGTGCCCGCCACCCGCACCGCCGGCGCCGGTCTGCTGCTCTCCGTCAACGCCTCCCCCTACGAGGTCGCCAAGGACGACACCCGCCTGGACCTGGTGCGCAAGCGCGCCCAGGAGGCCGGCTGCACCCTCGCCTACCTCGCCATGATCGGCGGGCAGGACGAGCTCGTCTTCGACGGCGACTCGATCGTCGTCTCCGAGGACGGTGAGGTGATCGCACGCGCCCCGCAGTTCGAGGAGGGTTGCGTCCTGGTCGACCTCGACCTGCCCGCCGCGGACGCCACCAAGGTGCCGGGCGGCATCGCCGACGACGGCCTGGAGATCGAGCACATCACTCTCTCCGCCGAGCCGCTCCCCGCGTACGAGCCCGAGGTGCACGGCGGCGAGGCCCCGCGGCTGGGCGACGACGAGGAGGTCTACACCGCGCTGGTCGTCGGCCTGCGGGCGTACGTCGCCAAGAACGGCTTCCGCTCCGTGCTGATCGGCCTCTCCGGCGGCATCGACTCCGCCCTGGTTGCGGCCATCGCCTGCGACGCGGTCGGGGCGGCCAACGTCTACGGCGTCTCCATGCCGTCGCGGTACTCCTCCGACCACTCCAAGGACGACGCCGCCGAACTGGCCCGGCGGACCGGGCTCAACTTCCGCACCGTGCCGATCGCCCCGATGTTCGACGCCTACATGGGCTCCCTGGGGCTGACCGGACTGGCGGAGGAGAACCTGCAGTCCCGGCTGCGCGGCACGATGCTCATGGCCATCTCCAACCAGGAGGGGCACATCGTCCTCGCCCCGGGCAACAAGAGCGAGCTCGCGGTCGGCTACTCCACGCTGTACGGCGACTCGGTCGGCGCGTACGGGCCCATCAAGGACGTCTACAAGACGACCGTCTTCCGCCTCGCGCAGTGGCGCAACCAGGCCGCGGCGGAGCGGGGCCAGACCCCGCCCATCCCCGAGAACTCCATCTCCAAGCCGCCCAGCGCGGAGCTGCGACCGGGCCAGGTCGACACGGACTCCCTGCCGGACTACGACGTCCTGGACCGGGTGCTGGCGATGTACGTCGACCAGGACAAGGGGCGCGATGCGATCGTCGCCGCCGGGTTCGACGGGGAGCTCGTGGCGAAGGTGCTGCGGATGGTGGACACGGCGGAGTACAAGCGGAGGCAGTATCCGCCGGGGACGAAGATCTCCGCGAAGGGGTTCGGGAAGGATCGGAGGCTCCCCATCACGAACCGCTGGCGCGAGCACGCGTAGCGAGTGCCCGGGGGTTGTGGTTGCGGCCCGGTGGTTGTGTGCGGGCGGCTGCGCCGGGCTGCCCGGTGGTTGTGTGCAGGTTGTTTGCGCCTGCGGCGGGCTGTCCCCCGCCCGCAACCACAACGGCGCCGCACACGAGGCACGGGCCAGGTCAGCGCACGCGCTCCCGCACCGCGGGCGGCTGCCCGGACACGACGACCCGGGACAAAGAGGACCCCGCATCGGAGCCCACGCGCCGCTCCCACAGGCCCGCGACCGTCGCGATCGCGAGCCCCGTGACCGCCAGCACCGCGCCCGCCACCGCCGGGGCGGTGTAGCCGAGGCCGTGCGCGAGGACGACCCCGCCGAGCCAGGCACCGCCCGCGTTGGCCAGGTTGAACGCGGCCTGGTTCGCGGAGGAGGCCAGCGCGGGGGCGTGCCGGGCCTTCTCCATGACGAGCATCATCATGGGCGACCCCGTCGCGAACGCCGCGATCCCGAGCAGGACGACCGTGAGCGCCGCGCTCCAGCGGGCGTGCGCGGTGAGCGTGAACAGCAGCAGGACGACCGCGAGCGCGCCGAGCCCGCCGAGCAGCGCGGGCCGCAGGGCGCGGTCGGCGAGGCGGCCGCCGAGGAGGTTGCCGATCGTCGCGCCGACGCCGAAGAGGGCGAGCACCAGCGTGACGCTGCTCTCCCCGAACCCGGCGACCTGCGTGAGCATCGGCGTGACGTAGCTGTAGACCGCGAAGACCGCGGCGAAACCGAAGATCGTGGTGCCCAGCGCCAGCCAGACCTGCCCGCTGCGGAAGGCCGACAGTTCCCGGCGCAGGCCGCCGCCCGGGGCGAGGGGGATGCGGGGCACGAGAAGGGCGATGCCGGCGATGGCGGCGAGGCCGATGATGCCGACGGCGAGGAAGGTGGCGCGCCAGCCGAGGTGCTGGCCGAGGAGGGTCGCGGCGGGGACGCCGACGATGTTCGCGACGGTGAGCCCGGCGATCATCAGGGAGACGGCGCGGGCCTTGCGCGCGGGGTCGACCATGCCCGCGGCGACGACCGCGCCGACGCCGAAGAAGGCGCCGTGCGGGAGTCCGGACAGCACGCGCCCGGCGAGCAGCCAGCCGAAGCCCGGGGCGAGGGCGGAGAGCGTGTTGCCGACGGTGAACAGGGCCATGAGGGACAGGAGCAGTGCCTTGCGCGGCATCCGCGTGGTGACCGCGGCCAGGAGCGGGGCGCCGATGACGACCCCGAGGGCGTAGCCGGAGACGAGGTAGCCGGCGGTCGGGATGGAGGTCTGCAGGTCGTCCGCGACGTCGGGCAGCAGGCCCATGATCACGAACTCCGTCGTACCGATGCCGAATGCGCTGATCGCCAGTGCGAGCAGGGCGAGAGGCATGACAGGCCTTTCCGGGGCAGGGTCGGGAGCAGTTATTAGTTTAACTGCGGAACAAAGTCTGCCCGGCCCGTTCTTCCCGTGGGCGAAGAACTCGTTACGGGAGTGCTACCTTCGCCGCCACCGGGCGGTGGTCGCTGCCCGTCGCGGGCAGCACCCAGGAGGCGGTCGGCTCCAGGCCCCTGACGAGGATCTGGTCGATGCGGGCGGTCGGGAAGCCGGCCGGCCAGCTGAAGCCGAAGCCGTCGCCCGCGGCGCCCTGCGTGGACCGCATCTGGGAGGTGATGTTGGCGAGCGCGCGGTCGTTCATCGTGCCGTTGAGGTCGCCCATGAGGATGACGTCGGGCAGCTTCTCGTCCGCGACGGCCTCGCCGAGCGCGTCGGCGCTGCGGTCGCGCTCGCCGGCGGTGAAGCCCGCGTTGAACTTGACCCGCACCGAGGGCAGGTGCGCGACGTAGACCGCGACCTTCCCGTGCGGCGTGGTGGCGGTGGCGCGCAGGGCGCGGGTCCAGCCGAGCCGGATGTCCACCGGCCGCACCTGGCCGAGGGGGTACCTGCTCCACAGCCCGACGGTGCCCAGCACGGCGCTGTACGGGTAGCGGGCCTTGAGCCCGGACTTGTAGACGGAGACCTTCCCGGCGGGGATCTCCTCCAGCGCGACGAGGTCGGCACCGGAGCCGATGAGGTCCTGCGCGGTGCGGGCGGGGTCGGGGTTGTCGGCGTTGACGTTGTGGGTCAGCACGGTGAGGTCGCCCCCACCGGCGTCCTTGTCCGTGAGGAGCCCGCCGAAGAAGTGCAGCCACACCACGATCGGCAGCAGGACGGCGATCAGCGCGGTCGCCGAGCGCCGCAGCACGCCGACCACCAGCAGCACCGGGAGCGCGAGCCCGAGCCAGGGCAGGAAGGTCTCCAGCAGGCTGCCCAGGTTGCCGATCCGGTTGGGCACCGCGCCGTGAAAGGCCATCACCACGGCGATGGCGAGGGCCAGTACGGCCGTGACGATCCCCCGCCGCCACATGCGGTCGCCGAAGGACCAGAACCGCCGGAAGCGTCCGAAACGTCCGTTCGCACCCGAACCCTGCGGCCTGGTACCGCCGTCGGTGGTCACGTCCGCGTCGTACGCCTGAGCCATGGGGGGAGTCCTCACTGTCTTGCCAGGTGCTCAGTCGACCATAGGCGATCGACGCCCGGAGGACGGGACTCGCCGGGCGACAGGTTCCCCCGCCGCCCGGCGAAAGGGCACCCTGTGACAGAATCAGGACATTCCCCCTTGTTCCCCCAGGCGTTCAGCGCCCGGCGCGGACGCCCTGCAGCACCGAGTCGACGATCAGCTCCGACAGCCCCTCCGGCAGTGCCGCGTCCGGCCGCAGCATCGAACGCGACAGCATGGGGCCGATGAAGAGGTCCCCGAGGAGTTCCGGGTCGATGTCGTCGCGGAGTTCGCCGCTGCGGATGCCCCGGCCCAGGACCTCGCGGACCTGGGCGCGCCGGGCCGCGATGACGGTGTCGTGGTAGGCGGCCCACAGTTCCGGCTCGTTCTGCACCTGGGCGAGGACGTTGCGCAGCAGGGCGGAGGAGCGCTTGACCAGGGCCCTGCGCCGTATGAATTCGACGCAGGTGACCAGGTCGTCGCGGACCGAGCGGCCGGCGAGCCGCGGGGTCTGCTCGTCGACGGACTTCATGACGTCGAGCATCAGCGCGTTCTTGCCCGCCCAGCGCCGGTAGACGGTGGCCTTGCCGACGCCGGCGGCGCGGGCGATGCGCTCCATCGACAGCTCCCCGATCGTGGCGCCCTCCTCCAGCATGCTGAGGACGGCCTCGATGATCGCGGTGTCGGCGGCGGCGCTGCGCGGACGGCCGCGCGGGAGGCGCCCGGCGGGCCCGGGGACCGTGTCGCCGCCGGGTTCCGTCACCGCCCGGGTGCCGGTCACCGCTCCGCCCCCACCGGGCTGACCTCGCGTTCCTCTCCGCCAGCGGGACGCCCCCCGGCGGTCTTGCCGGGCAGGAAGACCACGACGACGAGCATGCCGAGCAGCGCGACACCGCTCGCGACGTAGGCGGTGACGTGCATGGCGTCGAGGAAGGCGTCGGTGGCCGGGGCGAGCAGCGCCTTGCCCGCGGGACCCATGCTCTCGGCCACGGCGCGCGTGGCCTCGATGGACTCGCCGGCCCGGTGCTGCACGTCGGCGGGGAGGCCCGTCAGGTGGTCCGCGATGCCGTCACGGTAGACCGTCGACATCAGCGAGCCCAGCACCGCAACGCCGAGCGCGCCGCCGACCTGCCGGAAGGTGTTGTTGACGGCGGAGCCGGAGCCGGCCTTCTCACGCGGCAGGGAGGACATGATGGCGACGGTCGCGGGCGGCATCACGTGGGCCATGGCCGTGCCCATGAGGAAGAACAGCACCTCCAGCTGCCAGATCGGGGTGTCGGCGTCGAGCAGCTGGAAGCCGAGGAAGCTGAGCGCTATCAGCGCGAGCCCGGCGGCGCAGGTGAGGCGGGCGCCGATCCGGTCGACGACCAGCCGGGCACGGGGCGCGAAGACGAGCTGGGCGACGGCGAGCGGGAGCAGCAGCAGGCCGGAGTCCAGGGCGCTGTAGCCGCGCACGCTCTGGGTGTAGAAGACCATGAAGAAGGTCACGCCCATGAGCGCGAAGAAGACCAGGCCGATCGCGGAGACCGAGGCCGAGAAGGTCGGGTTGCGGAAGTAGGAGACGTCGAAGGCGGGGTGGCTGCTGCGGGCCTCGTGCCAGACGAAGGCGCCGAGGACCACGAGGCCGCCGATGATGGCCGCCAGGGGCGTGGGGGCGGTGAAGTCGGCGAGCTGGCCGCCCTTGATGATGCCGTACACCAGCAGCACCAGGCCGACGATGGACAGCAGCACGCCGACGGGGTCGAGGCGGCCCGGCCGTGGGTCGCGGGAGTCGGGGACGATGAGCACCATCGCGACCAGGGCGACGGCGATGATCGGCACGTTCACCAGGAAGACCGAGCCCCACCAGAAGTGGTCGAGGAGCAGTCCGCCGGTGACCGGGCCGATGGCTATCGCCAGGCCCACCGCACCGGTCCAGATGCCGATCGCCTTGGGCTGCTCCTCGCGCTCGAAGACGTTGATGATGATGGCGAGCGTCGCGGGCATCACGAAGGCGCCGCCGAAGCCCATGACCGCGCGGAAGGTGATCAGCTCGCCGGAGGACCCGGCGAAGGCCGAGAGCACCGATCCGACGCCGAAGACGGCCATGCCGAACAGGAGCACCTTCTTGCGGCCGAGGCGGTCGCCGAGCAGGCCCGCGGTGAACAGCAGACCGGCGAAGACCAGTGTGTAGGAGTTGATCGCCCACTCCAGCTGGCTCTGGGTGGCACCCAGGCCGGTCGGGGCGGGCTCGGCGATGGTCTTCATCGCGACGTTGAGGATCGAGTTGTCCAGGACCACCACGAGGAGGCTGAACAGCAGGACGGTCAGGATCCCCCAGCGGCGGCGGTGGACCGCCTCCGGGACGCTGGGGCTCTGCGGCTGGGCTGTGTCGGCGGGCATGCCGTCAACGTAGACCCGATTTCCGATACGGGACCGTCTCGTATTGTAAAACCTCGGCAAAAGGGGCAGTGACGGACGCCCCCCTTTGCGCGGACGGCGGCGCGTGTCAGCATGGAATCGGTCCGGGGACGCCGTCAGGGCGCCTCGAGATGACACAAGGAGCAGTTGCAATGACGCATGCCGTTCCGGCTGCCCAGACGCCCGCCCAGCCCGCTCCCGACAGCAGCAAGGCGCTGTACGGCGGCAAGGGGACACGGCGGATCACCGTCCGGGACATCGCCGCCGCCAAGGAGCGCGGCGAGAAGTGGCCTATGCTCACCGCCTACGACGCCATGACCGCCTCGGTCTTCGACGAGGCCGGCATCCCCGTGCTGCTGGTCGGCGACTCGATGGGCAACTGTCACCTCGGCTACGAGAGCACCGTCCCGGTCACGCTGGACGAGATGACGATGCTGTCCGCGGCCGTGGTGCGCGGCACCAAGCGCGCGATGGTCATCGGCGACCTGCCGTTCGGCTCGTACCAGGAGGGTCCGACGCAGGCGCTGCGCAGCGCGACCCGGCTGGTCAAGGAGGCCGGGGTGGGCGCCGTGAAGCTGGAGGGCGGCGAGCGCTCCGCCCAGCAGATCGACCTGCTCGTCCAGGCCGGCATCCCCGTGATGGCCCACATCGGCCTCACCCCGCAGTCGGTCAACGCCTTCGGTGGCTACCCGGTCCAGGGCCGCGGCGAGGAGGCCGCCCAGCAGCTGCTGCGCGACGCCAAGGCCGTGCAGAACGCCGGCGCCTTCGCCGTCGTGCTGGAGCTGGTCCCGGCCGAGCTGGCCGCGGAGGTCACCCGGATCCTGCACATCCCGACGGTCGGCATCGGCGCGGGCGTGGAGTGCGACGCCCAGGTGCTGGTCTGGACGGACTTCGCCGGGATGACCGGCGGCCGGGTGCCGCGCTTCGTCAAGCAGTACGCGGCGCTGCGCGAGACCCTCGGCGGTGCGGCCAAGGCCTTCGCCGAGGACGTCGTGGGCGGTGCCTACCCGGCTGCGGAGCACAGCTTCCACTGACCCTCGGACGACCTGTCGCGGCGCCACGCGCGACTTCCCCCTGAGGCGGTGCGACCCACCGCCGGCTTCCGCCCCGGGCACCCCCTCCCCGGGGCGGAAGTTTTTTCTGAGGACGTTGAGTACACCGGCCCTCACCCCCGTATGAGTGGGCAACCGCCCACCAGGGGCGGAGCACCGACGAGAAGTGCCGGGGGCCGTGGCATGAACGTTCCGAAGTTGCGCCGATCGGTGGGGGCGGGGGCATTCGCCTCCGCCGCGCTGATCGTCGCCACCGCCTGCAACGCGGGCGTCGACAATGCCAGTCCCCCGGTGGGCGCGATCCAGGCGTCGCAGCCCGCACCGGCGCCCGGCCTCCGGACCGTCGACAACGCCCAGCTCGGCAAGCTGGTCACCGACGAGAAGGGCTGGGTGCTGTACCGCTTCGAGCAGGACAAGCCCAACCCGCCGACCTCGACCTGCACCGGCGAGTGCGCGACCCAGTGGCTGCCGGCCGCCGCGGTCTCGGACACCCAGGTGCAGGGCGTGGACCAGAACCTGGTCGGCAGCGTGAAGCGCCCCGACGGCACGATGCAGCTCACGCTCAACGGAATGCCGCTCTACCACTTCGCGGGCGACAAGAACCCGGGCGACACCAAGGGCCAGGGCGCGAACCGCACCTGGTACGCGGCCACCCCGGACGGCGAGAAGGCCGGGGCGCCCGCGCAGCCGAAGAGCGCCTCCTCCGAGAACGGGTCAGACGGGTACTGATGGGACAGCAGGCATTGAGAGGACTCGACCCCCAGCGATCAGTAGGGCAGGATGCGCTCGTGGCCGACCATCGCTCAGGTGGGGTCCCCGAAGAGGACCTCATGCGGGCGCTCTACCGCGAACACGCGGGTGCGCTCTTCGCATACGTTCTTCGGCTGGTCGGCGGTGACCGCTACCTGGCCGAGGACGTCGTGCAGGAGACCCTGCTGCGCGCGTGGAAGAGCGCGTCCCGGCTCGACCCGGGCGCCCGTTCCCTGCGGCCCTGGTTGGTGACGGTCGCCCGGCGGATCGTGATCGACGGCCACCGCAGCCGTCAGGCACGGCCCCCGGAGGCCTCCCCGGCCGCCCTCGACCAACTCCCGGCCGAGGACGAACTCGAACGCTCCCTGAGGCTGATGACGATCTCCGACGCACTGGATGATCTCACCGAGGCCCACCGCCAGGTGCTGATCGAAACGTACTTCAAGGGCCGGACGGTCAACGAGGCCGCGGCGGCGCTGGGGGTACCGCCCGGCACCGTGCGCTCACGCGTCTTCTACGCCCTCCGCTCCCTGAAAATCGCTCTTGAGGAAAGGGGTGTGACCACCTCGTGACGGTCTACGGTTACGGCTCCGGGGCAGGTACCCCCCACGACCCGCACGTCGACGTCGGGGCGTACGTCCTCGGCGTGCTCGACGACGCCGACATGGCGCGCTTCGAGGAACATCTCGCCATCTGCCACCAGTGCGGACAGCAGCTCGACGAGCTGAGCGGCCTCGTGCCGGTACTCGCCGAACTCGCTCCCGCCGGCGCCGGAGTGCCCCTCCCGCCCAGTGGCGACAAGGTGCTCGGACGTCTGCTCGGCAAGGTGTCGGACGACCGCAAGACCCGCGCCCGGCGCAGGATGTTCGCGCTCGCCGCCTCGGTGGCGCTGATCGTGGCGGGCCCCACCGTCGCGGTGCTCGCCTCCGGCGGCGGCTCCGACGACGCCCAGGCCAGGGTCTACGCGGAGCAGTTCAAGGGCACCGACAACTCCACGGGCGTCAAGGCGACGGTCGGTGTCAACGAGAAGAAGTGGGGCAGCGAGGTCGGCCTCACCCTCGCCGGGGTCCAGGGCCCGCTGACCTGCCGCCTGGTCGTCGTCGGCAAGGACGGCTCCCAGCAGACGGTCGGCACCTGGAGCGTCCCGACGGCCGGCTACGGCACCTCCGACCAGCCCAACCCGCTCACGCTGGACGGGTCGGCGGGGATGCAGCCGGACTCCATCTCACGGTTCGACGTCGTCACGTCCCAGGGGCAGCGGCTGGTGTCGGTCACCACGTAGGCACTGAAGGGCCGATGCCCGAGGGGGGACGCGCGGTGCGCGTCCCCCCTCGGGCGTTCTCCGGTGGCGTCGCGTCGGCGGCCGGGGGCGCGTCGGCACCGTGTCGGTGAGGCTGTCAGCGATATGTCGGCGCCGTGTCGGTGAGGCGCGCGACCGTGGCGGCATGACACAACGAGATGCCAAGAGCGCGGACGCCGCCGTCAGGGTGCGGGGGCTCGTGAAGCGCTACGGGGAGACGAAGGCCCTCGACGGGGTGGACCTGGACGTGCGGCAGGGGACCGTGCTCGGCGTGCTGGGGCCGAACGGCGCCGGGAAGACGACGTTGGTGCGGATCCTGTCCACGCTGATCCGGCCGGACGCCGGCACGGCGATGGTGGCCGGTTACGACGTGGTGGCGCAGCCCCGGCAGCTGCGCCGGGTGATCGGGCTGACCGGGCAGTACGCGTCGGTCGACGAGTCCCTGTCGGGCCGCGAGAACCTCTACATGATCGGCAGGCTGCTGGACCTGTCCCGGCGGGACGCGCGGAGCAGGGCGGACGAGCTGCTGGAGCGGTTCTCGCTGACGGACGCCGCCCGCAAGCCCGCCAAGGAGTACTCCGGCGGCATGCGCCGCCGCCTGGACCTGGCGGCGTCGATGATCGGCCGCCCGGCGGTGCTGTACCTGGACGAGCCGACCACCGGCCTGGACCCCCGCACCCGCAACGAGGTGTGGGACGAGGTGCAGAACATGGTCGCGGACGGCTCGACCGTGCTGCTGACCACGCAGTACATGGAGGAGGCCGAGAAGCTCGCGCACGAGCTGACGGTCATCGACCGCGGCCGGGTGATCGCCGGCGGCCGGGTCGAGGAACTGAAGGCGAAGGTCGGCGGCCGGACCCTGCAGGTGAGGCCGGTGGACCCCGGGGAGCTGGACGCGATGGCGACGGCGCTCGGCACGGGGACGCAGGCCGTGCCGGACCACGCGGGCGGGGTGCTCAACGTGCCCATCCTCAGCGACGAGCAGCTGACGGACGTCGTGGCCGCGCTCGGCGCGCACGGCTTCGCCATCGCCGGCATCGACACCCATCTGCCCAGCCTGGACGAGGTGTTCCTGGCCGTCACGCGCGGCAGCGGCACCCGGGACCGAGAGGAGCTCGCGGCATGACCGCCGTCACCGTCCCCGCGGGGAACACCAAGGCCGCCACCGCCGATCCGCGGATCGGGCTGCGCGCCAACCTCCGGCACATCGGCGCCCTCGTGCGGCGCAACGTCCTGCAGATCCGGCAGGACCCGGAGTCGATGTTCGACGCGCTGCTGATGCCGATCGTCTTCACGCTGCTGTTCGTGTACGTCTTCGGCGGCGCGCTCGAGGGCAGCCAGGAGAAGTACGTCAACTACATGGTGCCCGGCCTGATGGCCATGATGGGCATGAACATCGCCATGGCCGTCGGCACGGGCGTCAACTCGGACTTCAAGACCGGGGTGATGGACCGCTTCCGCACGATGCCCATCGCCCGCTCCTCCGTGCTGATCGCGAAGATCGTGGTGGAGATCGGCCGGGCGCTGGTCGCCACGGTGATCCTCCTCGTGATGGGCTTCATCCTCGGACTGCACGTGGACAACGGTGTGTTCGGGCTGGTGGGCGCGGTGGTGCTGTCGCTGACCTTCGGGGCCTCGCTGATGTGGGTCTTCATCCTCCTGGGTCTGGTCGCCCGGACCCCCCAGTCCGTCCAGGGACTCGCCATGATCGTCGTCCTGCCGCTGCAGTTCGGGAGCTCGATCTTCGCCAAGCCCACGACCATGCCGGGCTGGCTGGAGGCCTTCACCCGCTACAACCCGCTGTCCAACCTCGCCGACGCCTCCCGCAACCTGATCAACGGCGGTGCGGTCGCGCACTCGGCGATGATGACGCTGATGTGGGCCGTGGGCATCACGGTGATCAGTGCGCCGCTGGCGGTGGCGAGGTTCCGCAACAAGACCTGATCCTGGAGGCATGGACCCCGTCGAGGCGCTGGACCGGATCGCCTTCCTGCTGGAGCGGGACGGCGCCCCGACGTACCGGGTCCGTGCCTTCCGCGGGGCCTCCGCCACGGTCTCCGCGATGCCGCCGGAGGAACTCCGGCGGCGCGCGGAACGGCCGGGTGGCCTGGAGGAGGTCAAGGGGCTCGGCCCGAAGACCGCCGCCGTCGTCCGGGAGGCGCTGGCGGGCCACCGGCCCGCCTACCTGACCCGGCTGGCGGAGGGAGCCGCGGACGCGGTCAACCGGCCGGAGGGCGACGCGGGGCGGCGGATGCGGGCCGCGCTGCGCGGCGACTGCCATCTGCACTCGGACTGGTCCGACGGCGGCAGCCCGATCGAGACGATGGCCCGCACCGCGATGGAGCTGGGCCACGAGTGGGCGGCGCTCACCGACCACTCCCCGCGGCTGACCGTCGCCCGGGGGCTCACCGCCGAGCGGCTGCGCGCCCAGCTGGAGGTGGTGGCCGAGGTCGGCGCCCGTCTCCCCGGCTCCTTCCGGCTGCTGACCGGCATCGAATGCGACATCCTCGCGGACGGCGCCCTCGACCAGAACGCGGAGCTGCTGGACCGGCTGGACGTCGTCGTCGCGTCCGTCCACTCCAAGCTGCGGATGGACCGGGACGAGATGACCCGGCGGATGATCTCCGCCATCAGCAATCCGCTGGTGGACGTGCTGGGGCACTGCACGGGACGGCTGGTGGCCGGCAAGCTGCGCCCGGAGTCGGAGTTCGACGCGGACCTGGTCTTCGCCGCCTGCGAGCGCTTCGGGGTGGCCGTGGAGATCAACAGCCGCCCGGACCGGCTCGACCCGCCGCGGCGGCTGCTGCGCAAGGCCGTGGAGGCCGGGGTCCTCTTCAGCATCGACAGCGATGCCCACGCCCCCGGCCAGCTGGACTGGCAGATCCACGGCTGTGCCCGCGCCGAGGAGTGCGGCGTCCCTCCGCAGCGGGTGGTGAACACCTGGGACGCGGACACCCTGCTGCGCTGGACCCGCACCCGTGAGGTGCCGGCCGCAACGTCTCAGGTCTGAGCCGGTGCCCGGTCCACGGGCAGCCCGAGGAGTTCCCGCAGGCCCGAGCTGTCCGGTTCCGCTCCGTCCTGCGGGGACACGGCCGCGTCCACGGCACGGTCCAGGGCGGCGTGGACGCCCTCGTCGAACTCCAGGTGCCTGCCGCGTTCCCAGTCCAGTTCCCAGCGGGCCCGGCCGTCCTCGACCAGGGCCGCCAGCGCCAGGGAGTACAGCCCGTCCGCGGCATCGGCGCGGGCACGCGCCCGCAGGGAGTCGTCGAGGAGCATGTGGCCCCCGTGGCCGGGGCGCGGCATGCAGTCGACGACCTCCGGCCAGCGCCCGGCGTCGAGGGCGTCCAGCAGCATCCCGAGGTCCGCGGGGGTGCGCAGGACGGCGCGGGCGGCCCGGAGCACCGGCGTCGTCTCGGCGCCGAGCTCCGCCGTCCCCACCTCGGCGGCCAGGTCCCGCCAGGGCAGCTGCCGCAGCCCGGCGGCCCCGGGGAGCGCCAGCACGGTGCGGGCACCGGTTGCCACGGGATCCCCGAGCAGGCCGGCGCCCGCCGGTGACGGCTCGCCGGGGACGGTCCCGGCGGCGTCCTCGGGCAGCGCCTCGATCGCCGCGACCCGCTCGCGCATCGGGGGGTGCGAGTCGTAGGGCGAGGTCTTCTCCCGGGGCGGGTCGGCGATCAGCCGCCGCTCCTCCTCCCGCCAGGTGCCGCTGTCCAGGAACGCGCCGAAGCCGGGGTGCACCTCCTCGGCCGGAGGGAGCAGACCGAGCGCGGTACCGATGCCGGCGTACTCCCGGACGTAGCGGGTGTGCGCGGCGTCGAGCAGGGGGATGCGCCGCAGGGCGGCGGCGGTGGTGTCCCGTCCGGCGATCCGCGCGGCGGCGCGGTCCGCGGCCAGTTCCCCGAGGCGTGCCTGGGCCTGCGTCGTCCGCAGGCAGAAGCGGGCGTAGCCGGCGAACATCGAGCCCATCGCGTGGCCGATGCCGTTGCCGTCCTCGGCGTAGCGCTCCAGGACCCGCATCAGGCCCGCGCGGTTGCGGGCGGCCAGCCCCGCCAGGAGGGTGTCGCGCCGGGCGAAGTGGCCGAGTTCGTGGGCGATGACCGCGTCGATCTGGCGTTCCGTCAGCCCCGTCAGGTACGGGATGCCGAGCACCATCCGCCGGCGCCCGGCGACCAGGCCGAGCACCCAGGAGCTCTGCCAGACGGCCGCCATCGGCTCCGCCACGAGCCAGAGCTCGACGGGGGCCGCCGTCTCCATGCCCTCGGCCACCCGGCGCACACGCGCCCACAGCTCCGGTTGCTCGTCCGCGGTCACCCGCACCCCGGCCGGCCGGTGACGGTTGACGCCGCGGACGGAGGCGAACAGGCCCGACACCAGCGGTGAGGCGAAGGCGACGCTGATGCCCAGGAACAGGAAGGTCACGTAGCCCTGTCGCAGCGCGACGTCGGTGAGGACGACGTCCGCGGCGACGATCGACGCGAGCAGGCCGACGGCCATGACGTAGAAGCCGAGCAGCAGCACGAGCAGCCGGACGGCCTGGAGGAACGCACGCATGCCGGAAGGGGTCTCCTGGGAGCCGAAGGGGGAGTCGCCCCGCGACGGCCGAGCGGCGACGCGCCATGGTATTCCCGCACCGACCACTGCTCAACGGCCTTTCCGGGGTGGGGTGGTGCGCTCCTCCCCGCGGTCAGGCGTCGGGCCGCAGGCGGAGCACCGTGGTGAGCGCGTGGCGGCCCTCGCCCTGGAGGATCTCGACGGGGAGCGGTGCGGGGAGGGGGCGGTAGGGGGTGCCGTCGTCGAGGGTCGCGCCGGGCGGGGGCGGCGGGGGGGCGAGGAGCGCGGCGAGCTGGGTGCGGAGGGGGGCGTCCAGGGGCGCGGTGGCGAAGGGGCCGTCGCCGAGGTCGAGGACGAGGGCGCGGGGGGCGCGGGGGGTGCCGGTGAAGCCGATGGCCTCGGCGTCCTGCGGGACGGCGTGGCGGAGCTTGAGCCAGTCGCGGCGGTCGGGGCGGTAGCGCTGACCGCGGCCCTTGACGACGAGGCCCTCGATGCCGGCCGGGGCGAGCGAGGCGTACCAGTGGACGGCCTCGTCGCGGTCGGTCGTCATGGGCACGGCCTGCAGCGGCGGCCCGAGCGGTTCCAGCAGCGCGACGAGGGCCGTGCGGCGTTCGTGGTACGGCCGGCCGCGCAGGTCGGTACCGGCGGTGGCGAGCAGGTCGAAGGCCGCGTAGTTGGCGGGGAGGTCGGTACGGCGGCGCGACCCGCGCAGGGCGCGGCGCTGGAGGGCGCCGAAGTCGACGCGGCCGTCCCGCCAGATGACGACCTCGCCGTCGAGGACGGTGCCGGCCGGCAGGGCCCCGGCGGCTTCCGCGATCTCGGGGAAGGTGGGGGTCACGAGCCGGCCGGAACGGGTCTGCAGGCGTACGGGGTCGGTGAGCACGACCATGCGGTGGCCGTCGAACTTCGGCTCGTAGGCGCAGCCGCCGGGGAGGGCGTCGGCCGCGGGTACGGTGTCGACGCGGCGGGCGAGGGCGACGCGCACGGGGAGCGGGAGGGGATCCGTCACGAGGGGGCGCCCGTCACGGCAGGGTGCCGCGGCCGGCGGGGTCGTCCAGGGCGGCCAGCGGGTCGCCGTGGTCGGCGGTGCGCTGCAGGACCTCCTCCGGGGTGAAGGCGAGGTCCTCCGCCTTCCGGCAGGAGGCGACCTCGTCCCAGGTGAGGGGCGCGGCGACGCCGGGGCGGTCGCGCAGCCGCAGGGTGTAGGGGCAGGCGGTGGTCTTCGCGGAGGCGTTCTGGGACCAGTCGATGAAGACCTTCCCGGCGCGCAGGCTGCGCGTCATGGAGAACACGACGAGGCCGGGGTGCTCGTCGCGCATGCGGGCGGCGAGTGCCTTGGCGTAGCCCGTGGCGGCTGCCTCGGTGGCGGGTCGCAGCGGCGCGTAGAGGTGGAGCCCCTTGCTGCCGGAGGTCACGGGGAAGGAGACGAGCCCGTCGTCCTCCATCATCTGCCGCAGGCGTTCGGCGACCCGGCAGCACAGGACGAGGTCGGCGCCCTCGCCGGGGTCGAGGTCGAGGACGAGGCGGTCGTGGGCGTCGCGTCCGCCCGCCACGGTCCACTGCGGGACGTGCACCTCCCAGGCGCCGAGGTTGGCCATGGTGACCAGGGCCGGGGTGGAGTCGACGACGATGTGCGGCTCGTCGGCCTCCCCGGCGGTGGTCACCCAGTCGGGCGTGCCACTGGGCGGGCGTTTGGCGAACCAGCGCTGGGCGTGCGGGCCCTCGGGGGCGCGGACGAAGGAGGCGAGGCGACCGGCGGCGTGCGGCACCAGCACCGGGGCGACACGGGCGTAGTACTGCAGCAGCTGTGCCTTGGTGTGACCGGTGACCGGGAAGACGACCTTGTCCAGGTGGGTGAGGACCACACGGCGGCCGTCCACCTCGACCGTCTGCCGGTCGGGCGAGGCTGACGGGGCGGGCATAGTCTGGAAAGTCCCCGGAAAGGGACGAAAGTATGCGATCCATGTGGAAAGGTGCGATCGGCTTCGGGCTGGTCTCCATTCCGGTCAAGCTCTACGCGGCCACCGAGGAGCACGGCGTCTCCCTGCACCAGGTGCACGCCGAGGACGGCGGCCGCATCCGCATGAAGCGGTACTGCGAGAAGGAGGGCAAGGAGGTCCCCTACGCGGAGATCGCCAAGGGGTACGAGGACGAGACCGGCCGCACGGTGGTGCTCACCGACGAGGACCTGGCCGCCCTCCCCCTGCCCAGCAAGAAGCTGATCGACGTGCTCGCCTTCGTCGACGCCGACGAGATCGACCCGCTGTCCCTGTCGCGGGCCTACTACGTCGGCGCGGAGACCGCCGCCGCCAAGCCGTACGTCCTGCTCCGCGAGGCCCTGAGCAGCAGCGGCAAGGCCGCCGTCACCAAGATCGCGCTGCGCACCCGCGAGTCCTTGGCGCTGCTGCGCGTCCACCAGGACGTGCTGGTCCTGCACACGATGTACTGGCCCGACGAGCTCCGCGCCGCGGAGGGGCTGGCGCCGCCGGAGAAGGTCACCGTGCGGCCGCAGGAGCTGAAGATGGCGCAGAGCCTGATGGACACCCTTTCCGAGGACTTCGACCTGGAGTCGATGCACGACGAGTACCAGCACGCGCTGGACGAGCTCGTCGCCGCCCGGCTGGAGGGCGAACCCGTCCCCGAGATGGCCGAGGTCGCCGCCGCCCCCGACAACGTGGTGGACCTGATGGCCGCGCTCCAGGCCAGCATCGACGCCCGCGGCGGGGAGAAGGCCGGAGCGAAGAAGACCGCCTCCGGCAAGGCCCCGGCGAAGAAGGCGGCCGCCGGGAAGGCCCCCGCGAAGAAGGCGGCGGCCAAGAAGACCGCGGCGAAGAAGACGACGCCCCGCAAGAAGGCGGGTTGAGGACGCGTCAGACGGGCTCGCGCAGCAGCTCGACCGCCTCGGGGAAGGTGAGCCCCCGGCCCTCGCGGTAGGCCGCCGCGAAGTCCTCCTCGCCCAGGTGCCCGCGCAGCCGCACCGCGTCCTCGTCCATGCTCGTCCGCTCCCACGGGGTGCAGGCGGTCTGCCGCAGCGCGTCGTGCGCGCCCAGCACCACCGCGGCGCGGCGCGCGGGGCCGCGGACGTCGTCGCCGCTGCGCAGCCCGGCGATCCCGGTGAAGAGCGCGACGCCCGGCGGGAAGAGCAGCACGCCCATGCGCGGCCCGATGACCGGGCTGAGCGGATGCCCCTCCATGTAGGCGACGGACTCCGCGAGATGGCGCAGCCCCCCGTACGGGTCGCCCGCCATGCCGGTGAGCCAGCCGCGGATGGCGGCGAGCAGTCCGACGATGAACGAGGGCATGCCGCGCGGCGGGTCGGCCTGCATGGCGTCGAGCAGCGCGAAGGCCTCGTCCAGTTCACCGCGCCGGGCGAGCAGGGCGATGAGCAGCACCCTGCCGTAGTAGCCCGCGTCGTCGCCCACCGGCCGGAAGGACGCGGCCTCGGCGACTCCCGCGCGGATCAGCCGTTCCCCCTCCTCCAGGTCGCCGGCGTTGGCGAGGGCGTCGCCGAGGCGGACCATCATGATCGGCACGTGCTGGTACGCGCCGAGCTTGCGGGCGAGTTCGATGGCCAGGCGGCAGCTGTCCGCGGCACGCGCCCAGTCGCCGGCGTTGGCGCTCGCCTCGGCCTCCGCCGCCAGCGCCTCGGCCATGCCCCAGTCGTCGCCGACCCGGCCGAACAGCTCCCTGGCCTCGCGGATGTCGTCCATGGAGGCGTCGAGCCGGCCCTCCACGTCGTTCATCACCTTGGCGCGGAACTGCAGCGCGAACGCCAGCTCCCACACCCGGCCGTGCAGCCGGCAGCTCTCCACCGTGCCGTCGATGAGCTCGGGCATGCGGTCGAAGCGACCGGTCAGCATCGCGCCGAGCACGCGGAACAGCCCGGGACGCATGCTGGCCTGCGGCAGCTCCGGCGGGTAGGCCTCGATGATCGCCTCGCCCAGCCCGACCAGCCTCGGATCGTTCCACACGTCGTGCTCGCCCATGTACGCCAGCACCTCGCCGGTGCGCACCCAGCGCCGCGCCTCGGTGAGTTGCCGCGGCGTCATCGGCAGCGGGTCCTCCAGCGGCCCGCGGTCCAGCGGCGGGAGCCGCAGCGGCTCGGCGAAGGCGTCCACCGGGCTCATCGCGGCCACCACGGCCGGCCAGTGGCCGATCTCGCTGCGGTAGTTGCGCATCTCCCAGAACCAGCTGCAGGCCAGCACCAGGCAGAGCGCCTCCTGCTCGTCCCCGGTGTCCACCGCCCGGCGGATCGCCGCCCGCAGGTTCTCGTGCTGGCGCTCCAGCCGGTCCAGCCAGAGCAGTTGGCGCGGCCCGCGCAGCTCGGGGTCGGCGGTGCGCACGTACTCGCGGAAGTACGTGGTGTGGCGGCGCCCCACGGTGTCGCGCTCACCGGCCTCGTCGAGGCGTTCGGCCGCGTACTCGCCGATCGTCTCCAGCATCCGGTAGCGCGCGCCGTCCTCGGCGAGGTCGGCGACGACCAGCGACTTGTCGACGAGCGAGGCCAGGACGGAGGCGACGTCACGGGCGTCCACGTCGCCGCCGTCCTCGCCGCACACCGCCTCGGCGGCGGCCAGGTCCCAGCCGCCGGCGAACACGGCGAAGCGTCGCAGCACGGTCCGTTCGGCCTCGCTGAGCAGGCCCCAGCTCCAGTCGACGACCGCGCGCAGCGTCTGCTGCCGGGGCAGCACGGTGCGGCTGCCCGCGGTGAGGATGCGGAAGCGGTCGTCGAGCCGGTCCGCGAGCTGGCGGGGCGTCATCATCCGGAGCCGGGCCGCGGCCAGTTCGATGGCGAGCGGCAGTCCGTCGAGCCTGCGGCACAGCTCCGCGCAGGCCTCCGGGTCCTCGTCCGGGGTGAAGCCGGGGCGGGCCGCCGCGCCACGGTCGGCGAGCAGCCGCAGGGCGGGGGTCTGCGGCAGCGGGTCCAGCGGCCGGATCAGCTCGCCGGGCACGCCGAGCGGTTCGCGGCTGGTGGCCAGCACCGCCACACCGGGGCAGTGCGCGAGCAGCCGCTCCGCGAGCTCCGCGGCGGCGCCGATCACGTGCTCGCAGTTGTCCAGGACCAGCAGCATGCGGCGCTCCGCGCAGTACTCGGTGAGCTGCAGCAGCGGGTCCTTGGCCGCGGCCCCCTTCGCCTCTGCGGCCAGCGCCGCCTCGGTCGCCGAGGCCGCGTGCAGCAGCGTCTCGCGCAGGCCCAGCGCGTTCACCACGGCGACGGCCACGGTGCGCGGGTCCTCCACGGGAGCCAGTTCCGCGAACCAGACGCCGTCCGGCCAGCGCCCGGCGACCAGGTCGCCGGCCTCCTGCGACAGGCGGGTCTTGCCGGTGCCGCCGGGGCCCGTGACGGTGACCAGCCGCGCTACCGCCAGATCCGCGGCGATCGCGGACAGGTCCGCCTCGCGGCCGACGAAACTGGTCAGCCGGGCCCGCGCGTTGCCGAGCCGCGCCGGGCTCCCTGAGGGCGGCGCCGATGCGGCGTCCCTGGCGGGGGCGGGGACGGAAGGATTCAGCAGCTCGGCGTGGAGGGCGCGCAGCTCCGGGCCCGGATCGGTGCCCAGCGTGTCGGCGAGCTCGCGCCGCACCTCCTCGTACGCCACCAGCGCGTCGGCGCCCCGGCCCGCCTCGCGCAGCGCACGCAGCCGCAGCACCTGCACCGCCTCGTTCAGCGGATGGGCCACCGCCAGCTCCACCGCCTCCGGCAGCACCTGCTCGGCGCGGCCGAGCGCCACCTCGGCGGTGATCCGCAGCCGCCGGGCGTCCAGCCGCAACGCGTCGTAGCGGGGCGCGACGGACCCACGGTCCGGAAGGTCGGCGAGCACCGGGCCGCGCCACAGCGCCAACGCGGAGTCCAGCGCCTCGGCGGCCTTGGCGGCGTCGCCGTCGGCGAGCGCCCGGCCGCCGTCCTCCACGAGCCGCTCGAAGCGGTACAGGTCCACGGCGTCCGGCGCGGCGACCAGGCGGTAGCCGCCGTCCACCGAGCCCACGGCCTCATGACCCACGGCCCGGCGCAACCGGGCGACCAGGGCCTGCAACGCCCCGGTCGCGTCGGCGGGTGGTTCGCCCTCCCACACCTCGTCGATCAGCGCCTCGGTGGTCCGCACCCGCCCGGGGCGCAGCGCCAGCGCGGCGAGCAGCGCCCTCAGCCGCGTACCGGCCAGCGGCACGACGGTGCCGTCGCCGCGGTGAGCCTGGGTCGTCCCGAGAATGCCGTAACGCACGCCCCCATTCTGTCCGAGCGGCGACCGAGTCCGCCCCCCGGGTTGTGATTGCGGCCCGTTGTCGTGTGCGGGTTGTTTGCGCCTGCGGGCGGCTGCGCCGGGCTGCCCGGCGGTTGTGTGCGGCTTGGTTGCGCCTGCGGCGGGGGAGAAACCCCAACCGCAACCACAACGGCGCCGCAGACGAAGAACCGGTCACATACCTTCGCACGCGTCCGCCCGGAACTCCCCCATCGACGTCGTGGCGTTGCCATCCCCGTCGGTGCCCGGCTCCCCCATGCCCTTGAACCAGCGGACCTGACCGGGCTCGAGCCCGGCGAACTGTGCCGCCGTGAACCTCACGTGCGCCGTCGACCAAGAGGCGTCCCGGGTCCAGCCGTACAGGCTGTACGTACGGTGCGGTGGGAAGGGGGCGGACGCCGGCACCTCTGCGCTCCAGCCCCTGCCGCCGCTCTCCAGCGACCACACCGTGAACCCCGTGGCCGGCTTGCCGCGGCTCCACCTGCCGAGGCGAGCCGAGGCGTCATCCGCGTCGGAGTCGTACAGCGTGGCCCCGTCGATGTGGTCGTGGCAGACCACTATCACACCCAACGGCCTGCCGTCCTCGCTCACGGCGATACCGGTGGTACCCGCCACCGGCACGGTGCACCCGGTCAGCGTGCCGCACACGGCGATGCCGAGCAGCGCCGGCACGGCGAACCTCTTCCACGTCATGGCTCCCCCGTCCTGACCCCGTCCTCGGGCCCCCCGGCCCCGGACGACTTCAGGGTGCGCCCACCGTGACCCCAGCGGCGACGGAGCGGGTGCGATCGATGACGTATCGCAACGCGGTCGCGACCCGGGCGTCGCCGACGGGCCGCAGGAACGTCCGGCGTCGCCGGGGCGTTATCCCGCCGTGGGTGTGCCCGGCGGCGGCCGGATGGCATGATCGGGCGGCCAGCACCACGA
This sequence comes from Streptomyces sp. NPDC006207, assembly GCF_040613835.1. Taxonomy (NCBI): domain Bacteria; kingdom Bacillati; phylum Actinomycetota; class Actinomycetes; order Kitasatosporales; family Streptomycetaceae; genus Streptomyces; species Streptomyces sp. NPDC006207. The sequence continues at coordinate 24,439 of NZ_JBEXSX010000015.1, read as the reverse complement.
CCGATGCCGCACCGCCTCCGCAGGAGCCCGCACGATGACCACCGCAGCAACCCGCAGTGAACGGCAGATCAGCCCGATCTTCCTGGGCCTGGCCGCGATCATGGCCGTGTCGGGCTGGGCGGTGTGGACGGACTTCTCCACCAGCACCGGCTTCGCCGTGTTCCTGTTCGTCGTGTCCGGCTGGATCGTCTCCCTGTGCCTGCACGAGTACGCGCACGCCCGTACCGCGCTGCACGGCGGCGACATCTCGATAGGGGCCAAGGGCTACCTGACCCTGAACCCGCTGAAGTACACGCACGCGCTGCTGAGCATCGTGCTGCCGGTGATCTTCGTGATCCTGGGTGGCATCGGCCTGCCCGGCGGCGCCGTCTTCATCGAGCGGGGCAGGATCCGCGGCCGCTGGAAGCACAGCCTCATCTCGGCCGCGGGCCCGCTGACCAACGTGCTGTTCGCGATCGCCCTGATGCTGCCCTTCACCTTCGGCGTCGTCTCTCTGGACCAGGCCCACGCGCCCTTCGCGTCCGCGCTGGCGTTCCTGGCGATGCTGCAGGTCACGGCGGCGATCCTGAACCTGCTGCCGGTGCCGGGCCTGGACGGCTACGGCGTGATCGAGCCCTGGCTGTCGTACCGGACGCGGCGCCAGCTGGAGCCGTTCGGGCAGTTCGGACTGCTGGCCGTCTTCGGTGTGCTGTGGATCCCCGAGGTCAACTCCGCGTTCTTCGGCTTCGTCGACTCGGTGATGGCGCTCTTCGGGATCCCGGACTGGCTGTCGAGCCTGGGCTACGCCTTCTTCCAGTTCTGGAAGGGCGACCCGTTCAGCCAGTGATCCGCTGCTCGGCGGACTCCCGCTCGGCCTTCGCCTTGCGCAGGTAGTACCAGCACATGTTGCTGGTGAGACCCGCGATCAGGATCCAGAAGACACCGAGCCAGCTGCCCTCCACGAAGGACACGACGGCGGCGGCCACGGCGAGCGCGCACAGGACGAGCGCGTAGAGGGCGAGGCGGGGCATGGGGGGCGGCTCCTGTCGGGTCGGTCGCGAACCCGCCCATTGTCCCCCATGCCCCCGCGGGCCTAGACGTCGGTCAGGCGCAGACCGGCGTGGGCCTTGTAGCGGCGGTTGACCGAGATCAGGTTGGCGACCAGCGCCTCCACCTGGTGCGCGTTCCGCAGCCGGCCGGCGAAGACGCCGCGGATGCCGGGGATGCGCGCGGCCAGGGCCTGGACCAGGTCGGTGTCGGCACGGCTGTCGCCCAGCACGAGGACGTCGGTGTCGATCGAGTCGATCTCCGGGTCCTCGAGGGTCACCGCGGACAGGTGGTGGAAGGCGGCGGTGACGCGGGACTCCGGCAGCAGCGCGGCGGCCTGCTCGGCGGCGCTGCCCTCCTCCGGCTTCAGGGCGTAGGCGCCCTGCTTGTCGAAGCCCAGCGGGTTGACGCAGTCGACGACGAGCTTGCCGGCGAGTTCGCCGCGCAGCGCCTGGAGGGTCTCGCCGTGGCCCTCCCACGGCACGGCGACGATGACGACGTCGCTGCGGCGGGCGGTCTCCGCGTTGTCGGCGCCCTGCACCCCGAGGCCGAGCCGGTCGGCCGTGGCCTGGGCGCGGTCCGCGGCGCGCGAGCCGATGACCACCTGCTGGCCGGCCTTGGCGAGCCGGTACGCCAGGCCGCGGCCCTGGGGGCCGGTGCCGCCGAGGACGCCGACGACGAGGCCGGACACGTCCGGCAGCTCCCAGGGGTCCTTCGCCGGGGCCTTGGGGGCGGGGGTCTCATTGCCACTGTCAACAGTCATACCGCGATCCTGCCAGGTGGGGGCGGTGCATGGCCCGCGCAGGCGTTGTGACGCGTCCCGCTCCGCCCCGCGTCGCGGCCGCTCCGCGGTGCGTGAGAGCCCCCGTACACGCCGGTATTGGCTCGGGGGACGACGGATGTGAGGTATGACATCGGTGTTGCCTCCCGATGCGCGGCCGCGGGGTGGACGCTGGACGTCCCTTGTCCCGTGCGGGCCGCACGGGACAGCTGACGGAACGTCAAAAGTGCACGACAGCACAGGGAAAGGCGGCCGCCCGTGACCAGAACCGTCGGCAGGAGCCGCGGCCCGAGGCTCCAGGACCGCATCATCGAGCTGATCCACGAGCAGCGGCTCGCCCCCGGCGCCACCCTGCCGACCGAGCCGCAGTTGATGGACCTGCTCGGTGCGAGCCGCAACAGCGTGCGCGAGGCGGTGCGCGCGCTGCAGGCGCTCGGCATCGTGGAGATCCGGCACGGCACGGGGACGTTCGTCGGAGAGGCGCCGCTGCGGGTGCTGATGCCCTCGCTCACCTTCCACCTGCGGTCCCGGGTGCGCGCCCTCGCCGACCTCGTCGCGGTGCGCGAGCTGCTCGAGGTCGGCCTGATAGGCGAGGTCGCCGGGACGATACCGGCGCAGCGGCTGGACGAACTCGACGCGCTCGCCGGCCGGATGGTCGACGACCCCGACGCGGACCGGGCCTTCCACGCGCTGCTCTACGCCTCCTGCGGCAACGAGCTCGTGCTGCAGCTCGTCGACCTGTTCCGGAGCGCCTACCACGAGGTCGGCGCCGCCCTGGCGCCCGCCGACGACCCGGTCGAGCGCGTCGTCGCCAACCACCGCGCCGTCGTCGGCGCGCTGCGCACCGGGGACGCGGGCGCGGCCAGGGCCGCCATGCGGCGGCACTTCACGGACGTACGGGAGCGGGTGTCCAGGGCCCTGCCCGCGGGCGGCGCGGACTGACCCGTTCGGGTGAGCACGGCGCGAAGCGGGGCCGGGCCGGTGCGTGGTCCGCGAGGATGCGGTGCATGGATGCCGTACGGGTCGAGGTCGTCCGTGAACTGCTGTCCGGGAGCGAGTGGCCGGAGCTGACCCGGTCCTTCGCCGGCTCCCTGCGCGGGTCCGTCCGCCGGGGGCCCGCGGGCGGGCTGCTGCTGGTCGGCAGCGGGGAGTACGAGCCCTGGCACATGGCGGCCCATCTGGACGACGAGGCCGCCTGGAGCGGGCTGCCGGAGCTGTCGCCGACGCTGGTGCGGCACCGCGTGCCGCCGGGCGCGCCTGCGCACCTCGCGGTCGGGACGGCCCGCCTGGAGGCGGCGCGCAGGGGCGAGACGGTGCTGGTGGTCACCCCCGAGCGGGCCGAGGCCGGGCTGCTGGAGCGCGTGGAGGACGCGCGGCGCTCCGGCGCGACGGTGCTGGCGATGGACGCGGGCGACCCGGAGCTGCGCGGGCTGGCGCACGAGGCGCTGACCGTGCCGCCGGAGCCCTCCGAGGTCGGCATGGACGTGCTGCAGCACCTGGTCAGCGCGGCGGCCGGACGCCGGGTGCGGCTGCGGGACCGGCTGCCCCGACTCGCGCGGCTCGCCGAGCAGTTGGTGTCGCCACCGCCCGCGAGCTGGTAGGAAGCGGTCCATGACCGCAACCGGGACCGATCCGCTCCGCCCGCTGCGCGGGGTCGTACCACCTCTGTGCACCCCGCTCACGGAGACGGGAGACGTGGACACCGAGGGCCTGCGCGCCCTGGTCGGGCATGTGCTCTCCGCCGGAGTGCACGGGGTCTTCGCCCTGGGGTCCAGCGGCGAGACGGCCTTCCTCACCGACGCCCAGCGGCGCACCGCGCTCACCGCGGTCGTGGAGGCCGTCGGGGGCCGGGTGCCCGTGCTCGCCGGCGTCGTCGACATGACCACCCGGCGTGTCCTGGAGCACGCGCGGGCCGCCGTCGCTGCGGGCGCCGACGCCCTGGTGGCGACCGCGCCCTTCTACGCGGCGACGCATCCGGTGGAGATCGCCGACCACTTCCGGCGGGTGCGGGACGGGGCGGGCGGGCTGCCCCTGTTCGCGTACGACATCCCCTCGGCGGTGCACACCAAGCTGCCCGCCGCGACCGTGCTGGCCCTCGCGGAGGAGGGCACCCTGGCCGGCCTGAAGGACAGCAGCGGCGCCGACGGCCCCATGCGCCGACTGCTCACCGAGTTGCGCCGCCGCGGCCTGGACTCCCACTTCGCGCTGCTCACCGGGTCCGAACTCGCGGTGGACGGCGCCCTCCTGGCGGGCGCGCACGGCGTCGTCCCCGGCCTCGGCAACGTGGATCCGCACGGCTACGTACGGCTCCACGCGCACGCCGTCGCGGGACGCTGGCGCGAGGCCGCGGCGGAGCAGGACCGGCTCGCGCGGCTCTACGCCATCGTGGACGCGGGGGCGGACTCCGCCGCGATGGGCGCGAGTTCCTCGGCGCTGGGTGCCTTCAAGGCGGCGCTGCGGCTGCGCGGCGTCATCGGCTGCGCGGCCACGGCGCCCCCGCAGGTCCCGCTGGACGACACCGCCGTCGCGGTGGTCCGGCAGCGGCTGGCGGCCGCGGGGCTGATGCGCTGACCGGGCCGCCGGTGCCCCGCCCGTGCCCGGCGGAGGGAGAAACCCGGTTGCGCCGGGAGGCCAGCGCGCGGAGCATGCGTCCTCGTGTCCAGACTCCTTCCCGACCTCGCACCGTGGCGGACCTCGCGCGACTTCCGCCTGATGTGGTGCGCGGGCCTGATCACGACCTTCGGCAGCTTCCTGACCTTCGTGGCCGTCCCGGTCCAGGTCAAGGAGCTGACCGGCTCCACCCTCGCGGTCGGCGCCCTCGGCGCCGTCGAACTGGTGCCGCTCATCGTCTGCGGCCTCTACGGCGGGGCGCTCGCGGACGCCCTGGACCGGCGCAAGCTCATCCTGTGGACGGAGGCGGCCCTCGGGGTGCTGTCGGCCGTGCTGCTGGTCAACGCCCTGCTGCCGCGGCCGGTGCTCTGGCCGTTGTACGTGGTCGCCGCGCTGACCAGCGCGCTGGGCGGGCTCCAGCGGCCGGCCCTGGACGCGATCGTGCAGCGCATCGTCCCGCACGGGCAACTGACCGCCGCCGCCTCGCTGAACGCGCTGCGCTGGCAGATCGGCGCGATCGCGGCGCCCTCCCTGGCGGGTGTGCTGATCGCGTACGCGGGCCTGCGGTGGGCGTACGCCGTCGACGCCCTCACCTTCGCCCTCTCGGTCGTCCTCGGCCTCGGGCTGCGGCCCTCACCGCCCTCGCACGACGCGAAGCGCCCCTCGCTGCGCTCGATCGCGGAGGGGGCGCGCTACGCCTGGAGCCGTAAGGAACTGCTGGGCACCTACGTGGTGGACATCGCGGCGACCGGTCTGGCGTTCCCGATCGCCGTGTTCCCCTTCATGGCGGACGACCTGGGCGCGCCCTGGTCGCTGGGCCTGATGTACGCGGCCCTGCCGGCGGGTGCGCTGCTGATGAGCCTCACCGGCGGCTGGTCCTCCCGGGTGCACCGGCACGGGCGGGCGATCGTGCTGGCCGCGGCGGGCTTCGGTCTGTGCATGGCGGCGGCGGGCTGGTCCCGCAACGTATGGCTGGTGCTGGCCTTCCTGGCGCTGGCGGGTGCGTTCGACATGGTCAGCGGGGTGTTCCGGGCCACGATCTGGAACCAGACCATCCCCGACGCGCTGCGCGGCCGGCTGGCCGGCATCGAACTGCTCTCCTTCACCATCGGCCCCCAGTTCGGCCAGGTGCGGGCCGGCGGCTCGGCGGCGCTGCTGGGCCTGCGCACCTCGGTGTGGACCGGCGGGCTGGCGTGCGTGGCGGCGGTCGGGGCGCTGGCCGCCTGCCTGCCGACGCTGATGGCGTACGACGCCCGGACCAACGAGCACGCCGTGGACATGCGGAAGGCGGCGGAGGACACGGTGTCCTCCGCCGCCTGACCCGTGGGGGGCGGGGTCCGATCAGCCGGTGAAGCCGGCGGTGATCGAGGTGAACTGCCAGGTGCTCTGGCTGATGCCGGAGCAGTTGCTGGTCACGCCGCCGCCGGGGCACGGGCGGTCCCGGTTGACGGCCCAGTAGGCGAGCCGGGCGATCTGGTGGGAGTTGGCCCAGTCCCGGATCTGGGTCCAGATGGCCGGGGTGGTGTTCTCCTGCTGGTCGCTCAGCCCGTTCATGCCGGAGATGCCGAGGTGGGCGTAGGCGGTGGCATCGTCCCAGCCGAAGGTGGACTTCAGCTTGGCCTTCAGGCCCTCGGCGGCGTTCACGGTGTTGCCGTACATGTCGGCGCCGCCGCCGAAGTCGAACGGCATGATCGTGAAGACGTCGATGTTGGCGCCGAGCGCGTTGGCCCGCTCGACGAGGCGGTTGCCCCAGTAACTCGGGCCTGTCGTCGACGTGCCGAAGGTGACGATCGTCCGGATGCCGGGGTTGTTCTGCTTGACGATCTTGAGCGCGTTCAGGACGCGGTCCTGGACGACCTCGCTCTCGAACTCGTCGGTGTTCTCGATGTCGACGTCGATCGCCTTGAGGGCGTAGGCGTCGATCACCTTCTGGTACGCGCCGGCGAGCGCCTCGGGCGTGGAGCAGTTGGGGCCGAGCTTGTTGCCGCTCCAGCCGCCGATGGACGGGACGATGTCGCCGCCCGCGGCGCGGATCGCGTTGATGGTGGACTGGTCGGTGCCGCCGGTCAGCGGCCGGGAGCCGTCCCAGGCGGGGTTGCAGCCGCCGGAGGAGAGGATGAAGGCCATCGTGAACCACTTGATGCCGGTGGCGCTCATCACCGTGGACGGGCTCGGCGGGTCGCCCCAGCCGAGGTAGAGGTAGGGCGCGGCCTGCTTGAAGCCGGTGCCCCCGCCACCGCCCGCGTTGGTGGTGACGGTCACGGCGTTGGAGGCGGCCGAGGTGTTGCCCGCGGCGTCGCGCGCCTTGACGGTGAAGGTGTACGAGGTGCTCGCGGCCAGGCCGGTGACGGTGGCGGAGGTGCCGGTCACGGTGGTGGCCAGTGTGCTGCCGCGGTAGACGTCGTAGCTGGTGACGCCGGTGTTGTCGGTGGCGGCGTTCCACGACAGCGAGACGCTGGAGGAGGTCTTGCCGGTGGAGGTCAGGCCGCTGGGCGCGGTGGGCGCCTGGGTGTCACCGCCGCCCCCGCCGCCGGGGCCGTCGAGGCTGATGTCGTCGGCGTTGTAGGTGCCCTGCGCGTACCAGCCGTGCACGTAGATCTGGACGCTGGTCTGCGAGGCGCCGGTGGTGAAGGGGACGGTCAGCTGGGTGTAGGAGGCGGCGGACGGGGTCCAGGTGGACGCGCCGCCGGTCACCCCGAGGTAGACGTACGCGCCGCGCACCCAACCGGTCAGCGAGTACGCGGTGTTGGGCTGTACGGAGACGGTCTGGGTGCACTGGGCGGTGTCGCTGCTGCTGACGGCGCCGGCGAGTGCCTTGGTGCCGCTGTGCACGGGGCTGCCGACGACCGATCCGCCGGAGCAGGACCAGCCGGAGAGGCTGCCGCTCTCGAAGCCCGGGTTGGCGACGAGGTTGGCGGCGTGGGCGGTGCCGGGCAGGGCGATCAGACTGCCCGCGGCGGCGAGGAAGGCGGCGGTGACGCCGGCCAGGATGCGGGATCTGCGCGATCCGGTACGGGGGACATGACGACGGAAGAGCACGTGACCTCCCAGTGGGGGGCGGCGGGGGGCTGCGCTGTGCGAGTGGTCTGGACCGTTGGTCTGGACCTGTCACGCGGATTGAAGCGAAGTGTCGTGCTCCCGTCAAGAGGTCCGGACCACTGCCGCTTCCTGGTACGGCAGTGGCCCGGACCGGCCGCGGGGTCCCCCGGTCAGCCGACGCGTTCGATGCGCGCCTTCCTGATCAGGAACTTGCCGGGCTCCCGGACCTGTTCGAAGGCCGCGTTGTTCAGCAGCGCACAACTCCCCGAGGTCGAGGTCACCGACACCGTGGTCGACTTGTTGTTGTCCAGGTTGGTCACCTTGAGCTTGGTGCCCAGCGGGAACTGGTTGCTGGAGGCGGCGGGCGCGCCGCTCTCGCCGGAGAGGGTGACCGTCGAGCCCGCGCAGACGACCTGGCCGACGGCGCCGCCGGCCGGCGGCGTGGCCTGACCCTGGTTCTGGCCCTGGTTCTGCCCCTGGTTCTGGCCCTGCTGGTTCTGGCCCTGACCCTTTCCGGCCGGGGCGGCGGGCGCCGCGGGCGCCGCCTGCGCGGCACCGCATCCGGAGGCCTCCCGCTGCACGTTGATCTGCTTGATCACCGCCTCGCGGTTGGCGATCCGGGCCGCCGACTGGGAGTCGGGATTGGCGCGTTGGGCCGCGATGAAGCTCTCGTTGTTGCGCAGCGCCTGGTCGAGCCCGTCGCACACCACCGAGGCATGACCCATGCTCATGGTCACCACGGCGAAGCCGCCGGCCAGGGTGGCCGCGCCGGTCATGAGCGCGATCTTCTGCTTGGTGCTCATCGTGCGTTTCCTGGACATGGGGGCCCCTTTCCTCCGACCGGCCGTCGGTCGGATCCGGTCCACGTGCCCTTGGAAACGGAGCGTCGTTGGTCTGGACCTCAATCCGTTCGGAATCTCGGACAGCAAGGGGCCGTCTGTGCTACGGGTCGGTAGCTTCGCCGTCCCAGCGGACCACCAGCCGCCCGCCCTCCTCTGTGACCCGGTGCCCGAACCCGGCGCAGGCGCGCCGGAACCGCCGGGCGATCCAGGCCCGTTCACCGCGGTCGGCCAGCCGGGTGAAGCAGAAGTCGAGGGCGATCGGCACCGCCTCCAGCCGGACGGGGCGGTGGCCGGCGGGGTCGAAGGTGACGAGGAAGAACAGGCCGCGGTCGTTGCGCAGCCGCGGATCGGTCGCGTAGTCGTCGACGAAGTCGCCGAGGTCGTAGAGCACCGCGTCCGTCACGCCGTGGAAGACGTGCGCGGAACTGCCCGCGACGAGCGTGGCGCCCGCCGTGCGCAGGGCCCCGGCGGCGTCCCGGATGTAGCGGGCCGGGCCGGTGGTCATGTTGGGCCCCCAGTGCGGGGTGACGAGCACCGCCGCCGTCCGCGCGCCCAGGCTCGCGACGCCGTCGGCGAGCCAGCGCGGGACGCCCTCGCGCAGGTCCGCGTAGGCCACCCCGGGGTGGTCCGGTCCCGCGGCGTACTCCGCCGGATGGTCGGTGACACCGACGACGCCCAGGCTCGGGCGGCCCGCCGCACCCCCGGGGCCGCCCAGCACCGCCGGGGCGCGCGCCGCACTCTCGTCCGGTCCGGCCCCGACGGCGGCGATCCCCGCGGCGGCCAGGTGCTCCAGCGTGTCCAGCAACGCCGTCCGGCCGTAGTCCAGGGCGTGGTTGTTGGCCAGGTTGACGCAGCTCACGCCCAGGTGCGTCAGGGCGCGCACGGCGACGGGCGGGGCACGGAAGAAGAAGGGCTTGAAGGGGTCGGGCCAGGGCTCACCGCGGTCGGAGATCGCGCACTCCAGGTTGAGGACGAAGAGGTCCGCCTCCCGCGCGACGGCCACGACCTCCTCGGAGAACAGCGCCTCCGGAGGGGCCTCGGCCAGCCGCGCGGCCACCATGCGGCCGAGCATGGTGTCGCCGGCCAGCCCGAGCTTCACCCTTCCATCGTGCACCCGTCGGCCCCCGGCGGGCTCACTCCTCCCCGCCCTCCCGTGAGCGGTCCTTCCACCGCGGGTCGTTCTCCCACTGCAGGTTCCGCTCGGCGGCCGTCTCCATCGCCCGCTCCGCGTCCGCGCGGCTCGGGTACGGCCCCATCCGGTCCTTGGCGGGGCACTCCGGCCCCTCCTCGACCTTGTGGTGCTCGATGCAGTAGAACCACTCGCCGGGCTTCCCCGCGGGCTTGCGGACTCGCCTGAACAACGCCATCGTCCCTCCTCGTACGACGTCCTGCCGCCATGCTGCCCGACCGGCCGCCGATACACTCGCTGACATGTCTGTCCTGGTTCCCGGCAAGCTCTCCCCCACCCGTCCCGTGCCCGCCTCGATCCCGCGTCCGGAGTACGTGGGCAGGCCCGCGCCGCGGCCGTACGACGGCCCGGAGGTGCAGTCGGCGGAGACGATCGAGAAGATGCGGATCGCCTCGCGGATCGCCGCGCGGGCCATGGAGGAGGCGGCGAAGGCGATCGCGCCGGGTGTCACCACCGACGAGCTGGACCGGATCGCGCACGAGTACATGTGCGACCACCAGGCCTACCCCTCGGACCTCGGGTACCGGGGCTTCCCCAAGTCCCTGTGCTCCTCCATCAACGAGGTCATCTGCCACGGCATCCCCGACTCGACCGGGCTGCGCGACGGCGACATCGTCAACCTGGACGTCACCGCCTACATCCACGGGGTGCACGGGGACACCAACGCCACGTACCTCGTCGGCGAAGTCGCCGAAGAATCAAGGCTGTTGGTGGAGCGCACCCGGGAATCCCTGAACCGCGCCATCAAGTCGGTGAAGCCCGGACGGCAGATCAATGTGATCGGCCGGGTCATCGAGTCCTATGCCAAGCGATTCAATTACGGCGTCGTGCGCGACTTCACGGGCCACGGCATCAACACCGCCTTCCACTCCGGCCTGATCGTCCCGCATTACGACGACCCGCGTGCGACCACGACCATGAAGCCGGGCATGACCTTCACCATCGAGCCGATGCTGACCCTGGGCACCCACGAGTACGAGATCTGGGACGACGGCTGGACGGTCGTCACCAAGGACCGCAAGCGCACCGCGCAGTTTGAACACACCCTTGTGGTGACGGACACAGGCGCGGAGATCCTGACGCTGCCTTGACCTCCTCATGGGGATTCCTTTACCGAAATGCGGCCGTGTCGCGATAGGCCTCGGATAGGTTAGGCAAGCCTTTCACAGGAGAGGCTTGCCTAAGTCATAGCTTCCCGAGCCGCCTGGAGATCGCATGTCCGCCGTCCGCATGTCCGCAGTAGCCGCCGCCGGCATAGTGGTCGCCGTCACCGTCACCGGGTGCGCGGAGAAGGCGGACGGCAAGGCGTCCGACGCCGTCACGGTGACCGCGACGGACACCAAGTGCGAGGTCTCCAGGACGACTTTCCCGGCCGGGCACGTGCAGCTGGCCGTCGAGAACAAGGGCTCCAAGGTCACCGAGGTCTACGTCTACACGGCCAGCGACCAGATCGTGACCGAGCGGGAGAACATCGGCCCCGGCACCAAGGCCACCATCACCGCCGAGATCAAGGCCGGTACGTACCAGATCGCCTGCAAGCCCGGCATGAAGGGCGACGGCATCCGCCAGAAGATCACCGTCACCGGCAAGGGCGCCGCCAAGAGCGACCCGCGGCTGGACGCCGCCGTGGCCGCGTACCGCAAGTACGCCCAGGAGCAGGCCGACCAGACGATCCCGGTGGTCCAGCAGTTCGCCGACGCCGTGAAGGCGGGCGACGTGGAGAAGGCCAAGTCGCTCTTCGCGCCCTCCCGGGTCGGCTGGGAGCGCACCGAGCCGGTCGCCGAGTCCTTCGGCGACATCGACCCGCTGACCGACACCCGCGAGGACGGCCTGGAGGACGGCCAGAAGTGGACCGGCTGGCACCGGCTGGAGAAGTCCCTGTGGCAGGACAAGAAGGCCGGGGCCGAGGAGGGCGCCCTCGCCGACCAGCTCGTCACCGACCTGAAGGACTGGCAGACCCGCGTCGGCAAGGCCGACATCACCGCCACCAGCATGGCCAACGGCGCCAAGGAGCTGCTGGACGAGGTCGCCACCGGCAAGATCACCGGTGAGGAGGACCGCTACTCCCACACCGACCTGTCGGACTTCCAGGCCAACGTCGAGGGCGCGATGAAGGCCTACGAACTGCTGAAGCCGGTCGCCGCCGAGAACGACGCGGCGCTCACCGCCGACCTCGACAAGCAGTTCCCGGCCCTGACGGCGCTGCTCGACAAGTACCGCAAGGGCGGCAGCACCACGGAGTTCGTCTCCTACGACACCGTCGGCAAGGACCAGCGCAAGGAGCTCTCGGACGCGGTCAACGCGCTCGCCGAGCCCCTGTCGAAGCTCGCCTCGGCTGTCGCCAAGTAACCCCGGGGGCTGTGGACCATGTCCGATGAGAGTGTCACGTCGCGTCGTAAGGTGCTCGGCTGGACCGGTGCGGGTGTCGTCGTCGCGGCCGCCGCGGCCGGCGGCGCCGTGGCCGCGGTCCGCTCCGGGGACGACGTGCAGCCCGCGGGCGCCGCGGGCAGCGCGATCGCCTTCCACGGGGAGAACCAGGCCGGCATCACGACCCCGGTGCAGGACCGGCTCCACTTCGCGTCCTTCGACGTCAAGACCGAGGACCGCGGGGAACTGGTCGCGCTCCTGAAGGAATGGACCGACGCCGCCCGGAAGATGACGCAGGGCCGGCCGGTCGGCGAGGGCGCGGTCGGAGGCCTCGCCGAGGCCCCGCCGGACGACACCGGTGAGGCGCTGGGCCTGCAGCCCTCCCGGCTCACCCTCACCATCGGCTTCGGCCCCTCACTGTTCACGACGAAGGACGGCGCGGACCGCTTCGGGCTGAAGGCGCACCGCCCCGGGGCGCTGGTGGACCTGCCCAAGTTCCCCGGTGACGCCCTCGACCCGAACCGCAGCGGCGGCGACCTGTGCGTCCAGGCCTGCGCGGACGACCCGCAGGTGGCCGTGCACGCCATCCGCAACCTGGCCCGGATCGGCTTCGGCAAGGTCGCGATGCGCTGGTCGCAACTCGGCTTCGGCAAGACCTCCTCGACCACTCCCGAGGAGCAGACCCCGCGCAACCTGATGGGCTTCAAGGACGGCACGCACAACGTCGCGGGTTCCGACAGGGCCACCCAGGACGAGCACGTGTGGGTGTCCGCCAAGGACGGCCCGTCCTGGATGGCCGGCGGCTCGTACCTCGTCGCCCGCCGCATCCGGATGCACATCGAGACCTGGGACCGCACCCCGCTGCAGGAGCAGGAGCAGATCTTCGGCCGGACGAAGGGCGAGGGCGCTCCGATCGGCAGGCAGCGCGAGCACGACGCCCCGGACTTCAAGGCGATGCTCCCGGACGCGCACGTCCGGCTGGCGCACCCGGACAACAGCGGTGTGACGATCCTGCGCCGCGGCTACTCCTTCACCGACGGCACCGACGGCCTGGGCCGCCTGGACGCCGGGCTGTTCTTCATCGCGTACCAGCGCGACGTCCGGGACGGCTTCGTGCCGCTGCAGATGCGGCTCGCGAAGCTCGACTCCCTCAACGAGTACATCCAGCACGTGGGTTCGGCCGTCTACGCCGTACCGCCGGGCGTCCGGGACAAGGACGACTGGTGGGGCCGCGAGCTCTTCCAGAACGACTGAGAGGAAGTGACCGGCGGTGTTCGCCAACTACCTGATCGGGCTCCGTGAGGGCCTGGAGGCCAGCCTGGTGGTCTGCATCCTGGTCGCGTACCTGGTGAAGACCGACCGCAAGGACAAGCTGCCGCCGGTCTGGCTCGGCGTCGGCACCGCGGTCCTGGTGAGCATGGCCTTCGGCGCCGCCCTGCAGTTCGGCTCCTCCGAGCTGACCTTCGAGGCGCAGGAGGCGCTGGGCGGTTCGCTGTCGATCGTCGCGGTCGGCCTGGTGACCTGGATGGTCTTCTGGATGCGGCGCACCGCGCGGCACCTGAAGGCCGAACTCCACGGCAAGCTGGACGTCGCGATCGCCATGGGCACCGGGGCACTGGTGATCACCTCCTTCCTCGCCGTGGGGCGTGAGGGGCTGGAGACCTCCCTGTTCATCTGGACCGCCGTGCAGGCCACCGACGACGGCGTGCGCCCGCTGGTGGGCGCGGTGCTGGGCCTGCTGACCTCGGTGGTGCTGGGCTGGCTGTTCTACCGGGGCGCGCTGCGCATCAACCTGGCCAAGTTCTTCACCTGGACCGGCGCCATGCTGGTGGTGGTCGCGGCGGGCGTGCTCGCGTACGGCTTCCACGACCTGCAGGAGGCCGGCTGGCTGCCGGGGCTGGGGACCGAGGCCTTCGACGTCAGCGACCAGATCCCGCCGGACTCGTGGTACGGGACGCTGCTCAAGGGCGTGTTCAACTTCCAGCCGGACCCGACCTGGCTGCAGGTGGCGGTCTGGGCGCTGTACCTCGCGCCCACGATGTTCCTCTTCCTGCGCCCCGGCAGGGTCAGCGCGCCGGCCGTCAGGCCGTCCGCAGCGGTTCCGGTCGGTGACGAGGGCTGAGGCCGCCGGGCTCCCGACCGCTTCACGGCCCCCGGGCCGGGGTCAGTGCAGCCAGCCGGCCGTCTCGGGCTCGGGCTCGACCTGGGCGCAGGCGTCGGTCAGCACCCCGAGCAGCGGCAGCGGGTCGGGCAGCACCTGCTCGGGGCCGTGGCCGGCGACCCACGCGACGGTGGCGCCGGAGGGCAGACGCGAGGGCGGGAGCAGCACGTAGCTGGCGCGGTGGTGCCAGCGCAGGCCCGGGTGCTCGTCGAGGGTCTCGGGATGGCAGTCCAGCTCGCACGGCCACCACTCGTCCTCGTCGGCCGTGGCACGGGTGGCGGTGAAGAACAGCATGCGCCCGTCGGAGACCGCGACGGGCCCGGCCGCGGAACCCTCGGCGGCCAGCCGCTCCAGGGCGATCCGGCCCGCCTCGGCGGGTACGTCCAGGACGTCGTGGGCGATGCCGGTGGCGGTGATGAAGTTGGCCAGGGGGTGCGCGCGCAGCCAGCGCCTGACCTGCTCCGCGTCCGTGGTGGCCTGGGTCTGCCAGGCGAAGGAGACGGGGTGCGTGCCCGGGGTGGGGCAGCCGATCCGGTCGCAGGAACAGCGGTAACCGGACACGGGCGACGGGTGGGCGGCCGGCGCCAGCGGCAGGCCGGCGTCCGCGGCTTCCAGGAGGAGCTCGTCCCGGCGCAGGTCGTCCCCGTTCCGGCCACCGGCGGCCGCGCGGACCGCGGCCCCGTCCACTCCGGCACCGCGCTCCCCCGCCTTGCGGCGCAGCCAGTCGGACAACCTGCCCTTGGTGACCATCGAGCCCCTTTCCTCGCCCCGTGAACCCTTGCTCCACCCTACGTAACGAGGGAAAGGCCGTGAGCGGAATCCACGGATGGTGGAAACCATCCTGCTCCCCGTCCGCATTCCGGCCGCGCGCGGGGTCCCCCTGCAGGGCGTCCCCCGTCCCGGGCGGATCCGGGCACGTTTCCCTTGTCCCCGCTTGTCCCCGCTGCCCGCGGCACCCGGGGCGGCGACCGGCACCGGCCTCCCCTCCGTGACCACCGTCACCCGCGGGACGACGCGCCGTCCGCCCCGGAGGGCGGATCCGCGCTAACCTGGTTTCCCGACAGGTTGTCGGCAACCCATGGACTTAGGGTCCCCTAAGTTGCGACGATTCCTGCAGGCCCGACGCAGGAGGATTCCCTTGACGCCAGCCCACGGCTCCGCGACCGCACCGTTCTCGGCCGTCATCCGCTCCGCCAGCCACGACCGGCACACCGAGGCCGAGACCTCGACGTTCATCGGCGACCTGCTCGGCGGCCGCCTGGGGGTCGCAGCGTACGCGCGCTACACCGAGCAGCTCTGGTTCGTCTACCGGGCGCTGGAGGACACCGCCGCGCAACTGGCCGGCGACCCCGTGGCCGGGCCCTTCCTGCGTCCGGAGCTGATGCGCGTCGCCGCCCTGGAACGCGACCTGGACCACCTGCTCGCCCCCGGCTGGCGCGACAGCGCCGGCGCGCTGCCCGAGACCCTCGCGTACGCCCGCCGCGTCACCGAGACCGCCCGCGCGTGGCCGGCGGGCTACGTCGCCCACCACTACACCCGCTACCTCGGCGACCTCTCGGGCGGGCAGGTCATCCGCGGCATCGCGGAGAAGACCTGGGGCTTCTCCCGCAAGGGCGACGGCGTGCGCTTCTACGTCTTCGACGCGATCGGCAACCCCGCGGCGTTCAAGCGCGAGTACCGGAGCCTGCTGGACGCCCTGCCGGTCGACGACCTCGAGAAGCAGCGCGTCGTGGAGGAGTGCCGGCGGGCCTTCGCCCACAACTCGGCGGTCTTCGCCGCGCTGGGCCGCGAGTTCCCGCTGACCGCCTGATCCCCTGACCCGCGACGGCCCGGCTGGTCCCCGCCGTTCGGGCGCCCGTACCGCGCAGGCCGCGTCGTCAAAGTCCTGCCTGCCCCGCGGCGCTCCCCCAGCTGGCGCTGGGAGGTGCCCCCAGGCACGGCACTCCCCCCAGCCTTCGGCTAGGGGGAGTTGTCGAATCGTCCGAGTAGCCCACTACGAGGACGACTCTCCGCCTTGCGATGCACCGCACCTGGGGGCACCTCCCAGCGGAGCCGGGGGAGCCGCTGGGCCCGCCCTCCGGGCGGTGGGGCACCCCCAGCGGAGCTGGGGGAGCTGATGTGGGGACGCGGCCTAGCCGAGGGGGGAGGTCCAGCCCGAGGGGTCGACTCCGCCCGGGACCGGGGCCGCCGGGTCGTAGGGGGTGCGGGTGAAGACGAAGGAGCCGAGGTCGAGATGGCCGACGGTGCCGTCGGGGGCGCGCACCGCGCGCAGGGTCTCGCCGTCGTAGTAGCCGTCCAGGCCGGTCCAGGTGCCGTCCGGTTCCGCGCGGAAGCGGGCGCCGCGGGCGGTGCCGGACAGGGCGGTGAGTTCCAGGTCGCGGCCGGTGCGCAGGCGCAGGACGTGCGGGGCGGTGCCCCAGTACCAGGGGCCGGTGAGGGCGAGCAGCTCCGGGTCGGGGTCGGAGTCGGGCCGCCAGGGCTCCGGGATGCGGGGCTCGCGCTCGGCGACGATGCGCAGCAGGTCGGCGGCGATCGTCGTGGTCGGGGCGCCGGTGGTGGAGTTGGCGAGGACGACCGCGCCGAGTCCCTCCTCCGTGTCGCACCACAGCCCGGCCACGAAGCCGGGCATCGAGCCGCCGTGCCCCACCAGAACCCGGCCGTCCGGGGTATTCATCAGCTGCACGCCGAGGCCCTGGTCACCGCCCGGCGCGGCCGGCCGGCGCATCTGCTCCAGCGTCGCGGGCACCAGGACGCGCTCGTCGCCCGCGGCGAGGAAGGCGGCCCAGCGGCACAGGTCGTCGGCGGTCGACCACAGTTCGCCCGCGGGGGCCATCAGGCCGGTGTCCTGCACGGCCTCGGCCATCATCAGCTCGGCGTACGGGTGGACGGCCCAGCCGCCGGCGTGCGGGGCCTGCGGGCGGCGCGTCGTACGGGTCATCCCCAGCGGTTCCAGGACCTCGGCGGTCAGCACCTCGTCCCAGGGCCGGCCGTCGTGGAGCGCCTCGACGACGGCGCCGAGCAGGGCGTACCCGGGGTTGGAGTAGTGGTGGCGTTCGCCGGCGGGGTGCAGCCGCGGCGTCCCGCCGAGGAGGTCGGCCGTCTCCGGCCGCAGCGCGCCGGGCGTGCGCTCCCACCAGGGGCCGGGGGTCTCCGCGGCCAGTCCGGCGGTGTGGGTGAGGAGTTGGCGCACGGTGACCCCGTCGGCGGGGGTGCCGCCGATGTGCTTCTCGACGGGGTCGTCCAGCCCGAGGCGTCCCGCGTCGCGCAGCCGCATCACCAGGACGGCCACGAAGGTCTTGGTGAGGGAGCCGATCCGGTACTGGGTGTCCCCGTCCGGGGCATGCCCGTCCACGCAGGAGCGCGCTCCGGTCCACACGGCCTCGCCGTCCCGGACGACGGCCCCCACGAGGGAGGGGGTGCGGCTGCTGGACTGGGCGACCGCGACGCGGTGCAGCAGGGCCCGGCGGGTGTCCGGGAGCAGGGCGTCGTCGGGGTCGGTCTGCGGTGTCGGCATGCGCTCACCTTAGAGGCGGGCCCGGGCGGGGTGCCGGGTGCATGGCACCGGCTTTGCCGTCGGCGGCCTCATGGCCACCGTCCCTGCCGGGAAGACGGGTGTCGGCTCCGCCCTGGACGGCACCATCCAGCAGGCCGGTACCGCGCTCGTCGTCGGGCCGCCGGCCGGGGTCGTCAACTGGTGAGGAGCACACCGGCGTAGGAGACGGTGGCGATGAGGGTCCAGGAGATCAGGCCGACGGCGGCCACACGCGGCCCGGTTCGCGCCAGGGCGCGCAGGTGCACCATGCTGCCGAGCCCCACCATGGCCATGGCCAGCAGCAGTTGCTGCAGTTGCTGTGCTCCGTCGAGCACGCCGGCCGGCAGGACTCCGGTGCTGCGCACGGCGATCATGACGAGGAAGCCCACGACGAACAGGGGCAGCAGCGGGGTCCGCCGCGCGGAGGCGGCGGCGTCCGGCCCCGCGGCACCCGACATGGCGTGCCGCCGGCGCAGGGCGTAGGCGACGGCTGCGACCAGGGGTGCCAGGAGCGCGACGCGCATCAGCTTGACGAGCACCGCCTCACCGAGTGCCGCCGGGCCCGCGGTCTGGGCCGTCGCGACGACCTGTCCGACGTCGTGCACGCCGGCTCCGGCCCAGCGGCCGAACTGCACGTCGTCCAGGCCGAGCGGGTGGTGCAGCAGCGGCAGCACGCCGATGGCGAGGGTGCCGCAGAGCGTGACCAGGGCGACGGACGCGGCCACGTCCTCCTCGTCACTGCCGCTGACCTGGCTCACCGCGCCGATGGCGGAGGCACCGCAGATGGAGTAGCCGGTGGCGATGAGCAGCGGCTGGTCGCCGCGCAGGCCCATGCGGCGGCCGAGCCAGAGGGTGCCCCAGAAGGTGGCGGCCACGACGCACACCACCATGCCGGCCGTGGCCCAGCCGAGGCCGACCACGTCGTCGAGGCCCAGCTGCAGTCCCAGGATCACGATGCCGATGCGCATCAGCCGTTTCCCGGCGAAGGTGAGCCCCGGCCGGGCCCGGCCGCGCAGGGTCGCGCGCAGGCCCGGCAGGTTCGCGGCGGCGATGCCGAGGAGGACGGCGGTGGTGGGCACCGGCACGGCGGGCAGCAGCCGGTGCAGTGCGGTCGCCAGGACGGCGCCGAGGGCGGTGACCAGCAGGCCGGGCAGCACGGTCGCGACGGCCCGGCGGCGGCCCGCGCCGCCTCCGGCGTGGGACGCGGCGGGGCGGGCGGTCGGCGCCGCCCCACGGGGGACGGGCACGGGGGTGCGCGTCGCGGTGCGGAGGTTCACCGTTCGCCGACCGGCAGCCGGTAGACCCGCCGCACGCTGGAGCCCAGGCGGGAGATGTCGGCACCGTAGATGTGCAGCGAGATGGCCTTGCCGGTCCCGCCGTTCCACACCTGGTGGATGTCGCCGGGCGGCGCGAAGCCGCAGACCTCGCCTTGGACGTTGACGACGTCCTGGGTCGGGACGAGGCGGGAGCCGGTGCCGTCGGGGACCAGCCGGTAGCGGCGCTCGTGCTCCTGGCCCTGGTGCACCCCCGTGACGCACCAGGAGACGTGGTCGTGGATGGACGTCCGTTGCCCCGGCAGCCAGACCAGGGCGACGATCGAGAAGCTGCCGTCCTCCTCGGCGTGCAGGATGTGCTGCCGGTAGCGGTCCGGGTCGCCCTCGCGGTGCCGCTCGGCCAGCAGGTCGGCGGCGCCGAGGTGCGGCGCGAGCCGCTCGCCCACCAGGTGGGCCGTCGGGCCGGGCGGCAGGCCGCGGCCGACCGTCTCGCGCACCTCGTCGACGAGGCGGGCCAGCCGGGCGGTGGGCGCGGAGAGCGCCGGAACGGTCGCGGAGGTCATGTCCGCAGCGTCCGTGCGTACGAGCCCGCGCGTCCACTGACAGTTCCTTCACCCCGCTTTGCCCCTCCTTATGGATGGGGTGCGGGTCAGCAGCCGCTGCGCCGCTCGGCGACCGCCTTGAGCGCGTCGAGCACCAGGGCCGCGGCCGGGATCCGCAGATGGTCGCGCGGCACGTACGCCGCGACCCGGCGGCGGGAGACGGGGTCCAGCGGCCGGCCGGTGACCCGGTCCAGCCGCATGAAGGACAGCACCAGCCCGGGCATCATCGCGACCCCCAGCCCCTCCGCGACCAGCGACTGGACCACGAGGTTGTCGTCGGTGGCGAAGGCGATGTCGGGGGCGAAGCCCAGCTCGGCGCACTCGTGGAGGAAGTTGACCCGGCAGCGCATGCAGCCGGCGATCCAGCGTTCGTCGGCCAGGTCGCCGAGCCTGACCGAGCGGGACCTGGCCAGCCGGTGCCCGGCCGGCATCAGGACCATGAGCTGGTCCTCCAGCAGCGGGATCTCGACCAGGTCGTCCGGCACCGCCTCGTGCAGCCCCGGGTAGGTGAAGGCGAGGGTGATGTCGCACTCGCCGCGGGTGACCCGCTCCAGCGAGTCGGGCGGTTCGTCCCCCAGCAGCTCGACCCGTATCCCGGGGTGCTCGGCCGCGAGCAGGGCCAGCGCCTCGGGGATCAAGGTGGCGTTGGCGCTGGGGAAGGCGCACAGCCTCACCCGGCCGGTCTCCAGCCGGGTCACCGCGCCTATCTGCTCCCAGGCCACGGTGATGCTGTCGAGGATCGTCTCGGCGTGCCGCGCCAGCGCCTCACCCGCCTCGGTCAGCCGCATGCGCCGCCCGACGCGGACGAAGAGCGCGGTGCCCACCGAGCGCTCCAGGGCCTTCATCTGCTGGGTGACCGCGGGCTGGGTGTAGCCCAGCGCCACCGCAGCGGCCGAGTAGGAGCCGGCCGTGACCACGGTGTGGAAGGTCTTGATGTGCCTGGAATCGAACACCCCCGAATCATAAGGGGAACTTTGGACAACCCGGCAGACGGCCTCCTCGTGCTTCTGGGAGGGCTCCGCCGGGGGGGGTGTTTGCGTCCGCAATCCGGTGCGGGGTGTCCGCTGTGGGTCCACCATGTCACTACGGCCTCAACCACACCGCGAGGAGCCTTCATTGAGCGCAGCGCGCACCGCCTCGTACCGCCGGTATCTGATGTGTCCTCCCACGTACTTCCGCGTCACGTACTCCATCAACCCCTGGATGGACCCCACGAAGCCGGTCGACCCCGCGCTCGCCCTGCTCCAGTGGGAGGACCTCCGTGACCGCTACCGCTCGCTGGGGCACACCGTCGAGATCCTGCAGCCGCTGCCGGGCCTGCCGGACATGGTCTTCGCCGCCAACGGCGCCACCGTGGTCGACGGCCGGGTCTTCGGCGCCCGCTTCGCCAACGCCGAGCGGGCCGCGGAGGCACCCGCGCACCGCGAGTGGTTCCTGAACCGCGGTTACGGAGAGGTGCACGACCCGCACCACGTCAACGAGGGCGAGGGGGACTTCGCCGTCACCGACAGCTGGCTGCTGGCCGGGAAGGGCTTCCGCAGCAGCCCGCTGTCGCACGCCGAGCTCCAGGAGTTCTTCGGCCGCCCCGTCATCGGCCTGGAGCTCACCGACCCGCACTTCTACCACCTCGACACGGCGCTGTGCGTGCTCGCCGGCGACGAGATCATGTACTACCCGGACGCCTTCTCCCCCGGCAGCCGCGCGGTGCTGCGCCGGCTCTTCCCCGACGCTCTGACCGCCACCCGCCAGGACGCCACGGCCTTCGGGCTCAACTGCGTCAGCGACGGCCTGAACGTCCTGGTCCCTTCCGGGGCCACCGGGCTGCTGCGGCGGCTGCGCGAGCGCGGCTTCGAGCCGGTGCCGGTGGACATGTCCGAACTGCACAAGGCCGGGGGCAGCGTGAAGTGCTGCACCATGGAGCTGCGCGACTGAGCGTGATACGAAAGGGCCCATGTCGCAGCTGCCCCTTCACCCCTCGTACGACGTCGTGATCGTCGGCGGCGGCCACAACGGCCTGGTCGCCGCCGCGTACCTCGCCCGCGCGGGCCGCTCCGTGCTCCTGCTGGAGCGGCTCCCGGGCACCGGCGGCGCCGCCGTCTCCACGCGGGCGTTCACCGGTCTGGACGCACGGCTGTCCCGGT
Organism: Streptomyces sp. NPDC006207; assembly: GCF_040613835.1. Lineage (NCBI taxonomy): Bacteria > Bacillati > Actinomycetota > Actinomycetes > Kitasatosporales > Streptomycetaceae > Streptomyces > Streptomyces sp. NPDC006207. The sequence continues at coordinate 2,875 of NZ_JBEXSX010000015.1, read as the reverse complement.
ACTCGTACCTGGTGAGCCTGCTGCCCCGGAAGATCGTCGACGACCTGGGGCTGCGCTTCGCCGTCCGGCGCCGCCGCATCTCCTCCTACACCCCGTACGGCGACGGCGGGCTCCTCGTCGACGCCGAGTCGCCGTCCGCGACCCGTGAGAGCTTCGTCCGGCTGACCGGCTCCGACCGCGACTTCGAGGCCTGGCAGCGCTTCTACGGCATGACGCAGCGGGTCGCCGAGCGCGTCTTCCCGACGCTGACCGCGCCGCTGCCGTCCCGGGCCGAGCTGGAGCGGACCGTGGACGACCCGGAGGCCTGGTCGGCGCTGTTCGAGCGGCCGCTGGGCGAGACCGTCGAGGCCGCCTTCGAGGACGACCTGGTGCGCGGCGTGGTGCTGACCGACGCCCTGATCGGCACCTTCACCCACGCGCACGACCCCTCCCTGCTGCAGAACCGCTGCTTCCTCTACCACGTCATCGGCGGCGGCACGGGTGACTGGGACGTGCCCGTCGGCGGCATGGGCGCCCTCACCGACGCCCTGGCGGACGCGGCCCGGTCGGCCGGGGCGGAGATCCTGACCGGCACCGAGGTCACGGCCGTCGCAACCGACGGCACGCGGGCCGAGGTGTCGTTCGAGGGCGGCAGCGTGGGCGCGGGGCACGTGCTGGTCAACGCCTCCCCGTACGCGCTGGCCGGACTGCTGGGCGAGGCGGCCCCGCAGAAGCCCGAAGGCGCGCAGCTCAAGGTGAACATGCTGCTGCGGCGGCTGCCGCGGCTGCGCGACACCGCGGTCGACCCGCGCGACGCCTTCGCCGGCACCTTCCACGTCGCCGAGTCGTACACCCAGCTGGACCGGGCCTACCGCGAGGCGGCCGAGGGCGCGGTGCCCACGGCGCCGCCGTCCGAGATCTACTGCCACTCGCTGACGGACCCGTCGATCCTCGCCCCCGACCTGGCCGCCCAAGGCGTGCACACCCTCACCCTCTTCGGGCTGCACGCCCCGGCGCGGCTCTTCGCCGACGACCCCGCGCAGGCCAAGGAGACCCTCCTCAAGGCGACCTTGGCGCAGCTGGACGCGGTGCTCGCGGAACCGCTGGCGGAGTGCCTGGCGGTGGACGCGGACGGGCGGCCCTGCATCGAGGCGAAGTCCCCGCTCGACCTGGAGCGGGAGGTCGGCCTGCCCGGCGGGCACATCTTCCACCGCGACCTGGCGTTCCCCTACGCGGAGTCGGGCGGCGGCGCCTGGGGCGTGGGGACCGCGCACGCGAACGTGCTGCTGTGCGGGGCGGGCGCGGTGCGCGGCGGCGGGGTCAGCGGCGTCCCGGGCCACAACGCGGCCATGGCGGTGCTGGGCGACCGGTGAGCGCGCGGCAGGGTGCGGCCCTGCGCCCCGCGCGGTGCCGCACGCCGTCGGCGGCAGGCCGTCGCCCCGCGGACCCGGGGCTACTCCGGTTCCGCCGCAGGAGGCGGCCACGCGTCGCCCCAGGCGACGTCGCGGGCGGCACGGTACAGCGCGCCGTGCCGCTTGCTGACGGTGTCGCGGCGCAGGCCGTCCTCGACCGTGCACAGGTCGATGAGGACCTGTCCCTTGCGGATCTGCGGATGCCGCACCACACGGTCCGGTGAGCCGTCGCCCGCCGCGGGGAAGCGGGCGGCCGCGACGTAGCTGAACTTCTCGTCCTCGTACGGCAGGGAGCCCCCCTTGACCTGCCGGTGCAGCGAGGTGCGGGCGACCCGGGCCGCGAAGTGGCACCAGTCCGGGGCCTGCACCGGGCAGGTGCCGTCGTGGGGGCAGGGGGCGAGGACGTGGAAGCCGGCCGCGATGAGCCGCTCGCGCGCCGCGAGGACCCGGGCGTAACCGTCCGGGGTGCCCGGTTCGACGACGAGCACGGCGCCGGCCGCGGCGCGCGCCGCCTCGTCGACGACCGCGTCGCGGTCGGTCTCCGTGAGCTCGCCGATGACGTACGACAACGTGATCAGGTCCGCCTCGGGCAGCCGTGCCCCGGTGCCGAGCGGCGCCTTGTGCCAGCGCGCGTCCCGCACGGCGGTGTGCTCCGCCCCGGCGGCCAGCTCCCGGCCGAGCGAGAGCGCCGCGTCCGACCAGTCGAGGACGGTGCTGGTGTGCGTCCCGTCCTCCCAGGCGTCGGCGACCGCCCAGGTCGCGGCGCCGGTCCCGCCGCCCACGTCCAGGTGGCTCGCCGGGGCCCACTCCCCCGCACGGGCCCGGAACTCCGCCAGCGCCGCGCCGACCGCGGCGTGGGTGGCCGGCATGCGGTACGCCGCGTAGGCGGCGACGTCGGAGCGGTCGCGGAGGATCGGAGTGCTGCTGGGCGTACGCCCCCGGTAGGTGGCGATCAGCCGGTCGACGGCCTGGGTGGCACGGCCGGGCGGGAGCCCGTCGAGGAGACCGGCGAGGGCGGCTTGCAGAGAGGACACAAGGGTCAAGGGTAAGGGTCGCCCGGAGCGGGCCGGCGCGGTCGCCGTCAGGGTGCACCGGTACCCGGTTCGCAGGAGGTCGCGCGGTGTTCGTGGAGATCGTCCTCACGGCCCTGCCCCTCGACCGCGACGAGGTCGAGGAGGCGCTCGCAGCCGCGTTCGAGGCCGACGGCGAGATCACGGGCGCCGGGACCGGCATGGGCAGCTGCCACCTCGACCTGGAGGTCGACGACGACGTGGACAGGGACGGCGCTCTGCGCAGGATCCACCGCACCCTCCGGGAACTCGGCGCGAGTGACCACGCCCAGGTGATCGTCCGCGACTGACACCGGCGCTGGGCCGTGTGACGACATGGCCTAGGTGTATTGCCTTGTGAGGTTGGGGACGCGGCTGGCGGGTGGTTTGCCGTTCAGCGCGGTGTGTCCGCGGTGGTGATTGTAGGTGTGCAGC